>JASHRV010000221.1 GCA_030037175.1 Acetobacteraceae bacterium
GCTCCGCCGCGAGCGCAGCCACATACATCTGGGCCCGGACCAGGTTGGCGAGCGCATAAGCCGGTTCGGTCTTCAGCTTCAATGTCGGCACCTCGAGCCGCATGTCGTAGAGCCAGACTCTCCCCTCGCTCTCCTGCTCGCCGAATCGCTCCTCGGCAAAATAGGCGCTGCGGCACGAGCTTGGCCTGAAACCAGTCAAAGCCGCCTCGATCGCATCGATCAGCGCGTAGACGCTGCCAGGCCCCGTCAACGCCCACGCCGTTTGCCGCGCTTCGACATGCACGTCGAAACTCACAATCCGTTCCTGCACCATTGAGTCGGTCGTCATCGGCTTGCCGAACCGGCTCCCGTGATAGGAGATCAGGATGAACGCAATCGCTGTGCTGTTCCACCACGTGTCCTGGTCGAAGTCGGGAAACACATAGATCGGGATATTCAACCCCGCAGTTGAGAAATACCCCCCAAGTTGAGCCGCAATTTCACTCTGGATGGTCCCGATATCCTGCCCCGCGGGCGGCGAGAGCCTGCGCCCGGCCCACGCCGTCGGGTCGAGCCAGACCGGAAGCGATCCGTAGCTCATCGACTGTGCGGCAGCGTTACGGCGAGATTCATCACCTGCTCGCTCTGCCGCTGTGCGTAGGAACCCGGTGTGACCACCTGCCGCCCGAGGATCCAGGCGTCCACCACCAGGTCACCCAACGTATTCTGCGCCGTCGGCCCGCACGCAGCCTGAACCGCGTCCTCCACCGCATCCGCAAGAATATTCAGCGTGCTCACATCGCTTTCATCCGGCACCTCGCCCTGCAGCGAGTAGATGAAAAGATCGGCAAGCAGCGCCACCTTGGCTGGCGCAAAAAGCCGGCTTCGATCGTAATTCTCGCCCTTCTCAACCAGGACAAAAGCCGGATACTGCTCTGCTGCAATCGTGCCCATCGAAACCGGCCGCCGCCCCGCATAGTTGAACGGGCCGATCGGCGCTGCGAGCAACGTGGCCAGTTGCGAAAAAAGCGCGCTGTAGATCGCCTCACGTCCGAGCGCCATCAGAAGACATCGCCCGGAAACGCCCAATCGACATAAGGCTCCAGCATCGCCAGCGTCGTCGGATGCAGCGCCTGGTTCATGTAGGTCACACGTTGCGGCCCCTCGCCGCTTGCGCTATCTCCCACTCGCGTGCGCTGCTTGAAGGTGAGCGCAATCTGCTGCATCGCGGCCACCTGAATCCCGTCCGGAAGCATCTGCGCACCCGGAACGAGCCCCACCGCCGCCGCGCTGCATTGCCAGATCACTCCGCCATCCGTAACACTCGCGCCGAGCTGCGCGGGCCACACGGGCGCATTCGCTCCGCTCGTCCCGCCCGTCATCGCCGTGAACACATACCCAGCCGCAATCACCTCCGCGTTCGCCGCATAAGCGGTGTCCGCCGCCCATCCGGGCAACCCAGCCACGGCAATCATCCCCGGTGTGACATAGCCGGCCGTGTAAACCACCTGCACATTCTGCACGCCCCGCACGAAGCGCCGCGGAAAGCCGAGAAACCCCGCCCCGATATAAACGAACCGGTCATCGAACGTGTAGCCGCCCCAACTCGCGGTCGGCGGGTTACCCGCCGCCGGAATCGCCTCTGTCTCCACCGTCACGCTCGAGACTCCGATCACCGGAAACCGCCTCAGCGCGAGCCGTTCCTGCCCGGTGCCGTTGCGCATCTCGCTCCAAGTTTGCGCCATCAGTTCACGGCCGAGATATGCCTCGATCGAACGGCTCACCCCGGAAATCAGCGTCGCCAACACCGCGTCCGAAGCGCCCGTGCCCGTAAGCGGTGGGCTGATGAACGCCTTCACATCGCCGAGGCTTGCAAGGTCACGCGGATTTGCCATCTTCGCTCGTCCCGCCCGTCCCGCTCGTCCCGCCCACCGCGCCCACCGTGCCCACCGCGCTCAAAGCGAGTTGACATCCTCGTTCCGCATCGCGAGGTAGAGATTCCACTCGCGGATCAGCTCCGGCTTGTTGCCGGCGAACTCAAGCACGCCCTGGCTGTTGCGCTTGAGGTCGGTGTCGGGGTCAAAATCGTGGCGCACGAACATGTCCCACCGCCGCAGATATTGCCGGTCCGGCTTGCGCCCATGGAAGCGATGCTCGATCGTTCCCGTAACGCAACCAATATTTCGGTTGAGGTGCAGCGCATTGTGCTGCCAGCGCATCAGCGCCCGCCGATATCCCGCAGAAACGCCGCCCGGCACGGATCGCTCGGCGCGGCCGGCGATGGCAAGCGCCATGTGATGATCGCCCGAGCCCATCCCGCCCAGCTCGAAAAGTCCCCCGCACCAGTCGAGCGCCTGGCGCGTCCATGCCCAGGCATAGCCGCTATGGGGATAGTCGTACGGACCGCCGCCGAAGCGCCACCATCTCGGCCCCTCCGGCACCACCGGCTCTCCGCTCACGAACTGAGTGGCGAAGGATTTGTGGTGCTGAATATGCTCGTCATGGGGCCCGAGATCGTAAGCATCCGACCATGGCTGCACCACCTCGTAAAGCTGCAGCGCATTCACCACGTTCGCCGCCCAGTTCGGCCGGCGGAAGAAAATGTCGGCATCGAAGGTCCCGACATATTTCGCCGCGGCCGGCAGCCGCTGAATCCCGAGATTCAGCAAGCACTCTTTCGACCACGCAGTCGTTTTCGCGCGCACGCCGATATGCGTGACCCCCTCCGTCCCGGCGCACTGGAACGGCCGCTCGCCGTACGCGCACTCCACCACGCTCAGCTGCACCCCGCTTTCGCGCATGTGCCGCTCGAATTCGCGATAGAGACGCACACGGCTTTCCCAGAGCAGCGGATTGGCCACCACCGTGACGACATGCAGAAGATCGGCCCGCATCGTCTATTTCCGCTCCCGCGAACGCCCGGCATCGGTCTCCCGCCGGCTCCCGGCCGCATCTTCCTGCCGTGCGTTCCCGCCCGCAGATGCCGCGGCATCCGCGACGCGCGCCGAGCCCACCGCCGCCCCGGTCTTGAGATGCGCCGCGGCCGGCGTCCCCACGCTCGCGAGCGTCCCCGTCCCCGCCCCCGTCGCGGACCCTCCCGCGGTTACGCCCCCCGTCACACCGTCCACCGCCCGCTCCGCCGCGGGCGGCGGCCGCTCCGACACCGCCGCGAACCCAACCCCAAGCCCGATCAGGTATTCTCCCAGATTGTCCGGAACCGTAATGATCCCGAACCGGTCCGGGGCGAACTCCTGCTGCTGCACCGAAACCGCGGTGATTCCCGCCGGCACCTGCACGAGCACGGCTCAAATGCCCGCGTTGCCGGTCGGTGCATTGAGGTTGGTGATCGCCGCGAAAGCCGGGGTGAAATAGCAGGCGAACACTTCGTCGCAATAGACGCCGTACTCGTAGCGCCGGCTCTGGAACGGCCACTGGATCTGGTAATAATCCTGCCGCACATGCGCCTCGAGAAGGTTCGCCACACCCGCGAGCTCGTAGGGCGTCCGGTCGGACCAGAACAGCACCGTGCCCGGCGGCAGGAAAGGATGCACCTCGATATCCAGCGTGTTGCCGAACCATTTGTTGAGATAGCTCGTCACCCGCCGGCCCGCGATGATCCGCCCCGTCTCCGCATCGGCATCGAAGAAGATGCGGAACGAAGCCGCCGCGTTCTGCCCGAGCATCGTGCCCATGAAGTTCTGAATATCGGCGGCGCTCATGAGAATGCGGTCGAATCCCAGCTTGTACTGGTCATAGGCCGCGCGCAGCACCGCGTCGAACTCGGCGATGTTGGTGCCCGCGATGGTAAGCCCCGTGTTCCCCGCCGGCGCGGTGTAGATCAGCGAGCCGCCGGCGCTCAGGCTCAGATTCTGTGGCAGGTTCGGGTTGCCCGCCATCGCGGTGCCCGGCGCGGCCCCGAACACGCTGCCGAAGATCTGCGAAAGAATCCCATCCGGCAGCAGCAGATTCGTCGAATTGTCCTGATAGGCGCCGCCCACCTGCAGCGCGCTCAGCGGCTGGCTCGTCGTCGCCCCAGGCCCCCCGAGCGTCACCTGGTTCGTGCAGCTCACGCCGCGGAAATAAAGCGCGCCGCTCGCCGTGCCCGCGAACCACGCATAGGCCACCGCCCCCGGCACCACCGCAACCGTCGCCGTCACGCTCTGGTTCGCGCTCACCGTCACGCTCGCCGCAGCGCTCGGCTTGGCCGATCCGCCACCGAAAACATCCGCCGAGCCATCGGCATTGTTCTTCGTGATCTGCCCCGGCACGCCGCCCGTCCCGGTGCCGCCGTTCCACGGCGTCGTGTTGAGCCAGCCATAGCCCGAAAGCGCCACGCACGCCACATAAGCCGTGCCGGCCGCCCAGCTCCCGGCGCTCCCACCCGCCGCAAGCGTCGGCGTCGGCGTCTGCCCGAGCGGCGTGCTCGCATTGCCGAGAATGAGCGCCTGCTCCTCGCCGATCATCACGCTGCGCAGCGTGGACTGCACGGCAACGCCCAGCGCGTCCGGCGTCAGATTCTCGGCACCCAGCCGCGCCTCGAACGTCACGCTCGATTCCAGCCCGAGCGTCTTGTAGCTCGCCTGCTGATCCTGCTCGGTGATGGCGATGCGCCCGCCGCGATTGCCCTCGCTCACGCCAAGCGCGATCGCGCCCGGATTGACCGCGGTGATGCGCTTCCAGTGGAACGCATTGCCGCCATCGGCAGAAACCCGCGGCAGCCTGCTGATTTCCGGAATCAGCTCCTTGAACGGATAGAGCAGCTGCACCACCGGGCGCAGGTCGTACCACAGCAGCCCCGTCGCCTGGCCGATCGTATCGGCCTTGGCGATCGTGCCGAGCTTGCTGCCGATTCCCTTGATGAACCCGTCATTGGCAAGCAGCGCGGCGACAATTTCGTTGTTCAGCATATGGATCTCTCCTTATCGGGCCGAACGGCCGGCGCCCGCGCCGCCGCGAAAGCTCGGATCGCCGATCACCGCGCGGCCCAGCCCGCCGGTGATCATGTTGGCAATCATCCGCGCGCCGGCCGCCTGCCGCTCGGCCGGCCCGGTCGCATCGAGATTCACACCCTTCAGCAGCGTCTCCACCGTGCTCGGCTCCTCGGCCTCGCTCACGCCGAACGCCCCGCGCGGCACGGCGAACAGCTTCGCCCGCGGCGAAGAAGGCGCCTTCTCCAGCGCCTCCACCTTTCCCCTCAGATAGGCCGCCTCCGCGAGCGCATCGGCCTCGCGCTTGGTGAGCGTCGCGGCCTCGGCCGCGAACCGCGCGCCCGCGCTCTTGCCGGGATAGGGCCTGTCCACGGCATAATCCGGAACCCGCCCCTCGGTCATCTGGTCGAGCCCGAGCGGCGCGAGCCCCGCTTCGGGCGCATAAAGGCCCGCCTCCGCATCGCCAGGCTCCTCACCGCGCTCGCCCGCATGGCCGCCCGCCATCGCCGCCAGATGATGGTGCGCGAGCACGTGGCTCTCCTGCGCGCGCTCGAAATGCCGCGCGGCATGCGCAAGCTCGTGCGCCGCGCCGCCCGCCGCGTCATCCTTCGCATCGTCCTTGGCGCCAAGGCTGCGCTCCGCGCGCGCCACGCACGCCATTCCGGCGCCGAGACATTTATGCGCCTCGCCGAGATGCTGCATCGCCTTCTTCAGATGCCCCGTATGCGCACCCTCGGCCGCGCGCCTGCCCAGATCGCCTTCCGCCATCCTCTCCACTCCTGGTGAGATATCGCCGCCCTCGTCTCTCGCCGCCGCCTCCGCGGCCGGCGGCCCCTCCGGGTCGATCACCCGCCGCCAGGCAGCGATGATCCGCCGCCGAATCGCGGCAAGCTGCTCAGGCGTGTATTCCGCCGCATTCTTCTCCTCGTGGATGTAGCTCCAGGCGGCGCGGATATTCTCTTCCGACTCGATCGGGTAACGTTTCTTCCCATCCGCCCGATAGCCCGGGTCGGCAAACTCCCCGTCGCCCTCGGGCTCTTTTCCCTTCCTCCCCGCACCGGTCCCGGCGAGCTTCGCCAAAAGCCGCCCGATCAGCCCGATCTCCTCGCGCTCGAGCGTCACCCCGGCCTCGCGCCCCGCCTCGCCTCCCGCTGCCGCCGCCTTGACCACCTCGATTCTGCAATCGGGATTCGCGGGCCTGTCCACGAGAGAAATCTCGATCAGCTCAAGCCCGGTGATCGTGCTTCCGTCGCGCTCGGTCACATTGCCGCCGATCGAAAATCCCTTGTAAACGGCGCCAACCACCTTCTTCCACGCATCGTCGTCGACGATCCTCGCCCCGAGATAGAGGCCCGTCGCATCGACATTCGCCTCCTCGGCCACGCCCACCGCGCTCGGCTGATGCATCTCGCGCACATTGCGCCACTGCATATATCCCGGCAGCGCCTGCCGGATCGCCTCGAGCGCGATCACCTCGCCGTCGAGATCGCGCGTCGGCGTCGAGGCATAGCCCCACACCATCCTCTGCTCGCGATCAACCTTCGCGATCGGCAAATAAAGCCCGACCATCATGCCACTCCGGCGAAGTTGACGTTGATGCCGCCGCCGGCACCGGTAAGCGTCGTGACCACCCCCTGCACCCAGCGCGCGGGAAGCCCGGCCAGAACGGAGTGCGGCGCGCTGTTGCTCAGCGTCAGCATGGTGGTGCCGTTGCTCACCACGCCCAGCGTCGCGGTCTCCGTCGCCGCCCCGCTCACATTCGCCGCAATGCTCACGCTGTTGATCGGCGGCGCCGTCGCGAACGTATCCAGCGCCATTCCGCCGCCCTGCCACTCCTGCCCCGGCGCCAGGCTCGGAAACTCCATCGTCACGATCGCGGAACCTTCGTTCACGATGAACCCGGCCGCCGCCAAAGCCGCGTTCGCCTGAAGCGTCGCGGCAAGCGACGCCGCAATCCCATTGAGCGTGTCGCCGCTCGCCACCGTATGGCTCGCCGTCACGCTTCCCGCCACGCTGCTCGTCACGGTCACGCTCACCACATCGCCCACGGTGACCGTGCCGCCGATCTGCACCGTGTAGCCGTTGAGCGGGCATGAGAGCGTGTTGGCCAGGCGCACCGCCGCGGCAATCGTCGTCGCGCTGCCTTCGATTTCCACGCTTCCGGACTTGAAAATTCCACACGGCAGCCACGGCCCCTGCGTCGGCGCCGCAACCGCGCCCTGAACGAGACGCTGAAACCCCGCCATCGGCCCCCATTGCTGCGCGAAGGCGAATGTCCGAAGGGTGCCGCTCATGATCTCACGCCCATCCCTTCATCACCGGCGCCGCGTTCGTCTCCGGGGGCTCGTCGCCTTCGGTCCAGGCGCTCGTCACCTGCAAAAGATCGTAGGCAAGCGTCTGCATGGTCGCGAGCCCGCCCCGCGCCGCAATGTCGATCTCGCCCACATAGCTACCGTCGCTCAGGCAGTAGCGGAGCGAAAGCGTCGCCCCGTTCACATACATGTGCCGGCGGAGCTGCAACTCGCCCGGTTCCTCGCTCATGAGCTCTCCTCTCTGCCGCGTTCCCCGATCGACCGGCAGGCGCGCGGCAAGCAAGCGGGCGGCAGGAAAAAGTTGTTCTTTCTTGAAAGAACCAAAGAACTTTTTTCCGTTCTCCGGACCAGGCGCCATCTCGGGACTCCGACCGTCCGTTCGGAGTCCCCGACCGCCGCCCACCCCCCAAAACGGAGAAAAGTCTTTTTGCTTCTTTTTCTTCGGAAAAAGAAGAAAACAAGACCCTTCACTTCGATCCGGAAGCTTCGCCCTCGAGCCCCGCCGCCAGCGCCGTCGCCCCCGCCGCGGTGTACACCCTGAGCACCCCGCCCTCCGGCGCCGGCGCAAGCCCGATCTCGGCCCGCACCTCGTTGATGCTGCGAATGCCGTTGCGCACGTGAATCTGCGCCAGCTCCGCCTGCGCCAGCGGGTCCGCCTCCGGCTTCACCTGCCAGACGAACTCCAGCTCCTCGGCGCCGAAAACCTCCTGGATCAGCGGGTCCATGATCTCGCCCTTGAACCAGGCCTGCAGCGCCTGCGTCCCCTCCTCCTTGGCCGCGGCATCCGCCACCTCCGCGGTCGCCCGGTTCATTTCCTTCACGAAAGGCTGCGGATTCACCGAAAACGCATAGCAAACCAGCCGCGCCAGCCACTCGTCGTAATCGCTCTTCAGCGCCTCGCCGTTCGCGTTCTTGATATCGAACGGCTTCATCCCGCCGGGCACGAACCGCACCCGGCTCTTCAGCGCCGCGCTTCCGTTCATCAGCGCATCGAAGCTCGCCTGGAACATCGCAATCTGCTGCGGCGACCAGCCGTCCGGCACGGTGATCATCAGCTCGGGCAGCGTGCCCTCGGTCCAGAAATCGAGCTGATAGAGCGTGCGCCGGATTCCCTCGGTCGTCTCGAGATAAATCTGCTCCACCGGCGAATAGCCATATACCGGCAGCTCGGGCCGCGGCCGCATCGGCGCATAGATCAGCTCGCGCTCGGTCAGGTTGATCGCCGGCAGCCCCTTGATGATCTGCTGGAACGCAGCACTCGGCCAGTCGGGCCGCCGCCCCGCATCATCGACCAGCGGAAAAATCGTCGCTCCGTCCACAACTTCTATCGCATAGGGCTCGTCGTTCTCCCTCCGCCACACATAAAGGCAGGGCGCATCGATGACGAAGAGATCCTCGAGCAGCAGCCGCGCCCAGCGCGAAAACCGGTTCTTCCGGTCGGGCTTGCGGAAGAATTCCCGGATCTCCCCGGCGCGCTTTCCGCCGTCCCGCCCCTCGCGCCCCATGATGTCCCACGGCACCGCAAGCAGCTGGTCCTTGCGCGTCTCGATCACGGTGCGCAAAAGCCCCCAGCTCTGGCTCATCAGCCGCAGCTGCTGCATCAGCGCGAGCCGCCGCGGCTGATAATCGATATTGACGCCAGCCGGATAATCCCACTCCCGGGCATAATTCCCCGTGAGCGGAGCGAACGGCATCACCGGCTGGAACGGGGAGAAGAAATTCGTTCCGATATCGACATCGCGCAGCACCGCGGGCGGCGTGTAGATCCGCCCCTCGCGGTAGCGCGAATCCCGCCCGCTCGCCCATCCGTAAGGATCGGCCGGCTGCGTCGGGTTTCTTTCCGCCGGCCCGGCCGGCGGGGCACCCCAACGCGCTTGCCGCGTTGGGGACCCCGGCCCTCCCACCGCCATGTTGCCCGGCGGCCCGGAGAACGGCCGAGACGTCGGCTGAGACGTCGGCACCAGCTTCCGCTGCACCGCGCCCGGCTTCATCCGCGGCGCCTTCGCCATCCACCAGCTTCCGGGAGAATTTCCCTCGCTCATCATCCCTTCCCGGCTCACCGGCATTCCGGATGCCAGCTCCACACGCCATCGCTCACCCGGCTCGCCCCGATCGGCTGCCCGCAGCGCGCGCAGACAAACCCCAGTGCCAGCCCTAGCTTTTTCCGTGCCGCATCGTAAAGATCCGCCGGCCCCGAGCCCTGCGCTCCCGCCTCCCCGCTCGCCCGCCACGGGAGCGGATCGGCCCGCGCCTCGCGCCCCCGCTCGCTCCGCTCTTCCGCCAGAAGCTGCATCATCCAGCCCAGCACGCCCGCGCCCGGCGCCGGCATGCGCCATTGCCGCCACGCAAGCGCCAGCGCGCACACGCAATCGTCATGCATCCCCGCGGGCGCTGCGTAGCGCACGCCGGTGCGCGAATAGGCGAACTCGAACGCCTCGAGCTCCGCGCGCAGCGTCCCGCCCACCGCCAGCCCGTCGGGAAGACGCAGCTCCCGCCTTTGAATCGCAATCGCAAGCCCTTCCATCAGGCCCTGCTTGCTCTTGGCCGAGAAGGTGAAGCCGGAAAAATTCCCCGCTCCCCCGCGCTGCAGCGCCTCCAGCACGGGATCGCCCGCGCCCGTCGCATCGATCAGCGCGGGCAGCCCCGCCGTCGCCTCGCGCACCCGCGCGATCGTCTCCTGCCACGGCCCCTGCCAGCGCTCGATGCGGCAGACCACCCCTTCGGCATCGAGCGCCACGCCAACCGTCCAGTCGCGGCTTTTCGCAAGATCCCAGCCCCAGCACACGGGTCCCAGCGCCCGCGCGCGTGCCTCGCTCATCTCGGCAACGCACGCCGCGATCGCCGCGATCCCGAACGGATTGCTCTTGTCGTCGCACGGCTCGGCGAGATAGAGCTCGCGAAAAACCGCGCCGGGAAGCGCGCGTTCCGCGTCCCGCACCTCCTCCGCGCTCAGCACGCCCGCCGCCACCGCATCCGCCGCGATCAGCTTCGCGTAGCGCATTCCCTTCTCGCCCGCCTCGGCCCGCCGCGCGAGCTGAAAGAACCAGTTCCGCCGCCCCTTCACATTGCCGACGATGCGCACCGGCCCCGCTGTCGCGGTCAGCGTCGAACGCACCGCGTGCCAGGTCTCCTCGCGCACCCGGCTCGCCTCATCGACGACACAGGCATGCACGTCCTCGCCGTAGAGCGCGTCCGGCTTCTCTCCGCTCTTGAACCAGATCACCGCCCCGTTCGCGAGCGTGATCGAGAGCTTCGTTTCGTTCGCGGTGTAATAGAGCCGCGGCAGCCCGAACTTCATCCGCCGGAAGGCGATCTCCGCCTGCGCGTAAACGGGTGCCACCCACCAGAACGCATCGCCTTCGCGCCCTTCCATCGCCCGCTCGGCAAGCCACACCAGGCAGGCGATCGTCTTGCCCGCCTTGGTGCTCGCCTCGACCAGCCCGTAGCGCTCCTTGTGGAAGATCGCCTCGCGCTGGCGCGGATAAAGCCAAGGCCGCACATAGTCAGCCTTCGTCTTTGTGCCCGGCCGATGCGGGCTCGTCTTCGTCATCAAGCGGGCGCTCGCCGATCCGGAACGTGAACGGAACATTCCCGGCCTCGGCTTTGCCGTGGCCCGGAGCGGATTTCTCGCGGAACTTCTCCGGCCTGTGGGCGCGCAGAAGCAGGGCGAGCAGGCTGTCGGAGTAGCGGCGGATCATCAGCGGATTGCCGGCATCGTCGCGCACCATCCGTCCGCCCTGGACGATGGTCGTCTCGACACCTTCCACCGCCCGTCGCCGCGCCTCGGCCTCCAGAAGATCGGTCGCCGCCTCGATCGCCTCGAGCCAGGCGGCGGCGAATTCCTGATCGCGCTCGCGCCAGTGATAGAGGCTGCTGCGCGGAACGCGCGCGGCACCCGCGGCCAGCGTGACATTGCCGCTCGCGGCGAGCGCTTCGAGGAAGCGCGCACGCGCATCTTTGCGAACACGCATGCCGCAAATGACCTCTCTTTCGCGATGTCGCAGATTTTCCCGATGGGACCCGAGAAGCCGGCGCGTCAACCGCGCCGCGCGTTCTCTTCAACCATCATAGTCGAGAATATGATCGAAACTGCTCCATTGAAGCAAGCTTTTTTCCAATTATTTTCTTGGACACTCCTGTGTCCGCGCTCATGCGCATGCACGCGGCACGCGCGCTCGACGAGGCACAAAAAAACCCGCCCCCGCTTTCGCGGGAACAGGTTTTTGCTTTTCTCAAGTTGTTCTCTTTTGAAAAAGAGACCCAGAAAACTTTTCCCCGTTTTCGGGACCCGGCGCCATCCCGGGACTCCGATCGTCCGTTCGGAATCCCCGGCCGACGCCCGCCCCCGGAAAACGGGAAAAAGTCTTTTTGCTTCTTTTTCTTCAGAAAAAGAAGAAAATTTTTCTCTCCTCTTCAATCCTTCTGTTAAAAGTTATCTAGTTTTTATCACTATTTTTCTGTTTCCCCGTTGAGCAGTGCGACGATCATTGCGATTCCCTTGGCGTGCCATCGTTGCACGGCGCGTCCGTCGGCGCCGATGAGGGTGCCGAGCTTGCGCCAGGAGAAAAGATGTCGTCCGGTGAGCGGGCTCACCAGCGCGCGTGCGCCGACGATGCGCCTCAGCACGTAGTTTTCCTGTGGGATGAGTCGGATCCAGCCGAGTGCTTCGTCCATGCGGGTGATCGCGGCGGCCGGCGGCACGGCGGGCTTGAGCCGCGAGCCCGACCAGCCATAGGCCTCGGCCGAGGCGTTCACGGCCGGCCAGGCGCTGGTGCGCAGTCCCGTGCGCGCCCGGCTTGCGGGCAGCGCGAGCAGCGTCGCCCCGGCTTCTTCGAGCCTGAACGAAACGATCTCCGCGTCGAATTTTTCCTGGCACACCGAAAGCGCCGCGCTCATCGGATTCTCCTTAGCCAAGATCCGCGCCGCGCCACTCCTCGATGGTGTGGCAGAGGTCGCAGACGAACCGGAACCGGGATGGAACGTCGAAGAAGTTGCGGCAGCGCAGGCACCGCCGGCGCAGTGCCGGCGCGGGTGCGGCGGCTTTGTTGCCGCGGAAGCGCACGCGGATCGCCGCGGCGCGCGAGGCCACGGCATTGACGCTCCGTCCGAGCGCCAGCGCGACCTCCTGCTTGGTTTGTCCGCCCGCGGCCATCCGGCTCAGGCGCGCATCCTCTTCCCGGCTCCAGAGGGGAAAGCGGTTCGTGTCCATCAGGCCCCCAGGGCAGTGAGGTGTGCAGTGACGTGGTTGGTGGTATGCGCGGTGGTATGCTGGGCGACGAAATCCTCGGCCGTCACGGCGGCGCGTGTGGCGAGGCGGATTCGCCGCAGCATTTGCGGGGAGGGGAAGCGCTGGCCGGTTGCGTAGCGGTGGACGGTGCGGCGTGCGTCGTTGCCGCTGAGCCCGATGAGGTCGGCGAGCTGCTGGTAGGTGAGGCGGTGGTAGCTGCGGAACTGTTCGAGCGTCATTGGCCACGACGCTATGGCCTATTTGGCCATTACGTCAACTTTTAATTGATAACTTCCTTCTGGCCTTTTCCGCCGTCTTTGGCCATTATGGCCACATGCCCGAGTCCGATTCGCCCCGCTCCCGCGTCGATGAGATCCGCCTCGCCCGCGGCTTCACCAACGCTGCGCTGGCTCGTCTCGCCGGCATGGAAAGCTCGACACTTCATAAGGTTATCACCGACAAGCGGCGTCCGAGCCCGCGCGTGGCGGAGCGTCTCGCCCCGGTCCTCGAGGTCCCCGTGAAGGAGCTTTACGCCCGCGTCGGGGATCCCATTCCACCGCCCGTTTCCTTGTCCACGGCCGACCGCCCCGATGTCCAGTCCGATCCATCCTCCTCCTCGGCGGACGTGCCGGTCTTCGGCACCGCGCAGGCCGGCTCCGCGGGCTCTTTTCATCTCAACATGCTGGGCGGCCCGATCGACTGGGCCCGCCGCCCCCCCGGCCTCGCCGGCGTGGAGGGCGTTTTCGCGATCCGGGTCGAGGGTGATTCCATGGCGCCCTGGCGCCAGCCCGGCGAGCTCGTCTTCATCCACCACAACCGGCCCGCCGTGCCCGGCTGCCACGTCATCGCGGAGATCTGGTCGCCCGAGCCCGGTCAGCCCCCGCGTGCCTTTCTCAAGCGCCTCCTCCGACGTACCGCCACCCGCGTCGAGCTCGAGCAGTACAACCCGCCCGCCATCATCGAGTTCGAGGCCGAGCGGGTCGGCCGCCTCCACCGCGTGATCGAATGGCCCGAAGTCCTCGGCCTCAGCTAATGCACGGTCTCGCAGCCAGCAACGCCGAGCGCCCGCCGGTCGAGGATGACAATCTTCGACCGCTCGACCGCGATCACCCCCGCCGTCCTCAGCTGCGCCAGCCCCCGGCACACCGTCTCGATCGTGAGGCCCAGGTAATCCGCCATGTCGGCCCGGCTCATCGGCAACCCGATCATCGCCCCGCCTTCGCCTCGGATCCGCTGCGCCATCTCGAGGAGGAAACTCGCGATCCGCTCGCAGGCAGTTTTTCGCCCAAGCAGCACGAGCCGCTCCCGCCCCGCCCGGATCTGACCGGCGCTCAGCGCCCGCAACTGCCGGGCAAAGTGCCTGTCCCGATCGACCAGCGTCTCAAGCGCGCTTCGCGGAAAGCGCAGCAACGTCACCGGCGTCACCGCCTCGACACCGAAATCGTGCTCGTCGAGCGCCTCCCAGCCGAAGAGGTCGCCGGGAAGGAGAAACTCGCCCACTTGCCGCCGCCCGTCCTCCATCAGCTTGACCGTCCGCGCACAGCCGCTCACCAGCAGGTAGCAATGCCGAGCCGGATCGCCCTGCGCCACGATCTCCTCGTCCCGATCGGTTCTGACCGTCACCGCCACTGCCTTGAGCGGCTCCAGAACGTTTGCCTGGGCAGGCCCGGCGATAGGCCGGGGCGGCACAGGGCTTGACCAGGTGGCGATCGGTGCGACTGTGGCGAACATCCTGTCCTCCGCTCGAGAACCGCGTTTTGATGAGCCAAGCTCTAGCGAAGCTTGCGGGGGCACAGAAATTCGGTTTGCTTCGTACGTAGTGTTGCGTATGGGGTCTCGCCGACGGGAGCATGACGGTGGCGAAGCGAATGGTCCATGTCGTGGACGATGACGCGGCAATCCGGGATTCTCTTCGCATTCTTCTCGAATCCGCCGGTCTCGCCGTGCGTACCTACCCGAACGCCCCGCTCTTCCTCGACGCGTTGGAAGACATTCATGGCTGCGTGCTGACTGATATGCGGATGCCCGAAATGGACGGGCTCGAGCTGCAGCAGCGCCTCAATGAGCGGGGCCTTCGCTTGCCCGTCATCGTCATGACCGGACAGGGCGACATTCCCATAGCGGTTCGCGCCATGAAGGCCGGGGCAGTTGATTTCCTCGAGAAGCCTTTCTCCGACGAGGCGCTGCTCGACGCCATCCAACGTGCTCTCGCCGAAGGCGCGAGGCGCGAGGCGCTTGAGCACGAGGCTTGCGAGGCACATCGCCGCCTTGCCGTTTTGACCTCGCGCGAGCGGGAAGTGTTCGATCTCCTGGTAATCGGCCTTTCCACCAAAGCCATTGCTAATGAGCTGGGCGTCAGTCCGCGCACCATCGAGGTCCATCGCGCGCGGGTCTTCGAAAAACTCCAGGCGCACAGCCTGCCCGAGCTGGTCCGGCTGGCGATGGCGGCCGGTGCCGCGAATCCTGCCGGCTCGTTCGGCGAAAGCTGCTGATATTTCAATGAGCGATGGACTTTCCCTGGCCGCAGCGGTGACGCGGCTCGCGGCTGCCGGCATCGCAGCGCCCGCGCGCGAGGTGCGGCTTCTGCTCGCCCATGCGCTTGGCCGCGCCCCGGAAAGTCTGATCGGTGAGCGCACGCCGCCGCCGCCCGAATTCGCCAACCTGGTCGCGCGGCGCGCGAGCCGTGAGCCGCTCGCCTTCATCCTCGGCCACCGCGAGTTCTGGAGCCTCTCTTTCGCCGTCTCGCCGGCAACCCTTGTTCCTCGCCCGGAGACCGAGACACTCGTTGAGGCGGCGCTCGCGGCTTGTCCGCACCGCGAGGCGGTGCGACGCGTGCTTGACCTCGGCACCGGAACCGGTTGCCTGCTGTTGGCCGCGCTCAGCGAGTTCCCAGATGCCTTCGGCGTTGGGATCGACCGGGTGCCCGAGGTGGCTGCCCTGGCACGGGCGAACGCCAAAGCGCTCGGACTGGCTGAACGGACGGCATTCCTGGCCGGGGACTGGGCGACTTCCCTGGCGGGGCGGTTCGACCTCGTCCTCGCCAACCCACCCTATATTGAACATTCAGCAATCCGCGACCTGATGCCCGAAGTGGCCTGGTTCGAGCCGCACTCGGCGCTCGACGGAGGGGAGGACGGGCTGGACGCCTATCGGCGGCTCCTGCCCCCTTTACCGCTTCTTATGGCAGAGAATGGGCTCGCAATTCTGGAGCTCGGTGATGGCGCGCTGGAAGGGGTGGCGCAGCTGGCCGCGGCTGAAGGGCTTGCGGTGAAAGGGGTGAGGCCCGATCTTTCAGGCAAGCTGCGGGCCCTCGTGCTCACTGGCGCAAGCGCCGCGGAGCCATAAAAAAACCGTTTGGCAGCGGAGGGTAAGGCGGCTAGCTTCAGGGTGAAGCAGGAATCGCCGCGCCGCGGCGGGTCCCGCAAGCGTCAGCCAGGATGATCGGCACGCCGAGTACAGGGCGTCGGCAGCCGGACCTCCGGTCGAACGCTGCACCGAAGCCAAGGGCGAAGGATCTATCTCGGCTGCCAGAGGGCGTCGCCGCACGGACGAAGACCGTGCCACGGCTCTGGCAGAATGCGAACAGGAAAGCGCAACGGCATAGGCATGAACATCAAACGGATGCGCGGCAGGGGCCACCGCGGGGGCGGTAATGGCGGTGGCATGCGGCACCACGGCGGGGGTATCCCGCTCAACAGGAATCACGTTTTCGACAGCAATGGGCCGGATCTCAGGATCCGGGGCACTGCACAGCAACTCTTCGAGAAATATCTCCAGCTCGGCCGGGACGCGACAAGCGCCGGTGATCGGGTAATGGCGGAGAGCTACTTTCAGCATGCGGAGCACTATTTCCGCATCATGAACGCGATGAACCAGGCCTCGCAGCAGAACCAGATGATGAGCCAGGGTGGCCCCCCACGCCGGCTAATCGAAGCCGATGGCGAGGAGCCTGAGCCGATGCCGGCCGGACTGGGTGAGCAACCGGCTCCGAGCGAGGGTCGCGAGATTCCGATCGGTGCTGTGCCGCCGGAGGGTTATCCGAATGGTTCCGGAGACTGACCTTTAGGGTCAACTGAGCGTGCTGAGCCCCACCACGAAATGACCCCGGTCAGATTACAAAAGACGGAGTTGTCGAGACGTGGTTAGGCGGGCCGACGGACGTTCGGTTTGATAGCGGAGCAGCGCCGCTTCGATATCGGCGAGGAAACGCGAGGGTGGAAGCCGTTGACGTCGGCCGCGCCATGATCGCTCAGCACTCCGGCTGAGCACCAGCCGTTCTCGTGCACGTGTCATACCAACATAGAAAAGCCGTCTCTCTTCGTCGGCTGCCGTGCCATCTGCTTCAAGCAGCGGCAGCACCCCGTCCTCGAGGCCGACGATGAAGACGAGTGCGAACTCGAGTCCCTTTGCGGCATGGAGCGTGGAAAGCAGCACGCGGTCCGCGCGCGGGTCCCAAAGGTCCGTCTCGCGCGCGAGCAAGAGCGCGTCTGCAGGCCGGGTGCCTTCGGCGAGCGCACGCTCGGCGAGCCCCACCAGTGCCGGAACGAGGCTTGCGAGCGCCGCCTGAGTTGACACTCCCGCACCGACAGAAGCGAGCCGCACGGCGGCCGCACGCAGCACCGCCGGAACATCCTCGTCAGAGCCGGCAGCCGCGACTTCGGCGAGCAACGCGGGGAGGCCGGGGATGGCGGCCAGCGGATCGGTCGAGGAGGTGCGATACGGGATGCCTGCCTGGGCAAGGGCCTCCGCAAGTGGCGCTGCCTGCCTTCCGGTTCGGGTGAGCACGGCGATATTTGAGAAGCCGATCCCGCCTTGGAACGCGTCGCGGCCATGGCCGCGATCGATCGCGAGGAAGCTGTGCCCCCCAAGTGATTCCTCGATCGTGCGGACGACGAAATCCGCCTCAGCACGTTCCGAAGCCGCGCTGTGAAGGGTGATGCGCTCGGTCGGGGGTAAGCGTTGCGCGGCCAACGGAACGCCTCGTGCGAGCAACTGGGCGGCTGCGGCGACAATCGTCTCGCTCGAGCGGTAATTGTGCCGGAGCGAAATGTTGCGAGCGGTCGGGTGATCGGCGCGGAAGCGCGCGAAGCCAGCGGCGTCGGCACCGCGGAAGCCGTAGATCGCCTGGTCGGGATCGCCGATTGCGAGCACATTGCTGCCCGGCGGGGCCAGCATCATGAGCAGACGGTACTGGGTAGCATCGAGATCCTGGAATTCATCCACCGCTATGAAGCGAAAACGGGTGCGATAGGTTTCGGCGAGGATCGCGTCCCTTTCCAGCGCAACGACCGCAAAACCGACAAGATCGTCAAAATCGACAGCGTTCTGCGCGGTCAGTTCCTGCTGGTAGCGCGCGAGAAGCGCTGCTGTTCCGGGATCGGGGGCAGTGCCGCCGCGCTTGGCGCGGGAGAGAGCGGTGAGGAGGTTTACAGCCTTTCCGGGTGTGACGGTGGCGAGTTTGCCGACGAGGGCGCGGCTTTCCTCCTCGGCGGCTACGCGAAAGCCGGGCGCGAGGCCGGCAGCCTCGGGGTGGGCGCGCAGCATAGCGAGGCCAAGCGAGTGGAAAGTGTGGATTCCGACTGCCCGGGCACGCGTGCCGAGCAGCGAACCGAGGCGATCGCGCATTTCGCCCGCCGCGCGGCGCGTGAAGGTGATGGCAAGCACTTCCTCTGCCGAGACGAAGCCGGTGCCAACGAGATGTGCGATCCGATGGGTGAGGGTACGCGTCTTGCCCGAGCCGGGCCCGGCAATGATGAGGAGCGGGCCTGCCGGTGCGGTGACGGCTTCCTGCTGCGCGGCATCGAGGAACTCGGTGACCAATGCGGCAGCCGCCCGCGGGGCGGCGGAGGGTGACGCAGGCGGAGGACGAGGCGACGGGGCGGCGGGCAGCGGCGCCTTCCCGAGCGGAAAGAGCAGCGCCCCGGCAGTGTGGTTCTCGAGTTCGGATGGCGCGAAAAGGCGGATAACGCCGTATTCGCCGTCATAGCCCGCCTCGCGGATCACTTCGCCGCGGCGCATGCGGGCGATGCCCTCGGCGAGCAGCGAGGAATGGACGCGCGCTATCTCCTCGAGCGGAGCGGACCGAAGAATGGCTAGCTCAGGCCCCAACGATGCAGTGAGGCGATCGTAACTCTGCGCCACCGCCTTGCTGCCGGGCCCGGTGCCGGCAAGCTCGCCAAGGACCTCCGGCAGCGGCACGAGCCTCGTGGTGTCGCCCGCTGTTGGTGGCGGCAAGGCCTCCGCTTCGCTGCGGTCGGCGAGTCGTTCGATCCGGTGCAGAACGCCGATCGTGATTCTGCCCCCGCAGACTGGGCAGCGCCCTTCATTGGCAAGCGTCTCGGCCGGATGGAGGCGGGCTTTGCAGGCGCGATGCCCGTCGAGATGGTATTTTCCTTCCTCGGGAAAGAACTCGACGGTACCGACATAGCCCTCGCCCGTCTCGAGCGCGTGGCGGACCGCCCCGTAATCGAGCGCGGTGTCGAAGACGGTCGCCTCACGGCCGAGCTTGCCAGGCGAATGGGCGTCGGAGTTGGATACGAGACGATAACGATCGAGCGCGGAGAGGCGCCAGTTCATCGCCGGATCCGAGGAGAGCCCGGTTTCGAGGGCAAAGATCGCGGGGGCCAGATCCCGGTAACATTCGGTGATCGAATCGAAGCCGGATTGGGCGCCGAGTGCGGAGAACCAAGGCGTCCATATATGCGCCGGTACGAGATAGGAGGCCGGATCCGATTCCAGCACAATCTCGAGCAGATCACGGGAGTCGAGGCCGAGAATCGGGCGGCCGTCCGAGGCGATGTTGCCGATGCGCGCGAGGCGGGCGGAGATACGATCGACGGCAGCGAAATCGGGCGCGTAGATGAGGTGATGAATCTTCCGCGTATGGTCGCCCTTCTTGTAGATGGTCGAAATCTCGACCGAGAGCATGAAGCGGACTGGAGCAGCGGACGCTGCACCTGGATGAAGGGCGGCGAGCCGTTCCTCGACTCCGTTCGCGAGGCGGAAAAGGCCGGGCTCAGCAGGCACGAGTTTTTCGCCAAGCTCCGCACGCCAAGCCGGATGGGTAAAATCGCCGCTGGCGACGAGATCGACTCCCTTCACCCGCGCGGCAGATGCCAGATGCTCGAGATCGAGATCGCGGCTCGTGGCGCGGGAATATTTCGAGTGGACGTGAAGATCGGCGGTAAAGCGCATTGCAGGCAGCCACCTCGGACCAGGGCGATGGGACTCGACCACCCTATGATGATAGGCTGGAGATGGTGGTGCGCGCAGCTTTTGGAGCGGGTGAGGGGAATCGAACCCCCGTATGCAGCTTGGGAAGCTGCTGTTCTACCATTGAACTACACCCGCACCCGGGGACCACAGCCAAGCCCTTGGGTGAGTTCGCCTTTATAGAAAAGGCGTGTTGACGGCGCAACCGCTTCGCCGTAAGGCTCGCTGTGGTGGGTAACCACCCCTCGTGATTTGTCCGGCCGGCTTGCGGCGAGGTGAAACAAACGCGCTAAAGAGGCCCGCGGTGAGCGAAGGAAGGAGTTCCGGCACATCGCGGCATTCCAGGCCGGGCCAGGCTGAAAGGGCCCGCTTCGATGATGACTCCCCTCCTCTCTCCTGCCACGCTGCTCGTCCACGGCGGGATCACGCGCAGCCAATTCGCGGAGACCGCCGAGGCGCTCTTCCTCACCTCGGGCTTCGTGTACGATAGCGCCGAACAAGCCGCCGCAACCTTCGCAGGGACGGTTGAGCACTATCAGTATAGCCGTTTCGGCAACCCGACGATCGCGATGCTGGAGGCACGGCTCGCCGCGTTGGAGGGAGCGGAGGCCTGCCGCGCGACCGCGAGCGGTATGGCTGCGGTACACGCCGCCCTACTCTGCCAGCTCAAGGCGGGTGATCGGGTGGTCGCCTCCCGCGCACTCTTCGGCTCCTGTCACTGGATCGTTTCGACTCTGCTGCCGCGCTACGGCATCAGGACCGAGTTCGTCGATTGCGCTGACCTCGACGCCTGGCGCGAGGCGTTGATTGAGCCTGCGCAGCTCGTGCTGCTCGAAACGCCGTCCAATCCGATGCTCGAGATCATTGATCTTGCGGCGGTGGCCGGTCTTGCCCACCGCGCCGGTGCACTGGTCGTCGTCGACAACGTATTCGCGACACCGCTTTTGCAGAAGCCGCTCGCGCTCGGGGCCGACATCGTCGTCTATTCGGCAACGAAGCACTTGGACGGCCAGGGGCGCGTGCTGGGCGGGGCCGTGCTCGGAACGAAAAGCTGGATCGAAAATACACTACAGCCCTTCATCCGCAACACTGGCCCTGCGCTCTCGCCATTCAATGCCTGGGTGCTCATAAAGGGAATGGAAACGCTTGCCTTACGTGTCCAGGCGGCGAGTGCAGTGGCTGCACGAATCGCCGATTTCTTGACCGGGCGGACAGAGGTCGAGCAGGTCTGGTACCCGTTTCGCGCCGACCACCCGCAGGAGCAGCTCGCGCGGGCCCAGATGAAGGGCGGCGGCACGGTGGTGAGCTTCGCAGTGGTTGGCGGGCGATCCGCCGCTTTCGCCACACTCGACGCGCTCCGCCTAATCGCCATTTCGAACAACCTCGGCGATACCAAATCGCTCGCGACGCATCCCGCGACCACGACGCATATGCGAATCGGTGAAGCAGAGCGGGCGCGGCTCGGTATCACCGAATCGGTGATTCGCCTTTCTGTAGGGCTCGAGGACCCCGGCGACCTCGAGGCGGATCTTGAACAGGCGCTCGCTGCCGGTCGTCTTGCACACGCCGCGGACTGACGAGTGCAGCAATTGGTCTGGACAAGGCCCAAGGCGCCGGAGTTTCATCCGCAGCGGAGCAGGATGCGGGGCGACGCTGATCGCGAGGCGATCGAGGGTCGCATCCATCCGCTCGGGGCAAATAAAAGAGCGTCTTCAGCACGAGCAAAGGCGCTCCAAGAGGTCCGGGTTATGGCCGAGGACTATTCGAAAACCACGCGTGGCATCCGGGTGAGCGTCCGCCCCTTCTATCTCGAGGATCAATCGGAACCCGAGACGCACCATTACGTCTGGGCTTATCGGGTGAAAATCGAAAATCGCAGCAGCGAAATCGTGCAACTGCTGCGCCGCACGTGGCAAATCACCGACGCGCATGGACGCGTGCAACACCTGCATGGAGCGGGCGTCGTCGGCGAGCAGCCTGTGCTCGAGCCCGGCGAAGCGTTCGAATACACCTCGGGAACTCCATTGGAAACCCCCTCTGGCTTCATGACCGGGGCCTATCACATGGTGATAGCCGCGTCAGGCGAGCGGTTCGACGTGGCGATCCCTGCGTTCAGCCTCGACAGTCCACACCAGGATCGCCGGCTGCACTGAGACGCCCGGCCAAGGGGCTGCTTGTCGGCGCCTGGAATAGGCCCAATATCTGTGGAGGGTGACGATGTCCTTTTTTCAAACCGGTATCCCAGGGAACTGACACTGTGGATTTTCTCGTTTCCGATGCTGAAACGCCAGTGCGCCCGACGCGCGAGGAGGCCGAGGAGGCCGTTCGCGTACTCTTGCGGTGGGCAGGCGAGAACCCCTCGCGGGAAGGACTCGCTGATACGCCCGGGCGGGTCGTGAGGGCCTACGAAGAATTTTTCGCAGGCTATGCGGTTGATCCGGTGGCTTTGCTTCAGCGCACTTTCGAAGAGACAGATGGCTACGACGAAATTGTATTGCTGCGCAATATCCGCATAGAGAGCCATTGTGAGCACCATATGCTGCCAATCGTCGGCCGAGCGCATGTGGCCTATCTGCCACGCCGACGCGTCGTTGGCATCAGCAAGCTGGCGCGTGTGGCCGATGCCTATGCGCGGCGGCTACAGATCCAAGAGAAGCTGACGGCGCAGATAGCCAATACCATAAACGAGGTTCTGCAACCCCGCGGGGTTGCAGTCGTGATCGAGGCAGAACACCAGTGCATGTCCACGCGCGGGGTGCACAAGCCGGGCGCGGGCATGGTGACAAGCCGCATGCTGGGCGCATTCCGCGACGACCCGGCGACGCGACGAGAGCTTTTCGCGATGATCGGGAGCCACCTCGCAATTGGTTGAAGGCAGTCCGGAACGCCCTTCCGGACCACCCATTTTTACCCTGCCACCAACTTGGTAGGCCAGCTTTCGAACGCGTCGTGCGCCGCCCGGATGATATCGCTCTTCACTATGGGTGTATCGTCAACCGTGCAGGCGACATTGACCACGACCCCCAGAGCATTGTCGGTCCCACTCCGATCAAGGAGAACGTTCGGTGGCGGGTCTTTCTGCACGCGGGGCATGGCCTTGGCGAGAGCGAGGATCTTCTCCGTGACGACGCCTAGATCCGCCGTCTCCGGTACGGGAATCCTCACATCGGCCATGTGGGGAAGCGGCGGATAAACGCTAAAGTTACGCAGGGCCTGACCCCATACGCTTCCGTTCGGGATGATCACCTGCACGTTATCGGCCGTCACCAGCTCGGTCCAGAATAGCGACAGCTCCTTAACCGTGCCATCGATGCCGCCGACCAGCACGTGGTGGCCAATCCGGAACGGCCGGAAGATCAGCAGCATGACGCCTGCTGCGAGATTGGTCAGTGTTCCCTGCAAGGCGAGGCCGATCGCCAGGCCGGCAGCGCCGATTACGGCAACGAGGCTTGTCGTCTGAATACCGAATTGTGACAACACGGCAAGCAAAGTAATGGTAAGCACGAA
>JASHRV010000222.1 GCA_030037175.1 Acetobacteraceae bacterium
CCGCCGCCGATGCCGAGGCCGCGCGCAAGGAGGCGGCTTCGATGGCCGAGCAGCTGCTCGCCAACACCGTGATCGAGAGTTTTTCGGTGACGATAGCGAAATGAATGGCGCGAAATGAGCGGCGCGACATGATGGATATGTGCGGCTAGCTCATGCGCGCCGGCATCACCGTCTTTCCCGGCATCAACCGCGAGCGCGACATGGCGATCGCGCTCGAGCTCGCCTCGGGGCGCAAGCCCCGGATGCTCTGGCACACCGAGACGGACCTCTCCGGGCTCGATCTCGTCGTCATTCCGGGCGGTTTTTCCTACGGCGACTATCTGCGCGCCGGGGCGATGGCGGCGCATTCGCCGATCATGGGCGCGGTGCGCGCGCACGCCGCGCGCGGGGGCTATGTGCTCGGCGCCTGCAACGGGTTTCAGATCCTGACCGAGGCCGGGCTGCTGCCGGGCGCGCTCCTGCGCAATGTCTCGCTTCGCTTCCTGGCCATGGACTGCCATCTGCGGGTCGAGCGCGCCGGCACCGCCTTCACCGGGCATTTTCAGAAGGGCGAGGTTTTCCGCGCCGTGCTCGCCCATGGGGATGGAAATTATTACGCGGACGAACCGACTCTCGACCGCCTCGAGGGCGAGGGGCTGGTCGCGTTCCGCTATGCCGCGCCGGACGGGCGGCTTGTCGCGGGCGCGAACCGGAACGGGAGTGCTCGGGCGATCGCCGGCATTTTCAGCCCCAATCTGCGCGTGCTCGGGCTGATGCCGCATGCGGAGAACCTGGTCGATCCGGTGGCGGGCGGAGAGGACGGGAAGAAGCTGTTCGAGGGGCTGGCCGCCGCATTCGCCGCATGACGACCCGGCTTCTGTGCCGCGCAGCGCATGGGGAGCCCTGGTCATGAAAAACGACCTTTCCGCCCTCGCGGCCGAGTTTGGCTTGGCACCGGACGAGTACGCCCGCGTTCTCTCCATTCTCGGGCGCGCGCCTTCCCTTGCCGAGCTCGGCATTTTCTCCGCGATGTGGTCCGAGCACTGCTCCTACAAATCCTCCCGCGTATGGCTGCGCGCGCTTCCGACCGAGGCGCCATGGGTGATCCAGGGTCCGGGGGAGAATGCGGGCGTGGTGGCGATCGGCGAGGGGCTGGCCGCCGTCTTCAAGATGGAGAGCCACAACCACCCGAGCTTCATCGAGCCCTATCAGGGCGCGGCGACAGGGGTGGGCGGCATCCTGCGCGATGTTTTCACCATGGGCGCGCGGCCGATCGCGAATCTCAACGCGCTCCGCTTCGGCGATCCGGCGCTGCCCGCGACGAAGCGTATCGTCGATGGCGTGGTGCGCGGCATCGGCGGCTACGGCAATTGCGTGGGCGTGCCGACCGTGGGCGGGGAGATCAATTTCCACCCCGCCTACAACGGCAACCCGCTCGTCAATGCGATGACGGTCGGAATCGCGCGGGCAGACCGGATCTTCCGCTCCGCCGCGGCCGGCGTCGGCAACCCGGTCGTCTATGTCGGCGCGAAAACCGGGCGGGACGGCATTCACGGCGCGACGATGGCCTCCGCCGCCTTCGGCGAGGACGCGGCGGAAAAGCGCCCGACCGTGCAGGTGGGCGATCCCTTCACCGAGAAGCTCTTGATCGAGGCGTGCCTCGCGCTGATGGAGACGGATGCGATCATCGCCATCCAGGACATGGGGGCGGCGGGGCTGACGAGCTCGGCGGTGGAGATGGCGGGCAAGGGCGGGCTCGGCATCGCGCTCGATCTCGATCGCGTGCCGGTGCGCGAGGAGCGCATGTCGGCCTACGAGATGATGCTCTCGGAGAGCCAGGAGCGGATGCTGATGGTGCTGGCGCCGGGGCACGAGGATGAGGCACGGGCGATTTTCTCGAAGTGGGAGCTCGATTTCGCGATCATCGGCCGGCTCACCGATACCGGGCGCATCGTGGTGCGGCATCGGGGCGCGGTGGAGGCGGATATTCCGCTTGGGCCCCTCGCCTCGGAGGCGCCGCTCTATCGCCGCCCGCTCGAGGAGGCGCCGAAGCCCGAAATATTGGAAGACGTCACCGACCCGGTCGGAATCGAGCCGGCGCTCATGCGCCTCATCGCCTCGCCCGATCTCTGCTCGCGGCGCTGGGTCTGGGACCAGTACGACGCCACCGTCGGCGGACAAACGGTGAAACGCCCTGGTGCCGCGGATGCGGCCGTGGTCCGCGTCGAAGGACGGAAGCTCGCGCTTGCCCTCACCACCGACTGCACGCCGCGCTATTGCGCGGCCGATCCGGAAGCGGGCGGGGCGCAGGCGGTGGCGGAGGCGTGGCGCAACCTCACGGCAACGGGCGCGCGCCCGCTCGCGCTGACGGACAACCTCAATTTCGGCAGCCCGGAGACCCCGCGCGTGATGGGCCAGCTCGCGGGGGCGATCCGCGGCATGGCGGCGGCCTCGCGCGCGCTCGACTTTCCGGTCGTTTCGGGAAATGTGAGCCTCTACAACGAGACCGCCGGCGCGCCGATCCTGCCCACGCCGGTGATCGGCGGCGTCGGCGTGCTCGCGGACGCGCGCGCCGCGGTCGGCATTGCGCTGCGCCCGGGGCTCGAACTCGTGCTGATCGGCGCGGCTTCGGGCTGGCTCGGAAGCTCGCTCTGGCTGCGCGAGATCGCCGGGCGCGAGGACGGCGCGCCCCCGCCGGTCGATCTCGCGGCGGAGCGGCGGAACGGCGATTTCGTCCGCGCGCAAATCGCCGCGGGCACGGTCGCCGCATGCCACGACGTCTCGGACGGCGGGCTGCTCGTCGGCGTGGCGGAGATGGCGCTCGCCGGCGGGTGCGGCGCGCGGCTCGTCGCGGACCCCGCCGGGCTGCCGCCGCACGCGTTCTGGTTCGGCGAGGATCAGGGCCGCTACGTGCTCGCGGTGGCCGATGCACCCACATTGCTCGCCGCCGCCGAAGCGGCCCGCGTCCCGGCCATGCGCCTCGGCGTTGCGGGCGGTGAGGATTTGACACTCCCCGGCGCCGTCGCCATATCACTCGCGGCGTTGCGCGAGGCGCACGAACGCTTTTTCCCGGCTTGGCTCGACTGAGGGCCGGTGGCTGGAAGCGTGGGGGGCGTGCATGGCGATGGGGGCGGGCGAGATCGAGGCGTTGATCAAGGCGGCGCTGCCTGACGCGACCGTGACCATCGAGGATATCGCCGGGGACGGCGATCATTTTGCCGCGACCGTCGTGAGCAACGCATTCCGCGGCCTGCCGCGCGTGCGCCAGCACCAGATCGTTTATGCAGCCTTGCGTGGCCGGATGGGGGCCGAGCTTCACGCCCTGGCCCTTCAGACAAGCGCCCCCGAACAGGAGCAGACGCAATGACCAACCCCGTATCCGAGCGCATCAAGGGCGAGATCGGCGAACACCCGGTCATGCTCTACATGAAGGGAACGGCGATGTTCCCTCAATGCGGGTTTTCCGCGCGCGTGGTGCAGATCCTCACTCATATGGGCGTGCCCTTCGCCACCGCGAACGTGCTCGAGGATCCGGAGCTTCGCGAGGGGATCAAGGAATTCTCGAGCTGGCCGACCATCCCGCAGCTCTATGTCGCGGGCGAGTTCGTCGGCGGCTGCGACATCATCACCGAGATGTATCAGTCGGGCGAACTCGAGACGCTGCTGAAGGAAAAAGGCATTCCCTGCGAAAAGGCCGCCTGACCAGCCAGGGGGGCTCCGCCCCCTGGACCGGCACCCCAACGCGCAGGCGCGTTGGGGACCCCGCCGCCAGCCAGGAGCTCCGCTCCTCGCATCCCCGCTGGGGCCCAAGGGTTCAAGTATCGGGCCCCCGGACCCCATCCGTCTTTCTAAAGTAATGGATTGCAAAGGCTCCGCCTTTGCTCGGGTCCAGGGGCGAAGCCCCTGGCCTGCAATTCCCCTGGCCTGCAATTCCCCTGGCCTGCAATTGTTCAACACCCTTTCTTGATGCTTGGTGCTTGATGCTTCGTTCTTCGCTCTGGCGTCCCTCCGCCGCCCGGCTATAGTTGTCTGACGATAATGTGCGAGCCGGGCCAAAAATCCCCGGTGCCTGGACGATCAGGGTGGGAAGGGAGCGAAGAAATGTCGAAGACGATCCGTGCATCCCTGTGGCAGCCGTCGCGGCGGCAAGTGCTGGCCGGGGCCGCGGGGCTGGCCGGAATGGCAACCGTGCCCGCCGCCGTGCGGGCGGCCGGCGAGCCGATCAAGATCGGCATCATCGCCGAAACCTCCACCCTGCCGGGTGCGGCGATTCCGAAGGGCGCCCAGATGGCAGCGGACGAGATCAACGCCGCGGGCGGTGTCGGCGGGCGGCAGATCCAGCTCGTCATCTATGACGATCACGTCTCGGCGGTCGAAGGCGTGCGCGCGTTCCAGCGCCTCGCCCAGCAGGACAAGGTGGCGGCGGTCATCGGCAGCTTCATCAGCGAGGTCGCGCTGGCGATCGAGCCGTGGTCGGCGCGGCTGAAGATGATCTACATCACGCCGGGCGCGGCCAGCAACGACATCTCCAAGCACGTGCATGACGACTACGACCACTACAAATACACGTTCCACGGCTGGTTCACGTCGTACTTCATCGCCGAGAGCGCATCCGACGCCGCGCACGACATCCTCGTCGACGACCTGCACATGAAAAGCTGCGTGGTCATGAGCGAAGACGCCGCCTGGACCAGCCCGCTCGACGACGCCTATCTCGAGTTCCTGCCCAAGGCGGGGCTTGCCGTCCTCGACCATATCCGCTTCTCGCCGGACACCACGGACTTCACGCCCATCTTCAACCGCATCGAAGGCAAGAAGCCCGATGTCATCATCACCGGCATCAGCCATGTCGGCGTGGTGCCGACGGTGCAATGGAAGCAGCAGCGCGTCCCGATCCCGATGTGGGGCGTGAGCTCGCAGGCGACCACGAGCGATTTCTGGAAGGACACCAACGGCGCCTGCGAAGGCGTGGCGACCCAGACCGGCGCCGGCCCCGATTCGGCGATCACGCCGAAAACGATCCCCTTCACGCAGGCCTACGAGAAAAAATACGGCATCACGCCAGCCTATGACGGCTACTCCACCTACGACCTCGTCCACATCATCGCGGATGCGATCACCCGGGCAGGCGGTTCCACGGACCCCGACAAGCTCGTCATTGCGCTCGAGGCGACCGATCATCTCGGCACGCTCGGGCGGCAGAAATTCTACGGCCGCCAGGACCGCTTCACCCACGCCTTCGAGTACGGGCCGGACCTGATGCCGGGCGTCGTGATCCAGTGGCAGAACGGCGCGCAGAAGACCGTGTGGCCGAAGAAGTTCGCGACCGCGAAAGTAGAGTTCCCCTCCTTCGTGAAGCTTCCGAGCTGAGAGCCTCCGCCGGAAGCCCCACACGCGGCTCATGAGGGCGCGGCGGCCCCTTCTCCGTCCGGTGCCATAGGCGGCGCCGGATGGAGGGGGTCCAGATTCTCGTCGACGGCTTCGCGATCAGCGCGCTCTATGCGCTGGGCGCGGTCGGATTCACGCTGCTCTTCGGCGTCTCCGGCGTGCTCAACCTCGCCCATGGCGGCACGCTCGTCGTCGCGGCGATGATCGCCTGGCTCGTCGCCACCGGGCTTCATCTCGGCACGGCAACGGGCGCGCTCGCGGGCGTTCTCGCCGGGCTCGCATTCGCCTTTGCAACTTACGCCGCCGTGGTGCGGCCCATCCAGCGCTCGCGCGCCATCCCGCGCGAGGAAACGGAGATCTTCATCCTCACCGGCACGCTGCTCTGGGGCATCATGTGCCAGACCGCGCTCGCCTATATCTTCACCACCAACCCGATCACCGTCCCGGCGCTGATCGGCGGCGTCGTTCCCATCCTCGGCGTGCGCACGCCCAGGAACGAGATCCTGATCGCGCTCGCCTGCTGGGCCGTCATCGGCGCGCTCTGGCTGCTCATCAACCGCACGCGCACGGGAAAAACCCTGCTCGCGGCGTCCATCAACCCGCGCGGGCTCACGCTGCTCGGCTTCGAGCTTTCGCGCGTCCATCTGCTCGTCTGGGCGATCTACGGCGTGCTCGCGGGCTTTGCCGGCGTGCTGCTCGCAACCTTCCTCGGCGCCAGCTCGGATGCCGTCGGCCCGCTCACCGCCAGCGCCTTCTCGATCGTCGTGCTGGGCGGGCTCGGCAGCGTCGGCGGCTCCCTCGTCGCGGCCTATATCGTCGGCTATCTCGAAACCCTCACCGCCTATCTCGTCGCGCCGACGCTGCGCTCGATCCCTCCGCTCATCATCCTCATCCTCGTCGTCTATCTGCGCCCGCAGGGGCTGCTCGGCCGGCGCTAGAAATGGCCCTGCCGCGCTTCCGCCTCCTTCAGGTCTCGGTGCTGATCGTCGTCATCGCCGCACTGCTGCCGCTCTGGCTCTCCGCCTATATCCTCGGCGTGCTCACCACGGCCTATTACTTCGGCGTCTTCGCGATGTCGTGGGACCTCCTCTTCGGCTTCGCGGGCGAGGTCAATTTCGGCCCCACCTTCTTGATCGGCCTCGGCGCCTACACCGCAGCACTCATCGACAATCTGCTCGGCTGGCCGATCCCGTTCTGCGTCGCCGCCGCCGCACTCGCCGCGCTCGTGGGCGGGCTCCTGCTCGCGCTGCCCGCGCTTCGGCTGCGCGGACCTTATTTCGGCCTCGTAACCCTCGTCGCCGTGCTGCTCCTTCAGAACGTGATCGTGATCTTCGCCCATTTCACCGGCGGCGAGATCGGCATGACCGTGCCGGACGTGCTCTCGGTCGATGCCGGCACGAACTACTGGATCGCGCTTGCCGTCCTCACCATCAGCGCCGTCCTCCTCTTCGGCTATTCGCGCTCGCCGCTCGGGCTCATCCTCCAGGCCGCCGGCCAGGACCCGGTCGAGGCCTCCTCGCTCGGCTTCAACGTCGCCAAGCACAAGCTCGCCGCCTTCTCGGTGAGCGCGGTCTTCTCCGGCGTCGCGGGCGCGATGCTCATCTTCTATCTCGGCAGCGCCTCCGTGGATGTCGTGGTCGATCTCGCGATCGCGGTGCAGATCATCATCGCCGCGGTGCTCGGCGGACGGCGCACGATCCTCGGCGGCGTGATTGGCGGCGTGTTCCTGATCGCCGCCGGCCAGGTGCTGCTCCCGCTCGGCCAGCTCAGCACCTTCGTCGTCTCCGCGATCGCGCTCCTCGTCATCCTCTTCTTCCCGGACGGGCTGCTCGGGCACGCTCTGCGTAGAAGCGAGCAGGAATGAGCGCGGCCCGGCTCGAAGTGCGGGGCCTCACCAAGCGCTTCGGCGGGCTGGTCGCCGTCCGCGACATCGGTTTTTCCATCCAGCCAGGTGAGATTCTCGGCCTGATCGGACCGAACGGATCGGGCAAATCAACCGTGATGAAGCTCATCATGGGAATCGAGCGGCCCAACGCCGGCTCGGTGCGACTCAATGGGGCGGAGATCGCCGGCTGGCCGACGCACCGCATCGCGCGCGCCGGAATCGGCATCGTCTTTCAGCATTCGCGCCCGCTCCACCGCCAGACCGTGCTCGAGCACATCAAGTTGGCGCTGCTGCCCGATTCGCTTCTCCGCCTCGCCGCCGATCCTGCCGTGGAGGGAAAGGCGCGCGCAATCGCCTCTCGTGTCGGTCTCGAAACTGTTCTCGGCCGCCATCCCGGCACTCTTGCCTTTGCCGATCTGCGCCGGCTCGAGCTCGCCAAGGCCATCGCACGCGAGCCCTCCGTCGTTCTGGTGGACGAGCCCTTCGCCGGCCTCACGCCGAGCGAGGTCGCTTCATTCTCGGAGCTGATCCGGGGCTTCCGCGCCGAAGGCAAGGCCGTCCTGCTCGTCGATCACAACGTCAAGAGCGTCGCCGCCCTCGTCGACCGCGCACTCGCCATGTATCTCGGCGAGCGCATCGCCGAGGGCACGGCCGAGACGGTGATGCGCGACGAGCAGGTGCGGCGCGTCTATCTCGGCGGCAGCATCGAAGCCGCCGCCCGCGTTTCCACCGGCACGGACGCCGCATCGCCGCTGCTTGCCGTCGAAGGTGTGAGCGTGCTCTACGGCAAGGCCCAGGCGCTCGATAACGTTTCGATCACGGTGCGCGAGCGCGAGTTCGTCTCCGTCGTCGGGCTGAACGGCGCGGGCAAGACCACGCTCTTCAACGCCGTCTCCGGCCTCGTGCCGTACCGCGGCACGATCCGCTTCGCCGAGCGCACGCTCGCCGGCACCTCCGCCGCCGCCATCGCCCGCGCGGGCATCGTGCAATGCCCGGAAACGCGCGAGCTCTTCGGCGAAATGTCGGTCGCGGAAAACCTCGAGCTCGGCGGCGCGCACCTCACCAACGCCGCGCGCACCGAGCAGCTCGCCTGGCTGCTCGACCTCTTCCCCATTCTCGCCGAGCGCGCGCGCCAGAACGCCGCCACCCTCTCGGGCGGCGAGCAGCAGATGCTGGCGATCGCGCGCGCGCTCATGATGCGCCCGCGCCTCCTCATTCTCGACGAACCCACGCTCGGCCTCGCACCCGTGATCCTCGAGCAGCTCTCGAAAGCGCTCGCCCGGCTGCACACGACGACCGAAATCACCGTGCTGCTCGGCGAGCAGAACGTGACCTTCGCCCTGCCCCACGCGGACCGCATCTATGTGCTCGAGCACGCGCGCATCATCTGGGAAGGCCCGCCCGCACGCTTCGCCGCGGAAGCGGGCGCGCAGTACCTGTAAGGTGAAGGATTGATAGGGGAAAAACTTCTTTTTCTGAAGAAAAAGAAGCAAAAAGACTTTTCCCCGTTCTCCGGACCTCGCCCCACCTCAGGCCTCCGACCACCATTCGGAGTCCCGGGCCGGCGTCGGGTCCGGAAAACGGGGAAAAGTTCTCTTTTTCAAAAGAGAACACTCTTCCTTGCTTGCAGTTCGAGGTATCGTCTGGTCGGAGGACGAATGAGCGAGAGCGAAATTGCCGCCGGGCCGAACGCGGCCCAGTCCGACTACTGGAACCAGGTGGCCGGTCCCAAATGGGTGCGGCTGGCGGACAGCATGGATGCGCGGCTCGCGCCGATCCTCGACCTCCTCCTCGCACGCGCCGGCACACAACCGGACGAGCACGTTCTGGATATCGGTTGCGGTGCAGGAACAAGCACGCTGGCGCTTGCCGGCCAGGTCGGCGCGTCCGGGCGCGTGGTCGGCATCGACATCTCCGCGCCGATGCTCACGCGCGCACGCCAACGCGTCGCGGATCGGGCGCTCACCAACATCTCGTTCCTCGAAGCGGATGCGCAGACTCATAACTTCGGCCCGGACCTCTTCGATCGCGTGGTCTCGCGGTTCGGTGTGATGTTCTTCGCCGATCCGGCCGCCGCCTTCCGCAATCTGCGCGGCGCGATGCGGCCGGGCGGGCGCCTCTGCTTCGTCTGCTGGGCGCCGCTCGCCGACAATCCGCACTGGCAGATTCCGCTCGAAATCGCCGCGCGCCACCTCGGCCCGCCGACACCGCAGCCGCCCCACGCGCCGGGCCCGATGGCCTTCAGCGATCAAGCCTATCTGCGCGGCATTCTCGAGGAAGCAGGATTTCGCAACCCGCGAATCACGATGGAAAACGTCTCTCTCATCGGCACGACGCCTGAGGAGGAAGCGGCGCTCGCCTGCGTCATGGGGCCCACGGCACGGCTGATCGAAGAGCGCACGCCGCCCGAGCCGGTGCACGAGGCGCTGCGGCGGGAAATCGCCGAGGCGTTCCGCCCCTTCGCCGGTGCCGAGGAAATGAAGCTGCCGGCTGCGGTTTACGCGGTCAGCGCAGAATAGGCCAGGGGAGGCTGTCTCAACCGAGCGATAGGCCCACGGCTGCATTATCGGCTGGACTGCCGAGCCAGTAGCCATACGCATGCGCGATCTCGAAAAGCCGCTGGAGATCGGCCGGCCCCGGCGCTTCGGTCCCAGCACTCGCTGCCGGTCGGCCGATCTCGCGGAAGAACCTGGCCAGCCGCATGGGCACCACGAACAGCAACGATACGGAGGTGGCGGAGAGATTCCGCCAGGCGTGCTTGAGACCGCCGGGCACATCGAACACGTCGCCGGCGCCGAGCGTGACCCAGCGATCCTCCCGCAACCCTTGGATCTCTCCTTCAAGCAGGTAGAAGGTCTCCCGTTCCGGGTGGCTGTGAACGGGCACGACCACGCCGGCGGGAACGACACCCCGGATCAGGCAGTAATCGTCATCAGCGTCCGATACCGCCGTGAGGAATTGAATGCGGGGACCGAGCACGTCCAGAATTTCAGCATCCGCGATTTTCGAGGCCGCGTTGGGGTTGGCAATCGACATGATCAAATACCTTCTGTTTGCATCGTGACCGACATCCGCCGGACGCCGTTTCCCGGTTCGGTCTAGAGCGTGATCGCCGGAGGTGGGAAAACCGAAGGCGTGAATCACGCGGGAGAAACAAAGACCTAGAGCGGGATAAGTGAGCGAGAGCGAACGCATCCCGCTCTAGAAAACCGATTTCGGCGATGCCCGCAAGCAGGCCGGCGGTTCCAGATCTCTTACTTGCCCTGTATCCCGAACAATGTCTGGGCGCTCTCGATCAGCTTCCTCAAGATCAGCAGCACGAGATTCGTGCTGAACCCCAGCAGGAACGGCGTGATCAGCAGAGCGGAATGCGTCAAGTTGCCGGTCCCGCTGCCTCCGGTCGCGAATCGCAGCAGCTCGCCCGGGTTCTGCTGCTGCAGCTGCGGCTGCTGCCAGGGTATGGCAAGGCTCAGCACCAGGGCGAACAGGCAGCCGATGATGACACGCCCCCACACGAAGCCGCGGTTCGAAACGTCAACCGTCGGGTCGTTCTGAATCGACAACGCATTGACATAGATATACGCCACGGCCCCGATGCCGCCCAGGCAAAGCAGCCAGAGAATGAAGGCGACCAGGCCCCAGATTTGTCCGGGCGCCGACTCCGAGTAATGATAGATACCGACAACGTTCACGATCCCGAGAGCCACGCACGCGCCGGCGACGAACCAGAGCGGCAGGCTGAACAGCAAAGCTGTGGCGAAGTTGAGCCGGTAGCGGGTGCGAAGCTTCTCATCCTCCAGGTACGCGTACAGCGCGAAAACCGCATTTTCCAGATTCGTCCAGTCATCCGCGCTCGGCGGCGGAGCCGCCAGGTCCAGCGTCATCGAGGTCAGATAGCTGGCCTTGCTCAGAGTCTGGAGATCCTTCTCCTTGACCGATACTCCCTCATTGAACAGGAATTTCTTGATGCTGCGGAAAACGTCCACCTGCTCGATGAAGTAGCGCTCATTGCGGCTGTAGGGATAGCGGTCATAGGGGGACTGCTCGGCCTCGAACCGCGAGGCGCCCGGAACGGAAGCCTTGGGCGTGTGCAACGGCGCGTCGTCGGGCATGGGCGAAGCCGCTTTCTGGAAATTTCTCCAAGAATGAGCTACCGTCTCTCTCTTTATCGTTCCGCGCAAGCAAAATGCTCCCTCCCAGCGCCAGGCCCGCGCCGCCCCCTTGCGAACCGGCCGCGTAACGTCGATCGTCGCCGATGCAGCACTGGCTGATGGTGACCTATGAGGGTGGAAGCGGGGAGCCCGCGCCCTATCGGCGCGGCAGTCAGCCCGGAGCAGGCGGGTCCCGAATCTCCGGCTATCTCTTCGGAGCCGATCGCGGTCTCCCTTCACAGCGGAACGATGATCGTCCCGCCATTCCGGATCAGGAGGTTCGGGCGGACCTACCGCAGCCCCACGGAACTTCGGATTGATCTCGGCACGATCGCGCCCGGCCAGTACCGGCTCGTCGCCGTGCATAATTTCCAGCTGGAAGACCGCAACCCGGATCTGAACGAATGCCTGGCCGGCATCTTCCTCGCGGCCCGCCGCGCGGACGGAGGCTGGGAAGAGGCGGAAAGCTTCCCGGTGGAATGCCGCACCCTCGCGGTGATCGGCACCATCGAGATCGCGGCCGCCACCGGATGATCGCCAACACGGAGGCGCGCGACTTCGACGTGATCGAGGTCACCAACGAGATGCCGCCCAACCGCATCGGCGGGGTCGGCACGGTCGTGGAAAACCTCCTGAGCGGCTTTGCCGCCATCGGTGTCCGCACCCTCTGGTTCCTGGTCGATCACGGCTACCAGCCGTTCGAGATCGACCGCATGCTCTCCGAATATCCCTGCGGGGCGATCGGAACGCCGGAGGAGCTGAAGCGCTTCGCCGCACCCATCACGCATCTGCATTCCTACCATCACAATCCGGACCTGATCGGCGCGCTCAACGGCACCCGAACGGTCTTCACCATCCATTCCCTGCTGGTGCAGGAGGAACGCTCCAACGACGTGAAGCTCACCTCGGCCGTGGGCTGGCAGGAAGGGCTGATCGCGGCCTGCAACCAGGTGGTGCTGGTCTCGGACGCCGAGCGGCGGCATTACCATGCGCTCGGCTATGACCGGCTCAACCCGCGCGTGCGCGTCGTCCATAACGGTCTCAGGGAGGTGGCGCCGGTCCCCGCCCGCGCGCCAAGCCGGGTGCTCGGATTTTGCGGCCGGCTGGTGCCGCGCAAGCACCCCGAATATGTGCAGATGATCCTGCGCGAACCCGGCTTCGAGAACCATCGCACGATGATCGCCGGCAAGGCGTTCAGCCGCTACGCGCGCGATCTCCTCCGCGAATGGGATATCGAGGACCGCGTCGATTATCTCGGCTGGTGCGGGGGCGCGCGGCTGGAGGCGTTCTACGCGGCGATCGACGTGCTCGCCATTCCCTCCGTCTACGAACCCTTCTGCATGGCGGCGCTGGAGGCGGTCGCGCGCGGCATCCCCGTGGTCTGCACACGGATCGACGGGCTCGCCGAGGTGCTCGGCGACTCCGCCTTCTTCTGCGAAAGCGATTCCTACGCGGATTTCCGCGCCGCAATGCTCCGCTGGGCAGCGGCGCCGCAGGCGCAGCTGTTGGCACTCACCCGTGCCGCAAGGCTGCGCTACCAGTCACGCTTCACCGACATCGCGATGGCGCAAAACTATCGCCGCCTCTTCGAGGAAGTGGCCCGGCTATAGGCCAGGGGAACGGCGCTCCCCTGGCCTGTGGCCGTCTTGGGATTCGGAAACTCCCCGGCCTGCAAAAAATTTCTTTTATTATCTGTCGTTTAACTGTGTACAAACCCCTCGAACGGGCCAGATGGTACAGTTCTCTTCAGGCCCCTATTCCGCCGCCGCCCGGAGCGTGAGGCCGAGCCGTTCGGCGACACCGCTGCCGTAGGCCGGGTCGGCCCTGAGCAGGTGGCCGATCCAACGCCGCTGGATCGTCTCGGGCACGGTGAGCATGGCGCGGGACATGTTGTCCATCAGCCGCGCCCTCTGCTCCGCGTTCATCAGCCGGAAGAGCTCGCCCGGCTGGCGGTAATCGTCATTGCCGTCGCGGTGGTTGTAGCGGTCGGCGTCGCCGTGGATGGGGAGTGGCGGCTCCTTGAAGCGCGGATCTTCCGCCGGGCCGTTGAAGCTGTTGGGCTCGTAGTTCACCGAGCCGCGGCCATTGTCGCCGTGGCGCATGGCGCCGTCGCGATGGTACGAATGAACCGGCACGTGGGGGCGGTTCACCGCCAGCTCCTCGTAATTGACGCCGAGGCGGTAGCGATGCGCGTCGGCGTAGGAGAAGATGCGGAACTGGAGCATCTTGTCCGGGCTATGGCTGATGCCCGGCACCTGGTTCGCGGGCGAGAAGCTCGCCTGCTCGACTTCCGCGAAGTAGTTGTCCGGGTTCCGGTTCAATTCGAGGATGCCGATGTCGATCGGGGGATAGTCCTTGTGCGGCCAGACCTTGGTGAGGTCGAAGGGGTTGTACCAGGTCTTCTCCGCATCCGCCTCGGGCATGATCTGGACCTGCACCTTCCAGCGCGGGAAGTTGCCGTTCTCGATCGCGGTGAAGAGATCGCGCTGGTGGCTTTCGCGATCGCCGCCGACCAGCAGGGTGGCCTCCTCGTCGGTGAGGAAGCCGATGCCTTGCAGCGTCTTGAAGTGGAACTTCACCCACACGCGCTCGCCCGCTTCGTTGATCAGGCTGTAGGTGTGCGAGCCGTAGCCGTTGACATGGCGGTAGCTCTTCGGCAGCCCGCGGTCGGAGAAAAGGATCGTGACCTGGTGCAGGCTCTCGGGAGAGAGCGACCAGAAATCCCACATCGCCGTCGGGCTGCGCATATTGGTGCGCGGGTCGCGCTTCTGGGTGCGGATGAAATCCGGAAACTTGTAGGGATCGCGGACGAAGAACACGGGGGTGTTGTTGCCGACGAGGTCCCAGTTGCCTTCGCTCGTGTAGAATTTGAGCGCGAAGCCGCGCACGTCGCGCTCGGCGTCCGCGGCGCCGCGTTCGCCGGCGACGGTGGAGAAGCGGAGCAGGGCTTCGGTTTTCGCGCCCGGCTGCAGCACCTTCGCCTTGGTGTGGCGGGAGATGTCGCCGGTGATGGTGAGGGTGCCGAAGGCGGCCGAGCCTTTCGCATGCACCACGCGCTCGGGAATGCGCTCGCGATTGAAATGGGCGTGCTTCTCGAAGAGCTGCCAGTCCTGCACGAGCAGCGGCCCGCGCGGGCCGGCGGTAAGGCTGTTCTGATTATCGCCGACAGGAATGCCGGCTGCGGTGGTGAGCGTCGGGCGTTCGGTCATCCTGGATCTCCTCGCACGTCGTGTGAGGAGAAGCTAAGCGGCGCCCCCTATTTGTAAAATTGATTGTCTGAATTCGGACGATTGACGCCGGCTATTCTTCCACTGCCGCGACCGCGTGCACGGAGGGCGGAAGCCGGCTCCGGATCAGCTCGGCCAGCAACCGGAGGCCGGCGCCGCGCGGATAGGTCTGCCGCCAGACGAGGCCGATGCGGCGGGAAAGTCCGGGGCCGAGCGGCCGGAGCGCGAGCCCGGGCTCGCGCCGCTCGCCCACCGCCATCGCCGGCAAGAGCGTGCAGCCCATGCCGATCGCCGCCATCTGGCGCACGGTCTCGAGGCTGGCGGCGCTTAGGTCCGGCATGTCCTCGCGCGGGGCGGCGGCGGGAGCGCCGCAAAGGCTGAGCGCTTGGTCGCGCAAGCAGTGGCCTTCCGCGAGCAGCAGCAGCCGCTCGCCCCTCAGATCTTCCTCGCCGACGAGGTTCTTGGCGGCGAGAGGGTGGTTCGCCGGCGCGGCGAGCCAGAACGGCTCGTCGAAAAGGGGCAGGCTTTCGAGCCCCGGCTCGCCGACCGGCAGCGCGAGCAGGGCCGCATCGAGCTGGTGGCCGGCGAGGCGGGCGAGGAGATGGGCGGTGAGGTCCTCCCGGATGGAGAGGCGAAGGCTCGGATAACGCTCGGCGAGGGCCGGGATCAGCCAGCCCAGCATGTAGGGGCCGAGGGTCGGAATGATGCCGAGCGCGAGCGGGCCGGCCAGCGGCTCGCCGGCGAGCTGGGCGGTCTCGACGATCGCCTCGGCCTCGGCGATCACCTGCCGGGCGCGGGCGATGACCTCGGCGCCGATGGCGGTGGGCGTCAGGGCCTTGCTCGTGCGCTCGAAAAGGGGGGCGCCGAGATAGCGCTCGAGCTTGCGGATCTGGGTCGAGAGGGTGGGCTGGCTGATGTGGCAAGCCATTGCCGCGCGGCCGAAATGTCCGTGATCGGCAAGAGCGACGAGATAGCGGAGGTCCTGCAGCGTCATGGCGCCAATGTGCGGCGGCGGAGGGGCAGCTTGGAAGGCCCGCGAAAAAACTGGCGAAAGCCGCGGTTTCGCCGCAGAATCGGCAAGCTCTTCAACGATTCGCGGAACGATTTTCGCGTCACGTAGGAATTTGTGCGTCGCACATCGAAGGCGCCGGGAGAGTAAGGAGGCTGCTATGCCGCGGTTTGGTCTCGTGATTTTGGCGGCGATCCTGCCGCTCGTCGCCTGTGCCGGCCCGACGCAGGAAAGCGAGGCCCAGAGGGTGGTGGACCGCGCGACGCTCACGCTCGAGGACATCATGACCTCGCCGAACTCGGCCGACGTCGTCCAGACGCTCAAGAACGCGCGGGCGGTGATGATCTGCCCGCGGGTGTTCAAGGCGGGCTTCATCCTCGGCGGCTCCGGCGGGGATTGCGTGCTGGTGGGCCGGGCGGCGCAGGGCTCCTGGTCGGCGCCGGCCTTCTATTCGATCGGCAGCGGCAGCTTCGGTCTGCAGGCGGGCATCCAGGACGCCAGCATCCTGATGATGATCATGAACGACAAGGCGCTCAACGCGGTCATCAACAGCCAGTTCAAGATCGGCGCCGACGCCTCGATCGCGGTGGCGACGATCGGCGCCGGCATCGGCGGCTCGACCACGGCGGCGCTGAGCGCCGACATCGTCACCTTCGCCCAGGAGCGCGGCCTCTTCGCCGGCGTCTCGCTCGACGGCGCCCTGCTCTCCTCCGATTACGCGTCCGACCAGGCCTATTACAGCGGCTCAAACGCCGATGCGCGGCAGATCGTGATCGGGATGCAGGCGAACAATCCTGGCGCCAACCCGCTCCGCGCCGTGCTCGCCCGCTACGGCGGCTAGCCAGCCAGGGGCTGCTCCCCAGGGGCTGATCCACAGACGCTGCGCGGCAAGGCAGCCGGCGAGCCCCCGGTTCGGCGCCTGGCCCGGCCGGCCCTGGCGCTGAGGGCGCGATCGGGGTTAGGTTTTCCGCGATGCCGGAAAGCCAGCCCTTCTGGAAGCGGAAGCGTCTCGCGGAGATGAGCGATGCCGAATGGGAATCGCTCTGCGACGGCTGCGGGCGGTGCTGCCTGCACAAGCTGCGCGACGAGGACACGGACGCGCTCTCGTTCACCAATGTTGCCTGCCGGCTTCTCGACACGAAAAGCTGCCGCTGCACGGACTATGCGCATCGCCGCCGGCGGGTGCGCGACTGCGTGCGCCTGACGCCGGAGAGCCTGGCCGGGATCGACTGGCTGCCCCCGTCCTGCGCCTATCGGCGGCTGGCGGAGGGGCGGGACCTGCCGCGCTGGCATCCGCTGATCACCGGCGATCCGGCGAGCGTGCACCGGGCCGGGGCTTCGGTGAGCGGGCGCGCGATCTCGGAGACCATGGCCGGCGCGCTCGAGGATCATATCGTCGCCTGGCCGGGCATGATGCCGCGCGGGCGGAAGTGGGAAGGAAGTGACGACTTTGATGAGAGAAGTGGGGATGAAAGAAGCGGGGATGGAGGAAATGGGGATGATGAAGGATGCGCTCTTCGGCGGCGTCAACGCCGCGGTGCTGACGCCGATGAAGCCGGACCTCGCCCCCGATCTTGACCGGCTGGCGCGCCGCTGCGCGCATCTGTTCTCGCACGGCTGCGACAATATCGGCGTTCTCGGCACCACCGGGGAGGCCAACAGCTTCGGCATGTCCGAGCGGCTCGCGATCCTCGAAGGGCTGATCGAGCGCGGGGTCCCGGCCGAGCGGCTCATGCCCGGCACCGGCACGACGGCGATCACGGATTCGGTGCTGCTGACGCGGCGGGCGGCCGAGCTTGGCTGCCGGGGCGCGCTGATGCTGCCGCCCTTCTACTACAAGAACCCCACCGATGACGGGCTGTTCGCCTATTTCAGCGAGGTGATCAACCGGGTCGGCGGGGATATCCGGATCTATCTCTACAATTTCCCGCAGCAATCGGCGGTGCCGTTCAGCCTCAAGCTGATCGGGCGGATGCTCAACGCCTTCCCGGGAATCGTCAAGGGCGTGAAGGACAGCAGCGGCAGCTTCGAAAATTCCTCAGCGATGGTGAAGGAATTCGCGTCGGAAGGATTCGAGGTCTATGTCGGATACGATAACGGGCTGCTCGATATCCTCAAGCTCGGCGGGGCCGGCTGCATCACGGCCGCGGCAAACGTGACGAGTGCGGTGAATGCCTTGGTCGTGAAGCACTGGAACGAGCCGAAAGGCGCGGAGGCGCAACGTCTCCTTTCCGCCTTCCGCACCGTGCTCACGACCGCGCCGACGATCCCGGCCCTGCGCGCGCTGGTGGCGCGGGCCGAGAACGATCCGGCCTGGCTCACGATGCGCCCGCCGCACCTCGCGATGTCGCCTGAGGCGAGCGCAAAATTCCTCGCGGCGTGGGATGCGGCGGGGGCGGATCTTTCCCAGGCCGCCTGAGCATTCCCTGCCGGTCCCGGCGGACCTCGTCCAAGTCTTCGCCGGGCGGGATCTCACCGGCGACGGGGTGATGAAGCTGCCGTTCGTGCGGGCGCTCAGGCGCGCCTGGCCGCGGGCACGCATCGAATGGATCACGGCGGGCAGCAGTGTGTTCGCAAGCACGCTCGCGCCGCTGATGCCGGGATTGCTCGACGCGGTGATCGAGGACACGGGGATCGGGCTCTCGTGGGCGGGTGTTTTCCGCCCGAGGGCGGACCTGAGGCGCGCCGATCTCCTGATCGACACGCAGCGGCAGGTGCGTACGAGCCTCGCCCTCAGCCGGCTCCGGCCGCGGATTTTCGTCTCCGCCGCAGCGGGCTGGCTTCTTTCGGCGCGGGCACCGCTCGATCGCCCGAAACCGGCCTCGATGCTGGGGCAGATGATGCAGCTCATCGCCGCCTGCGGCGCCAACGCGAATCTTTCCTACCTGCCCGCGCTGCGGCTTCCGGCCTCGCTCGAGGAAGAGGCGGCGCGGCGGCTGCCTGGGGGAGAAACCCCGCTCGTCGGGCTCGCGCCCGGCGCGGGGGACCGGCGGAAATGCTGGCCGCTCGAGCGTTTTCTCGGGCTTGGTGCCGCGCTCGGGCAGCGCGGGCTCGCGCCCGTGGTCCTGCTCGGGCCGGCGGAGCGGGAATGGAGCGAACGCGTCGCGCACGCATTGCCGTCGGCACTGCTTCCGGTGCGGACGGAGGATTCACCGCTGATGACGATGGCGATCGCGCGCCGGCTTGCGCTCGCGGTCGCGAACGATGCCGGCGTCGGCCATATCATCGCCGCCGCCGGAACGCCGCTCGTGTCGCTTTTCGGCCCGACTTCGCCCGAGAAATTCGCGCCTCAGGCAACCTGGCTCACGATCCTGCGCGCGCAGGATCACGGCGCGGCGGCGATGGACGCGATTCCGGAGGCAGCGGTGCTGGAGGCTGTGCTTACCGCTCTGCGGTAAGCTCCCGGGCGTCGACCGCGACGGTTTCGCCGCAGCTTTCCGGTGCGATCGGCTCGACATAGCCGCGCGAGGCGGCGAAGAGGGCGAGATCGTTCTTCTGATCGAGCGCGAGGGCCTCGGAGAAGATGGCGAGGTGGTTGCGGCAGAAATTGTTCCCCTCCGCGACCGCGATCTCGCTCATCTTGTTGGCGATGGTGGTGATGTAGGCATCGTGCGCGGCCTGGCCGGCGCGGCCGTAGGTGTGCACGAAGTAATTCTGAAGTGCCGCGTCATCCGCCTGCAGGATCGACTGGTAGCGGGTGATGAAGGCGTTGTACTGGGCGTCGGCGTTGCAGGAGAGCGTGGTGACCATCAGCTCGCTCTTCAGCCCCGCGACGTCGAACATGGCCTCTTGCTGCGGTGTCCCGCAGGCCATCGCCCCCGATGTGCCTGCGACCAGCCCGACGAACGCCATGGCGGCGGAGCCATAAAGGGCAGCGAGAAGTCTCGGCATGGTTTCCCTCCTGCTTTGGGGGCGCAGCAGCTTGCGACGGCGCTTGAGTTAAAGCGCCTACCATGGCGTTCCACAAGGGGAAATTCGCTCGCGCAGAGCTCGCGATGCCGCCCCGGATAAAGCCTCTCGCATAGACATTATGGCAACGAAACCAGCACGGCCACGCGAAAGCGCGCCGGCACGATCACATTTCATCGACGTGCCCGTCATCGGTGCCCCCTCACCGGCGCGCCCCCTCATCGGTGACTTTGGCCGGCCGCGCGGCGCAGCCGCGGTTTCGGCGGTAGGCTCGTGCTGTCGAGCAACGCATGCATGGCCGCGACGGTCTCGGGCGGCAGACGATGCAGGACCTGCGCGAGGCGGTTGGCGAGCGCCGTCTGTTCCGCGGTGAGGCCGCCGGTGTCGATCCGGACCTTGGGCTGCGAGAGGCGGGCAAGGCGGGCGAGCTCTTCGGCATCGTCCCAGATCAGGCCGAAGAACTCGCAGACCTGGTGGACAAGCCCGGGGCTGGGGGCGCCGCGGCGGCCATGCTCGAGGGCGGAGAGATAGGCTGGGCTGACGCGCAGCCCCTCGGCGAGATCGGCGAGCCGAACCCCGCTCGCCGCGCGCAGGCTGCGCACACGGGCGCCGAAGGGGGTCAACGGCGCCGGCGGAGCAGGAGGATGACGGCGCCCGGATTGGCCGGATGGGGATGGGCGGCGCCGAGCACGAGCGCGCGAAGCGCGGGCCGGTTGAGCCAATGGGCGAATTCGCGGCGGATCACGCCGCCTTCGGCGCCGGAGCCGCGGCCGGTGATCACCTCGACCGTGCGGCTGCCCTCGGACGAAGCAGCGGCGAGGAAGTCCTCCAGCGCCGCAAGCGCGCGCTCGGCGGTGAGGCCGTGCAGGTCGAGCCGTCGGGCGGGCCGGCTCCGCCCGCCGGAGAGCCGGCGCCAGCTCGCGCGATCGAGCCCGGCCGGCGGCACCCCGATCGCGAGCGGGGCAAGATGGGCGGAGGAACCATGCCTTGGCGCGCGGGCGGTCTCGCCGCGCGGCGATGGCGGCGCGGCTTGTTGCGGGGCCTGAGGTGGAGGGCGCGCAGCGCCGTCGAGGGGACGCACCGAGGCGGCGAAGCGGCGCCAGACCGCCTGGTCGTCGGTCGGGGCCGATTTAGGCGGCGGAAGCGGCTTCATCGTCGTCGATCAGCACGACATGGAGCCGGCGCGGCCCGTGGGCGCCGAGCTCCAGCGACTGCTCGATATCGGCGGAGCGGGAGGGGCCGGTCACGAGCATCACGTTGCGCGGCATGAAGCCGCCCGTGGGAGCCGGCGTGACAGGGTCACGGCGCTCGGCACGCAGGAGGTCCCACGCGTCCTCATAGGCGCCCACCACACGGCTCGCGCGGAGCACGACGATCGCGGTTTCGGCAAGGAGGTTGAGCGTGGTCGGGCGCTCGGGCGCGGACGGAAGCATGAGCGTCCCGGTCTCGGCGACGGCGGCGAATGCCTGCTGGACACTGACGACGTCCGAGGCTTCGGCGCGACCGGTGCGGATGTGAAGCAGCGGCCTCTCGGCCCAGGGAAGCGCCTCGAGCTCGGGGTGCGGCGCCATCACCAGCTCCGAGGGCAGATTCTGCTGGGCGAGATAGTCGGCGACCGCGGCTGGGACCGCAGTCGGATCGGAAACGCGGATGACGGTGCCGTATTCCTTCTCGACGTTGCGGACGAAGAGGGCGAGCTGACCGGCGCGCGAGAGGCGCGAGCGGGCGGGGATCGGGCCGCGCGGATGGGCCCCGAGGCGCGCGTGAAGGAGTGCTGCCTGATCGGCGGGAAGCGGGCCGCGGCCGAGATTGCGGCGGATCGCGGCGAGGATGAGGGCACGGCTTCCGGCAGGGCTCATCGCCGGCTCCGGCTTTCGTGGCGATAGCGGGCGAAGAAGGTCTCACCCTCCGGTGCCGGCAGGTCGCGCCCGCGCGTCCAGCCTTGGGCGAGCGGAAGGCGGCGGAAGCGGCCGCTGCGGCGGCCGAGAAGGCCGAGAGTGAAGGCGGCGGCGCGCGAGACAAGGCGGTAAGCGCCCGGGCGGCGGGCGAACCAGGCCCAGAGGCCGAGATTGCGGCGGGCGAAGGCGGGCGAGAGATGGCGCTCGAACTCGCGCTCGCGCCAGTGGCGCATCATCGCGGGCAGCGGGATCTTCATCGGGCAGACGCTCTCGCAGCGGCCGCAGAAGGTGGACGCATTGGGAAGGTTTCCGGCCTTGTCCACGCCGATCAGGGTGGGCGTGAGCACGGCACCCATCGGCCCGGGATAGACCCAGCCATAGGCATGGCCGCCGATGGCGCCATAGACCGGGCAGTGGTTCATGCAGGCGGCGCAGCGGATGCAGCGGAGCATGTCCTGGAACTCGCCGCCCAGCATCCCCGAGCGGCCGTTATCAAGCAGAACGACGTGGTACTGTTCCGGTCCGTCGCGGTCCCCGGGGCGGCGCGGGCCGGTCGAGAAGGTGGTGTAGACGGAGAAATCCTGACCCGTGGCCGAGCGGGCGAGCAACCTCAGGAGCACCGAGGCGTCCTCGATCGTCGGCACCAGCTTCTCGATGCTGGCGAGCACGATATGCACCTTGGGCAGGGTCTGGGTGAGATCGCCGTTGCCCTCGTTGGTGACGATCACGCTCGATCCCGTCTCGGCGATCAGGAAGTTGGCCCCCGTGATGCCGACATCGGCGGCGAGGAAGCGCTGGCGGAGCTCGCCGCGCGCCTCGGTCAAGAGATCGCGCCGCTCGCGGAAGACGCGATCGGCCGGAAGGTCCTTGTGGGCCTTGCGGAAGCGCGTCTCCCAGTCCTCGCGGTTGAGATGAAAGGCAGGGGCGATGATGTGGCTCGGCGGCTCGTGGCCGAGCTGGATGATGTATTCGCCGAGATCGGTCTCGACCGGGGTGATGCCGTTGGCTTCGAGGAAATCGTTGATGCCGATCTCCTCGCTGATCATCGACTTGCCCTTGGTCACGGTGCGCGCGCCGGCGCTGCGGCAGATGCGGAGCACCGCCTCGCGGGCGTCCGAGGCGGTGGCGCACCAATGGACCTCGCCGCCCGCGCGGGCGACATTGTCGGCCCAGGTCTCGAGATAGAAGTCGAGATTGGCGAGGGTGTGGTTCTTGATCCCGCGACCGGCCTCGCGGAGCTGCTCGAACTCGGGCAGGGCGGCGACGGCGGCGGCGCGGCGCTCCTGGAAATGGGGCTTCGTGCGCTCGAGCGCGCGCTGCAGCCCGACATCGGCCAGCGCCGCGGTGGCGTTCTTCTTGAAGGCGGGGCTGGTGGGCAGCATCGCTTGGTCCGGTCTGAAGAGCGGCGGATGTTAGCCGCGCGCGCGGGGTTGGCCATAGCCGGGATGACGCCGCGGAATGGCTCGGGTGCCGAAGCGCCGTTTGCAACCCAGGCGTGGCGATGCCACATGGCGCCCATGCGCCGCCGCGACCTTCTTCTCCTCGTTCCCGCCCTTGCCGGCATGGCGGCGGCGGGCACTGCGCGCGCCGAAGCGGTGGCCGCGCCCCTCACCTCGGCAGATGAGGCCGATCTCGAGCGGATTGCCGCCTATCTCAACAGCATCACCGCGCTCAAGGCGAAGTTCCTGCAGGTCGCGCCCGATGGCCAGGTGAGCCAGGGGCTCGCCTGGCTGGAACGGCCGGGACGCATGCGGTTCCAGTACGATCCGCCGAGCCCCTATCTGCTGGTGGCTGGATACGGGCTCTTGGTGTTCCACGATTCGAGCCTCAACCAGACGACCAATATCCCGCTCTCCTCAACCCCGCTCGGCGTGCTGCTCGCGCCGCACATCACGCTCACCGGAAAGGTCACCGTCACCAGCTTCGAGCGGCTGCCGGGCGAGTTCGACGTGACGGTGGTGCGCACCGATGAGCCGGGACAGGGCAGCCTCACGCTCGTTTTCTCAACCTTGCCGCTCACGCTCCGGCAATGGGCGGTGCGCGATGCAGAGGGCAAGGTGACGCGCGTCTCGCTCTACGACGTGGTGCTCGGCGGACATTTTCCCGCCCATCTTTTCGCCTATGTACCTTTGCCGCCACCCGCCGGCGGCGCCAACTGATCGCAGCGAATTGGAGCTAGGCAGCATCGGCGGTTCCTGCCTAGACTTGAACGAGAAGAAAAACACCGTTGCCCGCGATGATGAAACCTCTGGTCGGCATCACTTGTTGCCGCAAACAGTTCAGTGTCTATGGAATGCCGAACCACGCCGCATCCGACACCTATGTGCGGGCAGCCGATGAGGTGGTGAAGGCGGTGCCGGTGCTCATTCCCGCGAATGGCGGGGCAGCGGACGTCCAGATGCTGATCGAACGGCTCGACGGCATCATCCTGACCGGGAGCCGCTCCAACGTGCAGCCGGAGCTCTATGGCGGGCCGCCGCACGCCGAAGGCACGCCCGAGGACGAGGCCCGCGACGCGGTGACCCTGCCGTTGATCCGCGCGGCACTCGCGGGAGGCCTGCCGCTGCTCGCGATCTGCCGTGGCCTGCAGGAATTCAACGTCGCACTCGGCGGAAGCCTGCACCAGCGGCTGCAGGATCTGCCGGACCGGTTCGACCACGCAACGCCGCTGCAGCCGCTGGCAAGGTTGCGCACGGCCAAGGCGCACGCGGTGCGCGTCGTGCCGGGCAGCTTTCTTCACCGGCTCGCCGGGACGAGCGAGATCGCGGTGAACTCGCTCCATAACCAGGGCATCAACGTGCTGGCACCCGGGCTCACAATCGAGGGCACGGCGCCGGACGGGACGATCGAAGCGGTGCGCGCCGCAGCCGCACCGGGCTTTGCCTTCGGCGTGCAGTGGCACCCGGAATACGACTTCGAGACGGACGCGCTCTCGCGGCGCATCTTCGCGACCTTCGGCGAGGCCGTGCGCGCGCGCCGGGCCGGCGGCGGCGCTCGGTACGCCGCGGCAGCGGATTAGGGGGCCGACACTCGTTCGATTTGACTCCGGTCGGGGGCTTTGCCCCCGCCACCCCCACTGGGGCCCTGAGGCCCCAGACCCCCAATAGTTTTTCTTATAAGAATTCGAACATTTGCATATGAAGCCACCATAAGAAGATCTTGTGAAAACAAACGGATTGCAAAAGCTCCGCCTTTGCCGAGGTCGCGGGGCTCCCATCGCGCTTGCGCGATGGGAGCCCGTCAAGGAGCAGAGCTCCTTGCCGGAGGTTCCAAGGGGGCAAAGCCCCTTGGGGCCGGCATTTTCTGCCGGCATGTTTACCGGGCAGTAAGCGGGCCTGCCGCAGCCTCTGCGGCATGGCACGTAGAGCGGTCTCATGAACGCATTGCTGACCGGCCTCAAGTCGCTCGGTCCGATGCGGCTCGCAGCGCTCGGCGTGGTCGGCGTCGGAATGCTCGCCCTTTTTGCGTTGCTCGCGCTGAGCCGCGGGAGCGGGCCGATGGGGCTTCTTTACGGCGATCTCAGCCTTACCCAGGCGGCTCAGATCACCGATCAGCTCGGCGCCCAGCATATCCCCTATCGGCTCGCCGCCGGCGGCCAGGCGATCTACATCCCGGATGCGGATGTGCCGCGCGCGCGGCTGATGCTCGCCGCCAAGGGCCTGCCGAGCGACGGCACGGTCGGCTTCGAGATCTTCGATCACCTCAACAGCCTCACCACCAGCCAATTCGTCGAAACGATCGACGAGACGCGGGCGCTCGAAGGCGAGCTCGAGCGGACGATCGCGGCGATCGACGGGGTGCGGGCGGTGCGGGTCAATCTCGTGCTGCCGCATCGCGCGCCGTTCGCGGCGGACGAGCAGCCGGCGCGCGCGAGCGTTCTGCTCACCATGCAGGGCGCGGCGATGCTCGACCGCGAAGGCGTGCAGGCGATCCTCAACCTCGTTGCCGCCGCGGTGCCGGGGCTCAAGCCGGAGAACATCGCGATCGTCGACAGCCGCGGCGAGCTGCTTTCGCGCGCAGGCGCGCCGGTCGGTGATCTCGGCGAGGCGCACAGCGCCGAGGCGATGCAGGAGGCGGTCGCGATGCGCCTCTCGCACGCGGTCGAGGCCATGCTCGATCAGAGCCTAGGGCCCGGCGAGGCGCGCGCCGATGCGAGCGTGGTGATGAATTTCGACCAGATCCGTCAGACCACCGATCAGTACGATCCGAACGGCCAGGTCGCGCGCTCCGAGCAATCGATTCAGAGCACGGACACCAACACCACCGCGCCGCCGACCGTGACGGTGCAGAACAACCTCCCGCACGCCAACGCCGCTTCCACCCCGCCCACCGGCTCGACGCAGAAACGCCAGGAGGACACGACAAACTACGAGATCAGCCACACCGTGCGCACGCTCGTGCACGACCAGCCGGACATCAGCCGGATCAGCATCGCGGTGATGGTCGATTGGAAGCAGGTGGTCGGGCCGAAGGGAAAATTGGTCTGGGAGCCGCGCTCGCCCCAGGAGCTGGCGGCGATCGAGGCGCTCGTGAAAAGCGCGATCGGCTACGACACCAAGCGCGGCGACATGGTGCAGGTGGAGAGCATGCGCTTCGCCGGAAACAGCGAAACGGCGGCCGCACCCTCATCCCTGTTCGGCATCGGTCTCGATCAGGCGGACGTGATGCAGCTCGCTGAGACCCTGCTCGTCGGCGGGATCGCGGTGATCGGGCTTCTGCTCGTGCTGCGGCCGATGGTCTTCCGCCTGAGCGCGCTCGGCGCCGAGATGGCCGCGCCGGCGCTTGGAGCACCCGTCGCGGAGGCGGCGGGCGGAGCAGGCGCAGCGGCAGGCGGCATGGCTCCGCCGGGGCTTGCCGGGTTGATCGAGGACGAGCGGATGATCGATGTCGCCAATGTCGAAGGGCACATCCGCGTTTCCTCGAGCCGGCAGGTCGTCGATCTGGTCGAGAAGCATCCGGAGGAGACGCTTTCCATAGTCCGCGGCTGGATGGCGAAGGAGGCCGGGTGAATGGAGCGCCGCACGGACTACAACAGCCTCTCCGGGCCCGAAAAGGCGGCGATCCTGATGCTCGCGCTGGGCGAGGAGCATGGCGCGCGGCTGCTCAGTCTGATGCATGACGACGAGATCAAGGAGATCTCGGCCGCAATCGCCAATCTCGGGCCCGTTCCGGCGGAGCTGATCGAGCGGCTTTGCCGAGAATTCGCAGACCGTCTCGGCATGACCGGCACGCTCGTCGGCTCGCACGAGACGATCGAACGGCTGCTCGGCAAGGCGCTCGGGCGCGAGCGCGTGAGCCAGATCATGGAGGAGATCCGCGGTCCGGCCGGGCGGACGATGTGGGACAAGCTCGGCAACGTCAATGAGGCGGTGCTCGCGAACTACCTCAAGAACGAATACCCGCAGACCGTCGCCGTCGTGCTCTCGCGCATCCGGCCGGAGCATGCGGGGCGCGTGCTCTCGCTCCTCCCGGAATCCTTCGCGATCGAGGTGATCATGCGCATGCTGCGCATGGAGAGCGTGCAGAAGGACGTGCTCGACGGTGTCGAGCGCACGTTGCGCGCCGAGTTCATGTCCAACCTCGCGCGCAGCACCCGGCACGATCCCCACGAGATGATGGCGGAGATCTTCAACAATCTCGATCGCCAATCGGAGAGCCGGTTCCTCTCCGCGCTCGAGGACCGCAATCGCGAGTCGGCGGAGCGGGTCAAGTCGCTGATGTTCACCTTCGACGATCTGCAGCGGCTGACCCCGCAGGCGATGCAGGTGCTTCTGCGCAACGTGCCGAGGGATCGGCTGCCGCTTGCGCTCAAGGGCGCCTCGGAGACGCTGCGCGCGGTCTTCTTCCGCAACCTCTCCGAGCGCGCGGGCAAGATGTTGCGCGAGGAGATCGAGGCCCTCGGGCCGGTGCGGTTGCGCGATGTCGATGAGGCGCAGGCCGCCGTGGTCGCGACCGCCAAGGATCTCGCCCAGCAGGGCGAGATCGAGCTCAGCACCACGAAGGACGAGGAGATGGTCTATTGAGCCGTCGTCATCGTGAAGGAAGGGAGGTGGCGGATGCCGGCAGAAATCCCGCTTGAGGAATTCGCCGAGACGCCGGCGGCGGAGCGGCCTTCAGCAGGGCCCACGCCGCACGCCGCGCGCGACCTCGAGGCCGTGTACGACATCCCGGTGACGGTGAGCGCCGTGCTCGGCCGCACCACGATGCAGGTGAGCCAGCTTCTGAAGCTCGCGCGCGGCGCGGTGGTCGAGCTCGACCGCAAGCTCGGCGAAGCCATCGACATCTATGTCAACAACCGCCTGGTGGCGCGCGGCGAGGTGGTGGTGATCGACGAGACCAGGCTCGGCGTGACGATGACGGAGATCGTCAAGACCGAGCGCGGCGGCTGAGGATTTTTCCATGCGCGTGCTGATCATCGGCTCGCTCTCCGGCGATCTCGGCCAGGCGGCGCGGATCGCGATCGCGCGCGGGGCGCGGCTCGACCAGGCCGACGATACCGAGGCCGGAATCGAACGGCTGCGCAGCGCCGCGGGCGTCGATCTCGCCTTGGTCGAGATCGGCCACGATGTCGGCGGCTTCATCCGCGCGCTCCGGCGCGAGCGGATCAGCCTGCCGGTGATCGCCTGCGGCAGCACCGCCGACGCGGAGGCGGCGGTGCGCGCGATCCGCGCCGGCGCGCAGGAATTCCTCCCGCTGCCGCCGGACCCGGATCTGATCGCGGCGATTCTCGAGGCGGCGGCGGGCGAATCCCACACCCTGATCGTGCGCGACGCGGCGATGGGCGCCTGCGTGCGCCGGGCGGAGCAGGTCGCGGGGTCCGAGGCCTCGGTGCTGATCTCCGGCGAATCCGGCACCGGCAAGGAGGTGCTGGCGCGGCACCTGCACCGCCGCTCGCGGCGGGCGGGCGGGCCGTTCGTCGCCCTCAATTGCGCGGCGATCCCCGAGAGCCTGCTGGAATCCGAGCTGTTCGGGCACGAGAAAGGCGCCTTCAGCGGCGCCATCGCCCGCCGCATCGGCAAGTTCGAGGCCGCGGACGGCGGCACGCTGCTGCTCGATGAGATCAGCGAGATGGATATCCGCCTGCAGGCGAAGCTTCTGCGCGCGCTGCAGGAGCGCGAGATCGACCGGCTCGGCGGTGCTGCCGCGGTGAAGGTCGATGTGCGCATCATCGCCACCACCAATCGCGACCTCATGGCCGAAGTCGCGGCCGGGCGCTTCCGCGAGGATCTCTATTTCCGCCTCAACGTCGTCACCCTTTCGGTGCCGAGCCTGCGCGAGCGGCCGGGCGACATCCCGGCACTCGCCCGCCATTTCGCCCGCCGCTATGCCGAGGTGAACGGATTGCCGGACCGCCCGCTCGCCGACGAGGCGGTGCGTCGGCTGCAGCTCCATCCGTGGCGGGGCAATGTGCGCGAGCTCGAGAACGCCATGCATCGCGCGGTGCTGCTCGCGGAGGGCGAGAGCATCACGGTCGAGGCGATCGAGCTCGGACCCGCGCCGGCAGGTGCCAACGGCAATGGGGCGCAAGCGGGCGGCAAGCCGTCCGCCGGGGGAAACGCCGTCGCCGCCCTGGTCGGGCGCAGCATGGACGAGGTCGAGCG
>JASHRV010000223.1 GCA_030037175.1 Acetobacteraceae bacterium
GCACCCTTGCCGAGATTGTCGAGCCGCGCCACCAACACGGCCTGGCGCTCCACCTCATTGGCAAAGACGCAAAGCTCCAGCCGATCGGTACCATTGAGAGCCTCGGGCTCAAGGCGCCCATCCGCGGGGGCAGCAGCGACCGAGACAAGCGCCGCGCCCGCATAGCGCTCGCGCAGAACGGCCTCGAGATCGGCAGCGCGCGGCCTGCCCGGCAAAAGATCGAGATGAAGCGGCACCGAGACCAACATTCCCTGCCGGTAATGCCCGACAGAGGGCACGAAGATCGGCCGGCGCGACAGCCCGGAATAGCGGAAGAGCTCCGGCACGTGCTTGTGCGTGAGTGCCAAACCGTAAAGCTCGAAAGCCGGCCCGCCGCTCGCCTCGTGCGCGGCGATCATGCTTCGCCCGCCACCCGAATAGCCGCTGACTGCATTGACCGCCACAGGATAGTCAGGCGAGAGAAGCCCGGCATCGACGAGCGGGCGGATGAGCGCGATACCCCCAGTCGGATAGCAACCGGGGTTGCTCACCCGCCGCGCGGCAGAGATGCGCTCGGCCTGAGCCGGTTCCATCTCGGGAAATCCGTAGACCCAGTTCGGATCCACTCGATACGCTGTGCTCGCATCGATGATCTTGGGTGCCGCGGCACCAAGCTCGGCGGCGAGGGCCACGGACTCCTTGGCCGCCGCATCCGGCAGGCAGAGAGCAACGAGGTCGACTTCCGCCATCAGGCGCTGCCGCGCGACCGGATCCTTTCGCTCGGCGTCGGGAAGGCTCCGCAACGAAATGCCGTCCATGGTCTCGAGACGGCGGCGGAGATCGAGCCCCGTCGTACCTGCCTCGCCATCGATGAACACCGCATATTGCCGACCGGCCATGGAGCCCTCCGTCCGCTGCCCATATGGGCGGACCACCGCCGGCGCCAAGATAACTGACCGGCTGGGATACAATTCATCACCTTCGGGCGGGATTTCGTCAAACCCGCGCCCAAGGCCCAGGGTGGCGGCTTGACGGCTTTGCCGAGGCGTCCAGACTGATCGCATATCCTGACGGTCCTTCAATGCCGCGCATCACCCTTCGCTTCCTCGACCGCGCCGCGGTCGAGGCGCTCGCCCCTGCCCCGAACGATCTGCTCGATGTGATCGAACGCGGCCTTGCCGCCCACGGAAGCGGCCAGGTGGTGATGCCGCCCAAGGCGCATCTGCACCTCGATCACCTGTTCCGCGGGCATTTCAACATTCTCTCTGGATACGCGGCGCCCGTCGGCCGTGCTGGTGTGAAGGTGGTCGGCGATTATCTCGACAACTGGAAGCGCGCGCTTCCTTCCGAGATCGCGCTGCTCACTCTCTACGACCCCGAAACCGGCGTGCCGTGCGCCATCATGGATGCGACCAGTCTGACATGGATGCGCACCGGCGCTGTGACGGCTGTCGGAGCCTTGCACTTGGCGCGACCCGATTCCGCAATCGTTGCGCATATCGGCGCGCGTGGCACTGCCTTCAGCAATCTTCGCCTGCTGGCGGCGCGGTTCCCGCTCACCGAGGTGCGGATCACCAGCGCGCGGACGGAGAGCCGGGAGCGTCTTGCGCGGCGCGTACGCGAGGAGCTTGGCCTCTCCACCTTCGCCGTGGGGAGTGCGCGCGAGGCCGCGGCCAATGCCGATATCGTCATCGAGGCCACCCGGCTTGCGGCTCCGCAATCGCTTCTCGGTGAGGCCGACCTCGCTGCCGGGGCGCTCCTGGTGACTTACGGATGGATCCGCGCGATCGATCCAGCGCTCGCTCTCGGCGTTGACAAAATCGTGGTGGATGACTGGGAGCAATGCCGGCTTGGCGGGCAACTCCACGAGCTTATTGCCGATGGACGCCTGACCCGCGAGCGCGTGCATGCCGAGATCGGCGCGATTGTCGCCGGCCTCGTCTCCGGACGGACAAATCCTGCGGAGCGCATCCTTTTCTGGCACCGCGGCTTCGCGATCAGCGATGTGATGCTGGGAGACTGGATCCTGCGCCGTGCCGAGCGGGAGGGGGTCGGTACTCTGCTCACGCTGCTCGACGCCGCCGACGAGTAGCGCCAGCGCGGAAAGAGGAAATTGCGCTTAACCCGGGACGATCAGGCTGCGTCCGGACCGATCTCCAGCGCTTCGAGCGCGATCGGCATGGCAGCGGAGCGTTGGGAGAAGCGACGCTCCAGGCGCGCCTGGACAAATCCCCAGGCTGTCGTCATCGCGAGGTAATAGAGGGCGGCCACCGCGAACACTTCGAGGACCTTAAACTGGATCTGCATCAGAAGCTCCGCGTGGCGCAGCAACTCCGACATCGAGATCACCGAGGCGAGCGAAGATGTCTTGAGCAGACTGTTGAAGCTGTTGCCGAAGGCGGGAATCATCATCTGCAACGCCTGCGGAAGCACGATCAGACGCATGATTTGCAGTGGCCGGAGCCCGAGCGCACGCCCGGCGTCGCTCTGGCCCGCAGGCACCGCCTCGATGCCGGCACGGATGATCTCGGAGAGATAAGCGCCCTCGTTCAACCCGAGCCCGACGAGCGAGGAAGCAAGCACGCCAAGCCGGATGCCGAGCTGCGGCAACCCCGTATAGATGATGATGAGTTGGATCAGCACCGGTGTGCCGCGCATCAGCCACACATAGAAGCCGGCTGGGCGGGCAAGCCAGGGGCGAGGGGAGAGCCGCATGAGCGCAGCCAGAATGCCGCAGCCAAGACCGATCGCGAACGAAGCGCCCGTCAGGCCGAGCGTGACGCCGGCGCCCTCGAGCAAATAGGGGCTGGCGAGATAATGAAGGAAGGCCGCCCAGTCCCACATGGTTGCAGGCGAGAGAGCGTCAATCTGTGCTGGGAGCGCAATGCGGCGGTGACATCGGCCCAGTGGTGATGCGGTACGGCGCCGACAGCACGCAGGCATGGTACTTGGCGAAAAGTGCGGCGAGGCTGCCATCGGCATGCATCGCATTCAGCGCGTCGACGACCGCATCCGCCACATTCTTCTGCTTGAAGGCCAGCGCTTCGGCATGCGGAAAGAGCCCTGCGGCAGCGATGCGAAAGAAAGTCTCGCCCTTTTTGTGATAATAGTAAGCCTGCTCGGTCGGAACAAACGCGCCGTCGAGCTGTTCGGCCGAAAGAGCCTGGAGGAGATCGGAATAGTTGGGGAAGGAGTGGATGTCGATCGGCTTCTTGCCCGCCTTGACGAGTGCGTCGCTCGCCGCTTGAACCTCCTTCTGGTCGGTCGAGCCGAGCTGCACGCCGAACCGCTTCCCCGAGAACGCGTCGAGCCCAGTGACAGCCTCCTTGTTCGCGGCGGGGACGACCATTGCAAGCGTCGCTGCGCCGTAGGGGACCATGATCACCGTCGCCGCCCGTTCCGGCGTGTAATACATGAAGGTGTCGATCATGTCGTAACGCCCGTCCTGCAGGCCCGGAATCATGCTCGCGAATTGCGTGCTCACGAATTGCATCTTCAGGCAGAGGTGCCGGGCGATCGCGGCACCGAACTCGACATCGAGGCCGATCAGTTGGCCATTCTCGTCGATGTACTGGATGGGAGCCGCGGTCGGGTTGATGGCACCGAGCAACGTTCCGGCCCGCACCAGGGGCGGAGATTCGAGCTTCGGCTGACAGTTTTGCGCGACGGCGACACCCGGGAGCGCCACAAGAGCGACGAGGGCGAGGAAAAGACGCATGGCTGACGTAAAGCCTTTCGTTTTGCGTGCGCAGGCCGCCTCGCGCACGGGTGTATTCACAAAACAATACGGGGCGGTCATCGGGCTGGCAAGCGCCCGCTTGCGCAGGCTGCCGTCCGGCCGTCATTGTGGGTGGTAGAGAAAGGAGCGCGCCGGATGCCCGACAATGATGCGCCGCCCACCTTACGAGGTTTCCTCGCCGCCCTCGAAGCGAAAGATCCCGCTTCGATCTGGCGCGTCGGCGAACGCGTCTCTCTCGACCATGACGTTTCCGCGGTGGTGATGGAGATGGAGCGCAGCGGGCGCGATCCGGTTCTCTGGTTCGAGGACGTAGCCGGCTTCCCGTTTCCGGTCGTGACCAATGTCTTCGGCGCGCGCAATCGTTTCGCACTCGGGCTTGGCGTGCCACCCGAGCAGCTGATCCGCGAGTGGGGCGCGAAGGGCCGCGAGCGCATCAAGCCTGTTTGCCGCGAAAGGGGACCGGTTCATGACGTGGTGCGGATCGGGCCAGAGGTCGATCTGGCGTCTCTTCCGATCATGCAGCACTTCGCTTGCGACGCCGGCCGCTACATTACCAACGCAATCGTCGTCGCCAAAGATCCCGATACCGGCGTACGCAACGCGAGTTTCCACCGCATGCTGGTCAAGGGCCGCAACCGCCTCGGCACCAGCCTGCACAGCCGACGTGATCTTTGGAACTATGCCGGGCGTGCTGAGGAACGTGGCGAGGACATCCCAGTGGCGATCGTGATCGGCGCGCACCCAGTCTTCACATTCGGCGGCCTTTGGAAAGGCCCGATAAGCACCGATGAATATGAGGTGATCGGCGGCATGATGGGCCGGCCGCTCGAAATCGCCGCCGGGCGTACTATTCCAGTCGAGGCGCCCGTGCATGCCGAGATCGTGCTCGAGGGGCGGATTCTGGCCGGAACGCGCGAGCCGGAAGGACCCTTCGCCGAATTCACCGGCTATGCCTCGAAGCGCTCGACCGAGCACGTGATCGAGGTCAGTGCGATCATGCACCGGCGCGATGCGCTCTACCAGGATATCATCCCGGGGATCTCCGACGAGCATACGAGCCTGCTCGCGGTGCCACAGGAGGCGCGGCTGCTGGCAGCGCTGCATGACCATTACCCGAACGTCACCGATGTCGCTTATCCGAAATCCGGCACTTGCCGGTTGCACGCCTATATTGCCGTACGCCGTCCGGCGCCCGGCCTTGCCCGCCTGCTCGCCGCCACGGCCTTCGGCGACGATCTCAGTCTCAAGCTCGTGGTCGTTGTGGATGACGACGTGGACGTCCACAATGACAGCGATGTGCTTTGGGCAATGGCTACGCGCATGCAGGCCGACAATGATGTGGATATCCTTCGCAACGGCATGGGTGCGATCCTCGACCCATCGAACCGCGATGGACTGACGGCGAAGATGCTGATCGATGCAACCCGCCCGCACGGTGACTTTCCGGAGCGCCACACGCTCGATCCGGCAGCGCTTGAACGGGCGCGCGCGTTGATCCGTTCTCATTTCGGTTGACCGAGGTTTGCGGCGCACCGGCGGCGCTGCTAGCCTTGCCGGGAAAAAGAGTGCTCGCCTCACGGCCGCTGGATGGCCGAAAAGGAAGACTGCATGATCCGCACCGGTGACCAGTACCGCCAATCGATCCGCGACCGGCGGGAGGTATATATCAACGGCGAGCGTGTTCGCGACGTCACCACGCATCCGATGTTCAAGCCTCTCGTCGATATCCGTGCCCGCATCCACGACATGGCGCATGAGCCGATGACGCGCGATGTCATGTCCTATGCTGAGGAGGGCGAGCGCCACGCAATCGGCAATCGGTTGCCGATGTGCGTGCAGGACTGGTGGGACAAGCGCCGCGCCACCGATACCGTGCTCGAGGAGATCGGCGGCATCGTGACCCGCGTCGGCGACGAGACAGTGGGTGAGATGTGGTCACTCTATGATGGCCAGGATGTCCTCAACGAGGCCGACCCGCAATATGCGCGCAACATTGCCGCCCATATCCGCCGGGTGATCGAGAACGACCCGTTCCACGTCTCTGCGAACACTGATCCAAAAGGGGACCGCTCGAAGCCGCCGCAGGATCAGGACCCCGACATGCTGCTGCATGTGGTGAAGGAGACGGACGCCGGGATCATTGTCCGCGGTGCCAAATATGAAACGGCCGCGGCCTACGCGAATCAGGCCTTCGTCAAGCCGACCATCGCCAATTGGGGGAATGAAGCCTATTCCGATTACGCGGTCGGCTTCATTTGCGATCTTTCCGCGCCCAACCTCAAGTTCATTTGCCGCACTGGCTTTGCCGGCCGTGCGCCGGCCGAAGACTATCCGCTTGCCAACCGTTTCGATGAGGTTGATACGCTCGTCGTCTTCGACAATGTCCTGGTTCCGTGGGAGAATGTGCTCTTCCACCGTCATACTAAGGCAGCAAGCTTCATCCGCGCGACGCTGCACCGCTATTCCGCCTTCGCCTTCGTGCAACGCAACCTGAAGCTCGCCGACATGATGATCGGCGCCGCCCTCTTCAACGCGCGCCAAACAGGACTTGAAAAGCAGCAGGCGGTGCAGGAAAAGCTCGCGCAGCTCGCAGTCTATCGCGAGGGCATCAACGCTCATCTTACCGCCGCGATCACGCTTGCCGAGCGGAGCCCAGGTGGGCTTCTGATGCCGAACCAGTCCCTACTCTATACCGGCCGCGTGCTCGCCTGTTCGGAACTACATCATATGATGCATATCGCTCGCGAGCTTTGTGGCGGGCAGATCTGCGTCACTCCGGACAAGGCCGCCTTCGATGCCGAGGAGACCCGGCCCTGGCTGGAAAAATTCTACACCGTAAACGCGGCCTGGTCGGCCGAGGATCGCCGCCGCCTGCTCGCCTTTGCCCGCGACCTTCTCAATTCCGATTATGCCGGCCACAGGCTCACCTTTCAGCTCTTTGCCCAATCGCCGCCCTTCGCGCATCTCGCCGCCGTCTGGCGCAATTTCGGTTGGAACGGTCCGCTCGCCTTCGTCAGGAAATCGGCCGGCCTCTCGGACCGCGTCGTGTCGGGCACAACGCCGGCGGAGGGCGATCCTGCGGTGCGGCAATGGTTCGCGGAGAACCCGCCGCCCCTCAAGGCAGCCGAGTAAGGAGCAGAGATCCATGGCTCATCGGCGCCTCCGCCCCTTCAACACGCGTGATACCTATCCTGAGCAACGGCTCGACAACGACCTGGCGCAGGCGGTGGTCGCGCGTGGGCGCGTCGTCTTTTTGCGCGGTCAGGTCGGCCAAGACCTCGAAACCTCGGCGAACGTCGGGGTCGGCGATCCGGAGGCACAGACCCGCCGGGCTATGGAGAATATCCGCACGCTCCTCGCGGAGGCCGGCTCGCGAATGGAGCACCTCACCAAGCTCGTCGTTTATCTCACCGATATTCGCCATCGCGAGCCCGTCTATCGCGCAATGGGCGAATATATCCGCGGTGTGCACCCGGTCTGCACCGGCATCGTCGTCGTCGCCCTCGCGCGGCCCGAGTGGTTGGTCGAGATCGACGCGACCGCGGTTATCCCCGACGACGAAGCCTCATGACCTTCTCGATTGTCGCCCGTTGCGCGCGCACGCAGAGTTTGGGCGTTGCAGTCTCGTCGTCCTCGCCTGCGGTCGCTGCGCGCTGCGCACGTGCGCGCGCCGGCGTCGGCGCTGTCGCAAGCCAGAACATCACCGATCCACGCCTCGGTACGGAAGCGCTCGACCTCATGGCAACGGGCCGCACGGCGGCCGCGGCGCTCGCCGAGATTCGTGCATGCTCGCCGCATATCGAATTCCGGCAGTTGGCGCTGGTCGACTCTTCCGGAGGCACAGCATTCTTCTCCGGAGCGCGGACGCTCGGTCGTCATCACGCCGTGGCAGGCCCGGGCGCGGTTGCCGCAGGGAATCTCCTCGCCGACACAAAAGTTCCAGAGCGTATTCTTGAAACATTTCTCGCAGCCCCCGAAGCGGATTTCGGGGACCGCTTGATCGCCGCCCTCGCCGCGGGCCTCGCTGCCGGAGGCGAGGAAGGCCCGGTGCATTCCGCCGGCATCCTCGTCGTACGTGACCTTCCCTTCCCCATCATCGACCTTCGCGTCGACTGGCACGACACCGCACCGATTGCCGCACTCGAAAAAACCTGGGCGATCTACAAGCCTCAGCTCGAAGCCTATGTCACCCGCGCGCTCGATCCTGCCGCCTCGCCTGCCTACGGCGTTCCCGGCAACCCGTGAAACTGCGCGGCCTAAACTCCGAGCGCGGTCGCAAGTTCCCCAAAATTCCCCGCCACCACATCCCAATCCTGCTCGGGGCGAAGATCCGTCGTCTGCCCCGGGCCATGCTCGGTCGGGCGCGGCACAAAAGCGGTGCGAAGCCCGCATTTCCGCGCAGCCGCGAGATCGCCGTTATGCG
>JASHRV010000224.1 GCA_030037175.1 Acetobacteraceae bacterium
GCCGCGCCCGCCCGAAGAACAGGGCGGGCGCGGCGATTCGTTTTGGCGAAAGGAAGAACGTGGTTTTCTTCTTTTTCTGAAGAAAAAGAAGCAAAAAGACTTTTTCCCGTTTTCCGGGGGCGGGTGGCGGCCGGGGACTCCGAACCAGGCTCGGAGGCCCGAGGTGGAGCGGTGGTCCGGACAACGGGAAAAAGTTCTTTGGTTCTTTCTTTCAAGAAAGAACAGAGAAGATCAGCCTTCCTTCATCGATCAGACGGACACGAAGAGCGGCGCCGGCGCGCGGGCGAGGAGCGTGCGGGTGGTGCCGCCGAAGATCTGCTCGGCGAGGCGGGGGTGGCTGTAGGCGCCGAGGACGACGAGGTCGGCGTTGTGGGCGCCGATGGAAGAGAGGATGGTTTCGCCGACGGGGGCGCCGCGCGATTTCAGGTGGGCGATGTCGGCGTGGGCGCCGTGGCGGGCGAGGTAGCGCGCGAGGTCGGTGCCGGGGCTTTCGCGGAATGTGTGCTCGGTGGTTTCGGGATCGACGACGAGCACGGTGACGGATTGCGCCGTGCAGAGGAACGGCAGGGCGTCGCGGACGGCGCGGCGGGCTTCGCGCGAGCCGTTCCAGGCGATGAGGATTTTCCGGCCGAATTCGGTGATTTTGCGCGCGGCCGGGAAGATCAGCATCGGGCCGCCGCTTTCCATGAGCAGCCGGTCGGCGGGCCAGTTCCTCGGCAGGCCGGGAGGGTTGGGATAGTCGAGCACGATGAGGTCGCAGCAGCGCGCGGCGGCGATGAGGTCCTGGTCGGTGTGCGCGCCGCGGATGATGCGCATTTCGCCGGAGATGCCGTGGCGGTGGGCGATCGATTCGAGGCGGCGGCGGACGGCGAGGCTTTCGGCGCGCTCGTCCGTTTCCTGCTCGGCGATGACCTCGTTGACCGCCTGCGGGCCGAGGGCGAACGACGATGCGGGATGCTCCGCGGCGTAATCCGGCAGAGCGTGGATGCCGATGAGGTGCGCGCCGCAGCGATGGGCGAGGCGGGCGGCGTGATCGGCGATGGCTTCGCCGGCGGCGGTGTCGTCGAGGAAGACGGTGATGGTCTTCCAGTCGGAGAGTGCGTGGCTCATTGGTGTCCCTCGGGGTGCCTTTGCCTTGTGCCTTTGGGCTTTGTGGCTCTGGGCGGCGGCGTGGATGGTGCGCGATTGTTCGGGGGCGGCGGCGCGCCGCCCATGATCCAGGTCAAAGGATGGTGGTTTGGTGTTGCGGAATTAACCTATGGGTTGATACCGTAAGCCGATACCGTTCCGGTGTTCGATCGGCGTGCCGTGTGCCGGCGGGGCAAAGGGGGAAAAAGTGAGAAGGCATTTCGGGGTCATTCTGCTGGCCGCGGCGGCGTTTTGCCTGACCGTGGGGTTCGGCGTGAGCGGGCGGGCGCAGTCGTTCACGGTGTGCAAGGGCGTGTTCGCGCTCTGCACGATCGCGCCGTGCACGCCGATTTCCGGAGCGGCCAATCAGGTTGCGTGCAAGTGCACCGTCAATACCGGCTATTCCGCCGGGCAGACGCCGTGCCAGCCCAAGCAGGCGACGGCGCAGGGCGAGGAGATCCGCTCGCGCTATTATCCGGTCAAGAGCTACGTGATCTGCGACAATCCCCGCTCCTGGGCGTGGTGTCTGGACAAGCCCTGCATCATCAACAAGAACAATCCGGGCGCTGCCTCCTGCACCTGCGATGCGGTGAAGAATCTCGGCAAGTATGTGATCGTGACCGGCGCGTACACGCCGGCGGCCTGCACGACGGGGATCATATCGTCGGCGACGGTGCAGCAGATCACAGAGATCACGGAGTTTCTGAAGAAGAGCGATGTTCTGGAGCCGTTTCCGATCGAGGTTCTGAGCCCGACGCAGAAGGGGTAAGGGCCAGAAAATTGGGCGGTCCAGGGCCGCTGGCCCTGGCGGAGGTCCAGGAGGCAGAGACTCCTGGACTTAATTCCTGGACTTAATTGAGAAAAATCTTCCCGGGATTGAGGATGCCGCGCGGGTCGAGCGTGGATTTGATCTGGCGCATGAGGTCGAGCGAGTCGGCACCGTGCTCGCGGCTGAGGAACTCGCGCTTGCCGAGGCCGATGCCGTGCTCGCCGGAGCAGGAGCCTTCGAGGGCGAGGGCGCGGGCGACGATCTTGCGGTCGAGCGCCATGACGCGTTCGAGGCCGTCCGGCTCGGGCGGGATCATCAGCACGGTGTGGAAGTTGCCGTCGCCGACATGGCCCACGATGGCGCCGGTGAGGCCGGAGGCGGCGATGTCTTCCTTGACGCCGACGACGGCTTCCGCGAGGCGGGAGATGGGCACGATCGCGTCCGTGGTGAGGCCGCGCCAGCCGGGCTTGAGCGCGAGCGCGGCCCAGTAGGCGTCGTGGCGGGCTTTCCAGAGATGGCGCGGGCCTCGGCGTCCGCGGCGGCGGCGAAGCTCTCGGCGCCGAAGGAGCGGGCGATCTCCTCGACCGTTGCCTGCTGCTCGGCGACGGCGGTTGGGGTGCCGTGGAGCTCGAAGAAGAGGGTGGGGAGCGGCGCGAGGCCTTCGAGCTTCGAGTAGGCGATGGAGGCCTGCATCTGGACGTCGTCCAGGAGCTCGATGCGGGCGATGGGGATGCCGGCCTGCATGACGGCGATGACGGATTCGACGGCGCCGGCGAGGGTGGGGAACTGGGCGGCGGCGGCGGCGATCGCCTCCGGGATGCCGTGGAGGCGGAGCGTGATCTCGGTGATGACGCCGAGCGTGCCTTCGGAGCCGATGAAGAGGCGGGTGAGGTCGTAGCCGGTCGATGATTTGCGCACGCGCCCGCCGGTGCGGATGAGGCGGCCGTCGGCCAGGGCGACGGTGAGGCCGAGCACGTTCTCGCGGATGGTGCCGTAGCGGACGGCGTTGGTGCCGGAGGCGCGGGTCGCGCACATGCCGCCGATCGTGCATTCGGAGCCGGGATCGACGGGGAAGAAGAGGCCCTGGTCGCGGAGATGGGTGTTGAGAAGCTGGCGGGTGACGCCGGGCTCGACGCGGCAATCCATGTCCGGCTGGTGGACGTCGAGGATGCGGGTCATGCGGGAGAGGTCGAGGCTCAAGCCGCCGCGGACGGGGGTGACGTGGCCTTCGAGGGAGGTGCCGGCGCCGAAGGGGACGACGGGGACGGAATGGCGGTTGCAGAGGGCGAGGAGGGCGGCGACCTCGTCCGCGGTTTCGGCGAAGGCGACGGCGTCCGGCGTGGAGGGGGGCTGGGGGTCCTCGCCGTGGGAATGCTGCGCGCGGAGGCTTTCGTTGGTGGTGAGGCGGTCGCCGATGAGCGAGCGGGCCTCGGCGATGACGAGATCGACCGAGCGCGCCCTCATTATGTCCGTCTTCAGGCCATCTTCAGGCATTTTTTTCCGTTTCCTTCGTCATCTTCCCCCGGGGGAAGATGAGAGGAGGACGCGGGGCCGGCAAGCCCATATGAGGGGCGGGGTGAGGGAGGTTGGTCGATGCGGGCGATGGTGCTGCGGCGGGCCCGGGAGAAACTGGTGGCGGAGGCGCTGCCGGAGCCGGTGGCGGGGCCGGGGCAGGTGCTGATCCGGGTGAGCGCGTGCGGGGTGTGCCGGACGGATCTGCATGTTTACGAGGGCGATCTGAAGGAGCCGAAGCTGCCGCTGGTGCCGGGGCACGAGATCGTGGGGCGGGTGGCGGCGATGGGGCCGGGGGTCGAGCGGTTCAAGTTGGGCGAGCGGGTGGGGGTGCCGTGGCTCGGCTTCACCTGCGGGGTGTGCGAGCGGTGCCGGGCCGGGCAGGAGAATCTGTGCCCGAACGCGAAATTCACCGGCTATCAGATCGACGGGGGCTATGCGGAGGCGTGCGTGGCGGATGCGCGCTATGTCTTTCCGCTGCCGGAGGGATACACGGACCGGGAGGCGGCGCCGCTTCTGTGCGCGGGGCTGATCGGGTACCGGGCGCTCAGGATGGCGGGCGAGGGCAGGCGGATCGGGCTCTACGGGTTCGGGGCGGCGGCGCACATCATCGCGCAGGTGGCGAAGTGGCAGGGGCGGACGGTGTTCGCCTTCACCAAGCCCGGGGACAGGGCGGGGCAGGATTTCGCGCGCGGGCTGGGTGCGGACTGGGCGGGGGGATCGGACGAGATGCCGCCGGAGAGGCTCGATGCGGCGCTGATCTTCGCGCCGGTGGGGAGCCTGGTGCCGGCGGCGCTGGCGGCGAGCGGGCCTGCCGCGGTGATCGTCTGCGCGGGGATTCACATGTCCGATATTCCCTCGTTTCCCTATGCGCTTTTGTGGGAGGAGCGGGTTTTGCGCTCGGTCGCCAACCTCACGCGCGAGGATGCCGAGGCGTTCCTGGCACTGGCGCCAAGAGTTCCGGTCAGGACCGAAACGGTGCCCTATCCGCTGGCGGGGGCGAACGAGGCCCTTGCCGATCTCGCCAATGGGCGGATAGAGGGTGCGGCCGTGCTCGAGGTGCCGTGAAGAGGCCGCCGAAGAGATGCAGATGAAGCGCGAACACCATATCAATTTCTGGTATTTCGTCCTCGCTTTCCTGGCGGTGCTCGCGATCGAGCAGTTCATCAGCCAGCCGAGCCAGGTCGAGAGCGTTCCGTACAGCCAGTTTCTGAGCCTGGTGCAGGACCACAAGGTCAAGGACCTGACCATCGGGCCGAACGAGATCTCCGGCAGCTATGTCGCGCCCGAGAAGGGCAAGCCGACGGAGTTCGAGACCGAGCGGGTCGATCCGGCGCTGGCGGCGAGCCTGGAGAAAACCGGGATCACCTTCTCGGGCGCGCCCTCGCCGGGGCTGCTCGGGACGGTGCTGGCGTGGTTCATGCCCGCGCTCGCGTTCGTGGTGCTGTGGATGCTGCTGGTGCGGCCGGCGGCGCAGGGCGGCATGGGCGGGCTTTTCGCGGTCGGGCGGAGCCGGGCGAAGATCTATTCCGAGAACGAGGTGCCGGTGCGGTTCTCCGATGTCGCCGGGGTCGATGAGGCGAAGGCGGAGCTGCAGGAGATCGTGGCGTTCCTGCGCGATCCGAAACGGTACGGGCGGCTGGGCGCGCATATCCCGAAGGGGATTCTGCTGGTGGGGCCGCCGGGGACGGGCAAGACGCTGCTGGCGCGCGCGGTCGCGGGCGAGGCGGGGGTGCCGTTCTTCTCCATCAGCGGCTCGGAATTCGTCGAGATGTTCGTGGGCGTGGGCGCCGCACGGGTGCGCGATCTTTTCAAGCAGGCGCGCGAGCAGGCGCCGGCGATCATCTTCATCGACGAGCTCGATGCGCTCGGGCGCTCGCGCTCGAGCTTCATGGGCAGCGGCGGGCACGACGAGAAGGAGCAGACGCTGAACCAGCTGCTCGCCGAGCTCGACGGGTTCGATCCCTCGACGGGCGTGGTGCTGCTGGGCGCCACCAACCGGCCGGAGATCCTCGATCCGGCGCTGCTGCGCGCGGGACGGTTCGACAGGCAGGTGCTGGTCGATCGGCCGGACAAGAAGGGGCGGATCGATATCCTCAACATCCATATCCACAAGGTGCGGCTCGCGCCGGGAACCTCGATCGAGCAGATCGCGGCGCTGACGCCCGGATTCACGGGCGCGGATCTCGCCAATCTCGTCAACGAGGCGGCGCTCCTGGCGACGCGGCGCAATGCCGAGGAAGTGACGTTCCAGGATTTCGAGCAGGCGGTGGAGCGGATCATCGCCGGGCTCGAGAAGCGCAACCGGCTGCTCAACGCGCATGAGCGCAACGTCGTTGCGCATCACGAGATGGGCCACGCGATGGTGGCGATGTCGCTGCCGGGCACCGACCCGGTGCAGAAGGTCTCGATCATTCCGCGCGGGATGGGCGCGCTCGGCTACACGATCCAGCGCCCGCTCGAGGACCGCTTCCTGATGGAGGAGAGCGAGCTTCTCAACCGCATGGCCGTGCTGCTCGGCGGGCGGGCGGCGGAGAGCGTGATCTTCGGCGAGATTTCCACAGGCGCGGCCGACGATCTTGCGAAGGCGACCGATATCGCGCGGAGCATGGTGGTGCGGTTCGGGATGGATCCGCGGCTCGGGCAGGCGGTGTACGAGCAGCAGCACCAGCGCTTCCTGCAAGGGCCGGAGGGAATGGATTTCCAGCCGCGGCAGTACGGCGAGGAGACGGCGACCGCGATCGACGATGCGGTGCGCGAGCTCGTCGATGGCGCCTATGCGCGCGCGCGGGCGATTCTCTCGGCGAACGAGAAGGGGCTGCGGGCGGCGGCGCACGAGGTGCTGGCCAAGGAGACGATGACGGCGGCCGAGATCACCGCGATCGTCGGTCCGCTCAAGGCGCCGCCGGCCGCACTTCCGGCGCCGGCCCCCGCCGCGGCGAGCTGATCCCGAAACGAGCCTGCCCATGCGTTGACGCCCCCTGCGTTGGCGCCCCCTGCGTTGACGCTCCGTGCGTTGACGCTTGTGGGGGCCAAGCCTAGCGTCCTGGCCGTTCAGGCAAGGAGTGCTAGGATGGCGAACCGGGTGAAGCAGCTGTGGGCCGAAGGCAAGGCGGTGATCAATGGCTGGCTTGCCATCCCCTCCGGCTTCGCCGCCGAAGTGATGTCGCAGGCCGGGTGGGACAGCCTGACGGTCGATATCCAGCACGGCGTGCAGGACTATCACTCGATGGTCGCCTGCTTTCAGGGATTCCAGAGCCGGCCGATCACGCCGCTCGTGCGCGTGCCGTGGAACGAGCCCGGCATCATCGGCAAGGTGCTCGACGGCGGCGCGATGGGCGTGATCTGCCCGATGATCAACACGCGCGCCCAGGCCGAGGCGTTCGTTTCCGCCTGCCGCTATCCGCCGATGGGAACGCGGAGCAACGGCGCGATCCGCGCCGGCATCTACGGCGAGGGCGGGGCGTATGTGCAGACCGCCAATTCCGAGGTGCTCTGCATCCCGATGATCGAGACGCAGGAGGCGCTCGACAATCTCGAGGCGATCCTCGACGTGCCCGGGATCAACGGCATCTATGTCGGGCCGAGCGACCTCGGGTTCTCGCTCGGGCTCGAGCCGAAGCTCGACCGCGAGGAGCCGCAGATCCTGAAGATCTACGAGCGGCTGGTCGCCGAGACGACCAAGCGGGGCATCATGCCCGGGCTGCACAACGGAACCCCCGCCTATGCTGCGCGCATGATCGGCATGGGCTTCCGCTTCGTCACCATCGCCAATGACAGCGGGCTGATGTTCCGGGCCGCGCAGGGCGCGGTCGCGGCCGTTCGCCAGGCTGCCGGAGGCAAGGCCTGAGCCTGGAGTAGAACAACAATGTCACCCCCGCCAGTAATCCGCCTCCATCCCGATGACGGGGTGGCGATCGCGCGCGCGACGCTGCTGCCGGGCGCGCCCGTGGCGCCGGGCGTGACGGCGCGCGACCGCATTCCGGCGGGGCACAAGGTCGCCGTGCGCGCGCACGCGGTGGGCGAGCCGATCCGGCGCTACGGCCAGGTGATCGGCTTCGCCACGGCGGCGATCGAGCCCGGGCGGCACGTGCATGTGCAGAATTGCGGGATGGGCGATTTCGCCAAGGATTACGCGTACGGCGTCGATGCGAAGCCGACCGCGACGATCGATCCGCCGGCGACGTTCGAGGGCATCAGGCGGGCGGACGGAAGGGTCGCTACGCGGAACTATATCGGTATCGTAACAAGCGTGAATTGCAGCGCCCATGTCGCCGACCTGATCGCGGACGCGTTCAAGCGGAGCCCCTTCTCGAACGCCGATCCGCTCGCCGACTTCCCGAACGTGGACGGGGTGGTGGCGCTCACCCACAAGACCGGCTGCGGGATGAGCATGGGCGAGCCGCTCAAGCTCTTGCGGCGGACGCTCGCCGGCTACGCGCGGCACGTGAATTTCTCCCATGTCGTCGCGCTCGGGCTCGGCTGCGAGGTGAACCAGATCGGGCCGATGATGGAGGAGCAGAAGCTCGCCGGGCGGCTGCGCTCGATGGATATCCAGTCCATGGGCGGAACCCGCAAGACGGTGGAGAGCGGGGTCGCCTTCGTGCGCGAGGTGCTGGCCGAGGCGAACGCGGTGAAGCGCGAGAGCGTGCCGCTCTCGGAGCTGACGATCGCGCTGCAATGCGGCGGATCGGACGGGTACTCGGGCGTTTCCGCCAACCCGGCACTCGGGGCGGCGAGCGACCTCGTCGTGCGCAATGGCGGGACGGTGATCCTCTCCGAGACGCCCGAGACCTACGGCGCGGAGCACCTGCTCACGCGGCGCGCGGTGAGCCGCGAGGTGGGCGAGAAGCTCGTCGGGCTGATGCGCTGGTGGGAGGAATACACGAAGCGCGAGGGCGCGGAGATGAACGCCAACCCCTCGCCGGGGAACAAGGCGGGCGGGCTCACCACCATCCTGGAGAAATCGCTGGGCGCGATGGCCAAGGCAGGCAGCACCAACCTCGTCGAGGTGGTGCGCTACGCCGAGCCGCCCACGGCGCGCGGGTTCGTGTTCATGGACACGCCCGGCTACGACCCGGTCGCGGCGACGGGACAGGTGGCGGGCGGGGCGAACCTCGTCTGCTTCACCACCGGACGCGGCAGCGTGTTCGGCTGCAAGCCCGCACCCTCGATCAAGCTCGCCACCAATACGCCGATGTACCAACGCATGGCGGACGACATGGACGTGAACTGCGGCAGCATCCTCGACGGGGACGAAACGGTCGCGGAATGCGGACAACGGATCTTCGAGCTGATCCGGCGCGTCGCCTCGGGCGAACGAACGAAAAGCGAAAGCTACGACTTCGGCAGCTCCGAATTCGCGCCCTGGGTCATCGGCGCGACGATGTGAGTAAGTAAGGCCAGGGGACGCTGTCCCCTGGACCCCTGCCAGGGCCTTGAGGCCCTGGACCCCATCCGTTTGGCGGCGGCAGAGGGCGGTTTGGACACTGAGCGCTTGCTCAGTGTCCAAACCGCCCTCTGCCGCCGCCAACGAAAGGGTTCCAAGGGCTCAGCCCTTGGCGGGGTTCCAAGGGGCAGAGCCCCTTGGACTTGCTTGCACGCATTACGAACCGTGGAGGTATGGGGCGAGGGGGTCGGGGCGGTTTTCGTCGAGCTTGCTCTGGTAGATTTCGACGCTTTCGATCACGCGTTGGACGTAGTCGCGGGTTTCGCCCCAGGAGATGAGCTCGATCCAGTCGATCATGTTGATGCCGCTCAGGCGAGGGTCGCCGTTTTCGGCGAGCCAGACGCCGACCTGGTCGGGGCCGGCGTTGTAGGCGGCGAGCGCGAGGGGCAGGCAGCCGTCGAACTGGTTGAGGAGGCCCAGGATGTAGGCGTTTCCGAGCGCCATGTTCTGGGCCGGGTCCACGGTCAGGGCCGCGAGCGAGACGCGCTCGCCGAGGCTGCGGGCGACGCGTTCGGCCGTGCCCGGCATGAGCTGCATGAGGCCGAGCGCGCCGCTCGGGCTCGCGGCGCCGGCGTCGAAGCTGCTTTCCTGGCGGATCACGCCGAGGGTGACGGCGGGATCGACCGGGCCCGGGGGCGGCTGGTAGGGGATGGGCCAGCCTGAGTCGGGCAGCATTTCGCCGTAAATGCCGGCGACGCGCCCGGCGGCGACCGCCTGGTCGGGCAGGCCGAAGCCGAGGGCGAGGCGGCCGGCGAGCGAGCGGCCGGCTTGGTCCGGGGCGAGGTCGACGAGCTTGAGCACGAAGGCGCGGGCGCGGCGCGGCTCGTTCCAGGCGACCAGGAAGCCGGCGGCGCGGGCGACCTCGCGGCTGGCGAAGTCGAGCGCCTGCTCGCTCGTCCAGCCGGGGTCGTGGAGCGCGCGGATGCGCGCGGCGAGGTCGGCGGAGCTTTCGCCGAGCGCGAGGGCCGCGAGCTGGCCGTAATAGGTGGTCGGCCAGGCGGCCGCCTGCTCGTACTGGGAATGGGCCTCGGCTTGATTGCCCGCGGCTTCCTCGGTGCGGCCGAGCCAGTAATGGGCGCGGCCCTGTGTGATCGCCGCCTTCGAGAGGCCGGCGAGAGCCTGGAAATAGACCTCCGCCTCCGATGGGACGTGGAGGAATTCGAGCGCGATGAAGCCGGCGAGGAAGTCGCGGTCGAGCGCGTCCGCGTCGGCGATGGGCAGCGGGGCGGTGATGACGGCGTAGGCCTGTTTTGCCTCGTTCTCGCGCAGCACGTCGCGGGCGAGGATGCCGCGCTGGGTCCAGAAGGCGGAGCTTTCGGCCGGGGTGGCTGCCTCCTGGGCGGGGGTGCCGTCCTCGTTCCAGAGCGTCAGCGCCTGATCGAAGTCGTTCTGCTGCTCGAGCCAGGTGGCGGCGGCGAGGAAGAGGCCGGGGTCGCGGCGGGCGGCGGCGGGCAGGGCGGCATAGCCGGCCCAGGCGTTGCTCCGGCCGCTCAGGAGCCCGAGCCAGGCGGCGGCGGCCTGCTGCTGATCCGGGGAGAGGCGCTGGAGCTGGCGGGCGGCGGCGGCCGAGTCCCCGTTGGTGAAGGCGAGGTGGGAGAAGCGCTGCCATTGGTCGGACTGGGTGAGGGCATTGCCCCATTCGCCGATGATCTCGGTTTCCTCGGCGGCGGAGAAATCGCCGGTGATCCAGGCCTGGCGGGCGTCGCGCGCGGCGCCGGCGCTGTCGCTGCCGGCCTGCGCGGCCGAGGCGCAGCGCAGCAGCGCCTCCGCCGAGGCGGGCGGGAATTGCGTGCAGAGCTGGCGGACGGTCGCGTCGTCGGGCTCGGTGGTCAGCGCGGCGTCGAGGCGCTCGCGCAGGAGGTCCTGGAAGGGCCAGTCGGGATTGGCCTCGATGAAGGCGGCGATCTCGGCGGCGGAGGCGGCGCCGGGATCGAGCATGCGGTAGAAGGTGACGAGCTTGCCGGCAACGGGATCGGGGTACTGGGCGGCGATGGCGGCGGCCTGGTCCCATTGGTTGTCCCGCACGAAGGGCATGGGGTTCTCCTGTGCCGCGGCCGGGCGGGCGAGCGGCAGCAGGAGCAGGGCGAGGAGCGGGAATCTGCGGAAGAGGCGCATCGTTACGGATGCTATCCTACGTGCGCCTTGCGGCGCATCCCCCGGACGCCTACGTTTCGGCCCCCTCTTTGCCCGGAATGCTGGGGAAGCGCCATGTTCAAAGGTTCGCTCGTCGCCTTGATCACGCCCATGCGCGCCGACGGCGCGATGGACGAGAAGGCCTACGAGGCCTTCGTCGAGTGGCAGATCCAGGAAGGAACCCATGCCGTGGTTCCGGTGGGCACGACGGGCGAATCGCCGACGCTGAGCCATGCCGAGCACAAGCGCGCGGTCGAGATCGCGATCGGCGTTGCCAAGGGGCGCGTGCCGGTGATCGCCGGGACCGGCTCCAACAGCACCGAGGAGGCGATCGACCTGACGCGCCACGCCAAGGAGGCCGGCGCGGACGCGGCGCTGGTGGTGACGCCCTATTACAACAAGCCGACGCAGGAGGGCCTCTTTCTGCATTTCACGGCGATTGCCGATGCGGTCGATCTGCCGATCATCATCTACAACATTCCTTCCCGTTCCGTTGTCGATATGAGCGTGGAGACGATGGCGCGGCTCGCGCGGCACCCGAACATCGCGGGCGTGAAGGACGCGACCGCGAATCTCGCCCGGCCGCTGCACACGCGGCGGGCCTGCGGGGCGGAGTTCTGCCAGCTTTCGGGCGAGGACCACACCGCCATCGCCTTTCTCGCCGCCGGCGGGGACGGCTGCATCAGCGTCACCGCCAATGTCGCGCCGCGGCTTTGCAGCGAGATGCACAGCGCCTGGCAGCAGGGGCGGGTCGCGGACGCGATGGGCCTGCAGGACCGGCTGCTGCCGCTGCACGACTCGCTCTTCGCCGAGACCAGCCCCGGGCCGGTGAAATACGCGGCGAGCCTGCTCGGCCGGTCGAGCGAGTTCTGCCGCCTGCCGCTCGCGCCGCTTGCCGAGGCGACGCGGACCAAGGTGCGGGCGGCGATGACCGAAGTCGGCCTGCTCAATTGAGCCGGATGTGGCGCAGGCGAAGCGGCCGGGGCTGATCGCCCACGGCGTCGTGGCGCAGAACCGCAAGGCGCGGTTCAACTACACGATCGGCGACACGTTCGAGGCGGGCCTCGTGCTGAAGGGGCCGGAGGTGAAGTCGCTGCGGCTCGGCCGCGCGACGCTGGGCGAGGCCTGGGCGGGCGAGCGCGACGGCGAGCTCTGGCTGTTCAACGCCTATATCCCCGAATACCAGGGCGGCGTGCTCTCCCGCTTCGAGCCGCGCGCGCCGCGCAAGCTCTTGATGAAGCGCCAGGAGATCGCGCGGCTGACCGGCGCCGTCGCGCGCGAGGGCGCAAGCCTCGTGCCGCTCGATATCCACTTCAACGCGCGGGGCCGGGCGAAGGTGCTGCTGGGGCTGGCCGAGGGACGGAAGAAAGCGGACAAGCGCGCGGCCATCGCCGAACGCGACTGGCGGCGCGACAAGGCCCGCCTGATGCGCGCGAAAGGGTAGGAAGGCAAGGCCAAGGGGCTCTGCCCCTTGTCGGGTCCCCATCGCGCAAGCGCGATGGGAGCCCCGGAACCCCGCCAAACGGATGGGGTCCAGGGCCTCAAGGCCCTGGCAGGGGTCCAGGGGACAGCGTCCCCTGGCCTTACCGGCCGACCGCGTAGCCTTGCATGCCGCGGGGGTTGGCGCCGGCGAGCATTTGGTTGTCTTCGATGCGTGCGGCGGAGAGCCGGCCTTCGGACCATTCGCCGCCTTTTTCGACCTGGTGGCCGCGCGAGGCGAGGGTTTCGGCGACTTCGTCCGCGTAGCGGCCTTCGAGGACGAGCTTGCCGGGGCGGGCGACGCGCGGCCAGAAGCTGGAGGGCCAGTGTTCCGTGTGGAAGCTCGGCAGGTCGATCGCCTGCTGGATGTTGAAGCCGTGATGGACCATGCGCAGGAAGAAGGTGGTCGACCACTGGTCCTGCTGTTCGCCGCCCGGTGTTCCGAAGGCCATCCAGGGTTTGCCGTCCCGGAGCGCGAAGGAGGGCGAGAGCGTGGTGCGCGGGCGCTTGCCGGGGGCGAGGCTGTTGGGGAGATCGGGCGAGAGCCAGAACATCTGCCCGCGGGTGCCCATGCAGAAGCCGAGCTCCGGGATCACCGGCGAGGATTGCAGCCAGCCGCCCGAGGGTGTGGCGCTGACCATGTTGCCTTCGCGGTCGATCACGTCGAGATGGCAGGTGTCGGCGCCGATGACGCCGAGGCGGGCGACGGTGGGCTCGCCGGTGCCGAGCGCGGGCGCGAGGAGGTCGGCGCGGCGGGCGGCGTCGCGATCGACGGAGGTGTGGTAGCCGGGAAGCTGGCCGGGGCGCAGCTCGAGCGAGGCGCGGGGGCCGACGAGATGGGCGCGGGCGGCGTTGTATTCGGGCGAGAGGAGATCGCCGAGGGGGACGGAGACGAAGGCGGGGTCGCCGTAATAGGCCTCGCGATCGGCGAAGGCGAGCTTCGCGCATTCGACGATGGTGTGCACGAAGTCCGCGCCGAGCGGGTCCATGGCGGCGAGATCGAAGTTCCGGAGCAGCGCGAGCTGCTGGAGGAAGACCGGGCCCTGGCTCCAGGGGCCGCATTTGAGGACGGTGTGGCCGTGATAGTCGAAGGAGACGGGGTCTTCGACGCTTGCCTGCCAGCGCGCGAGGTCGTCCGCGGCGAGGAGGCCGCGATGGTGCTTGCCGGAGGCGTCGAGGATTTCGTTGTCGCGGAAGAAGCGGTCGATCGCCTCGGCGACGAAGCCGCGATACCAGGCGGCGCGGGCGGCATCGATCCGGGCTTCGCGCGTGGCGCCGTTCGCTTCTGTGCAGATGCGGGTGTAGGTGGCGGCGAGGGCGGGATTGGCGAAGAGGCTGCCGGGCGCGGGGACGGTGCCGTGCGGGAGGTAGACGGCGGCGCTGGAGGGCCAGGCGCTTTCGAAGAGCGGGCGGACATTTTCGATCGCGGCCGGGACCCGCGGCACGAGGTGGATGCCCTTGGCGGCGTAGCCGATGGCGAAGGCGAGGATGTCGGCGAGCTCCCAGCTGCCCCAGTCGCGGAGCAGCAGGCACCAGGCATCGAAGGCGCCGGGGACGACGGCGGGCAAGAGGCCGGTGCCGGGGATGAGGTCGAGCCCGAGGGCGGAGAAATGCGCGAGCGTCGCGGCGGCCGGGGCGACGCCCTGCCCGCAGATCACGTGCTGGGCGCCGGTGCGCGCCGAATGGAGGATGATGGGTGCGTCGCCTCCCGGGCCGTTGAGGTGGGGCTCCGCGACCTGCAGGGTGAAGGCGGTGGCGCAGGCCGCGTCGAAGGCGTTGCCGCCGCGCTCGAGCACGGCCATGCCGACCTGGCTAGCGATCCAGTGCGTGCTGGCGACGACGCCGAAGGTGGCGGCGATTTCGGGGCGGGTCGTGAACATCGCACCTCTCTGCGAATGGCTGGTGGACGATGCTACCGCCTTGCCCATGTGCGGCAAGGCCGCCTGCCCCAGACTTTTAAGGCGTGATCGCCGAAGGTGGGGGAACCGGAGGTCTGAATCACGCGACAAAGCAAAGAGCGAAAGCAGGATGCGTGAGCGCGGGCGAACGGAAAACGCTCTAGAAAGCGAAGGCGAGGCGGAGGATCGTTCCGAATTGCTGCTCGAAGCCGCCGACGACCTGCACATCGTGGTTGAGCTCGACCAATGCCTGCACTCTCGGCGTGATGAAGTAGGACACGGTGAAGCGCAGACGCTGTTCCTCCGTTTTTTGCCCGGTGAAGACGCCGTCCAGAGACTGATCGCCGCCGAAGAATCCCTCGTAGCCGAACGCGGCCGTGAGCCGCCTGGTGCACTGCCAGTTCGCCCAGGCCTGGAGCCGGTAGGTCGGGTCCTGGCTCAGTCGCGCGCCGCCGGGATAGGCGTCGTCGTTGTCGCCATAGATCATGGCATCGAATGAGAGATCGAAGGAGAAGGCGCTTGCGATCTGCTGGTGCCAGCCGATCTGCGCATCCCCTGCCCAACGGTTTGCGCCGAGATTGAGAGGGGACGCCGGATCGTAGGTTCCCGACGGCGGGTAGAGCCAGGCCACCAGGACGAGGTACTGGCCGAGCCTGCGATTCGCGTAAGGCCAGATCGCGGCGTTGAGCGCGATGTCCGCGGCCCCGAAGGCGCTGCCGAGACTCTGCCCGCCGATCTCGGCGCCGGATTCGGAGCCGAAGATCTGGAGAATCTGGAGCGCTGCGGGATGATCGCCGAGATCGAAGTAATAGAGATAGCGGCCGGCGCCGAGATTGACCTGCATCCCCGTCTTTTGGGTGTAGGTGCCGCCGTTGGCGAAATTGAACGCGGTGTCGTTGGCATGTTCATAATAGGCGAGAAAGAGATTCGTGCCCGGAGGCAGCGGGATGAGATCGTTCGGCTCGATCTCCTGTGCTGCGGCGCATCTCGCCCCGAGCAGAACCGACGCCGCCAGCGCAAGCGCTGCGATGCGGGGCCTCTGTTTCTGCGGACAGCAATGCCGACACTTTCTCCGGTTCCTCGCCGTCCCCAACACTGCGCTCCCCGACGCATTCTTTCCGGCCTTGGACGTACGCCCGCCCCTTCCGGACGGCCTGGAGTGACCGCCGGTCATTGCGCTCAGTCGCGATTCGCCCGCTTACGTATCGAGCATAGCGCAG
>JASHRV010000225.1 GCA_030037175.1 Acetobacteraceae bacterium
GGCCGCTTGCCGCTTTCAACGCGCCTTATGCGGGCCCGACCGAGGCGCGGGCGCTCGTGCTCGTGCTGCGGCGGCGGCCGGCGGGCGAGGTGATCGGCGGGCTTTCGGGCGAGACGGTCTATCGCTGGCTGGCGATTCAGATCCTCTACGTGCCGCCCGAGCTGCGCGGGCGGGGCGTGGGCACGGCGCTGATGCGCGCGGCGGAGGCGGAGGCGGAGGCGCGGGGGTGCATCGGCATCGTCGTCAACACGTTCGATTTTCAGGCGCGGCCTTTCTACGAGCGGATGGGATTTTCCCATTTCGGCACGCTGGAGAATTGCCCGCCGGGGCGCCGGTGCTTCTATCTGGCGAAGGCGATTTGAGAGGCGGTTGAGAAATAGCAAAGGCGGAGCCTCTGCAATCCATTTTCTAAAAGCGGATGGGGTCTGGGGCCCGCGGCCCCAGTGGTCGGGTTCCCATCGCGCTCGCGCGATGGGGCCCGGTGCAGGGGCAAAGCCCCTGCCAGAAGCGACGTCCCTGGTTGACTCGTTTTGGATGATGGTATTCCATAATACAAAGTTACATTGACCATCGACACAAGCGCCGGCCGAACCGGCCCGGCGAGGGGGGAGCGTCGTGTCATGAGTGTGGAGATTCGTTCTGCCGGCGCGGGCATTGCGTCCGGCGCCATCGACAGCCGCGACAGCCGGCGTGCGGTGCTTGCGAGCACCATCGGCACGGTGATCGAGTGGTATGATTTCGGGCTTTACGCGATTGCGGCGGGGCTCGTTTTTCCCCAGCTCTTCTTTCCGAAATCCGATCCCGTCGTCGCCGTTCTGAGCTCGTTCCTCGTGTTTGCCGTGGGCTATATCGCCCGCCCGCTGGGCGCGCTGATCTTCGGCCATTACGGCGACCGGATCGGGCGCAAGGGTGCCTTGGTCGCGACCGTGCTGCTGATGGGGGCGGGGACGTTTTTCGTGGCGCTGGTGCCGACCTATCGGGAGATCGGCGTGTGGGGCGCGGTTATTCTCTGCGTGCTGCGGCTCTTGCAGGGGATCGGGATCGGCGGCGAGTGGAGCGGCTCGGTGCTGGTGGCGATGGAGTGGGCCAAGAGCCACAAGCATGGATTGTTCGCGAGCTGGCCGCAGATCGGCGTGCCGATGGGGACCGTGCTTGCGAATCTCGCCGTTGTCGGCGCGAGCCTGACCACGGGCGCGGCGTTCACGACGTGGGGCTGGCGCGTGCCGTTCGCGATCAGCTTCGTGCTCGTGATCGTCGGGCTTTGGATCCGGCTCGGGCTCGAGGAGACGCCGATCTTTCAGGAGCTCGTGCGGGAGAGCCGGGTCGCGCGCAGGCCGGTGCCGGAGGCGGTGCGGGTGTGCTGGCGGCCGATTCTCGCGACCGTGTTCCTGCGCATGTCCGAGCTTGCGAGCTTCATCGTGTTCGCGTTCATGGTCTTCACGATCGGGGTGCGCATGCTGCATCTGAGCCGCGACTTCATCCTGGTCGCGGTGATGATCGGGCTCACGGTGGAATGCTGCATCGTGCCGTTCAGCGGCGGGCTTTCGGACCGGTTCGGGCGCAAGCGCGTGTTCATGACGGGTGTCGCCTTGTCCGGGCTGGTGGGCTTTCTTTATTTCGCGGGATTTTCGACGGGCGCGCCGGCGATCATCGCGATCGTGATCGTGCTTTCCTTCGTTCCGCACGGCATTCAGTACGGGCCGGAGGCGGCGCTGATCGCGGAGAGCTTTCCGCCCGCGCTCCGCTACAGCGGCTCCTCGATCGGCTATCAGCTTGCCTCCGTCATCGGGGGTGGTCTGGCGCCGTTCATCACGACGGGGCTTCTGGTGCGCGATCCCGCGGGTTATCTGGTGGCGTGCTATCTCGCCGCCGCCGCGATCATCAGCCTGATCGCCGCGGCCTTGCTGAGGCCGCAGGGGGAGCAAGCGTGACGCAGTGAAGGAGATGAGGATGAATGCGCCGAGCGAAACGAGCTTGGCCGCGCCGGCGATCGCCGCGCCGTGGCCGATGCGGGACAAGGTCGCCTTTGTCGGCATCGGCACGACGCGGTACGGGAATTTTCCGGAGACGGACAGCTACGGGCTCGGCTGCGAGGCGCTGAATGAGGCGCTGGACGATGCGGGGCTCGGCAAGGACGATATCGACGGGCTGATCGTCAACCGCATTCCGACCTATGAGCGGTTCGCGGAGATGATGGGGATCAACCCGAATTACTGCCTGCTGACGGAGACGCCGGGGCGGTTCTCGGGCGTGTCCATGGCGCTGGCGGCGCAGGCGATCGTTTCCGGGGCCGCGAAAACCGTTGCTCTCGTCTATGGAAACAACGGGCGGAGCGTGCGGATGCTCTATGGCGGCGGGGACAGCCAGTGGTCGCCCTGGGGCATGACGAGCCCGGGCGCGATCCATGCCATGATGTGGCGGCGGCACATGCACGAGTTCGGCACGAGCCATGCCGATCTCGGGCCCGTTTCGGTGGCGTTCCGGTCCCATGCCTGCCTCAACCCGGTTGCGGTGATGCATGGGCGGCCGATCACGCTCGAGGACCATGCGGCGGCGCGGCCGATCTGCGAGCCGCTCAAGCTGCTCGACTATTGCCTGATCAATGACGGCGCGGTTGCCTGGATCATGACGAGCGCGGAACGGGCGAGGGATCTGCGAAGGCCGCCCGTGCTGCTTTCGGGCTATGCGCGGCAGGACGCGTTTCATTACGGGAGCGGGCCGGCAGATGATTTCTGGTATCCGAGCCTTTCCGCCTGCCGGGCCGTCTATGCGCGCGCGGGGCTCGGGCGGGAGGATATCCAGGGGCTCGGCATCTACGACAATTTCAGCCCGACGGTGATGTTCAGCCTGGAGGGGCTCGGCTTCTGCGGCCAGGGCGAGAGCGGGGATTTCGTGCGCGAGGGGACGTTGCAGCTCGGGCGCGGGCGGTGGCCGACCAACACCTCGGGCGGGCATCTTTCGGACAGCTACATGCAGGGCTGGGGGATCATCGCCGAGTGCGTGCGCCAGCTGCGGCATGAATGCGGGGCGCGGCAGATTCCGGACGCGCAGGCGATGCAGTACATCTGCGCCACCAACATCGCGCAAAGCGCGATCCTGCGGAGGGCGGCATGAGTCTCGCGACGCGACCGAAGCCGGTCATCGACAACTGGAACCGGGCGTTCTGGGCGGCCTGCGGCGAGGGGCGGCTCATTCTCCAGCGCTGCAGGGCGACGGGGAAATGCTTCTTTCCGCCGGCACCGGTCTCGCCCTTCACGGGGCGGGCGGAGTGGGAATGGATCGCCGCATCCGGCACGGGCGAGCTCTGGTCTTTCGTCGTCTTTCACCAGAAATATTTCGAGGGCATGAAGGACGAGCTGCCCTATCCCGTGGCGATGGTGAAGCTGGATGAGGGGCCGTACCTGCTCACCAATCTCGATGGGATGACGGCGGGAGAGGCGCGGATCGGGATGCGGCTTGCGGTGCGGTTTCCGGGCGGGCCGGAGGAGGTTTTGCTGCCGCAGTTCGGCCCCGCGGAGGCGGGCTGATGGGCGAGCCCGTTCTTGTCGCGGCGCATGAGGGCTGGGCGGAGATCCGCATCGACCGCGAGGAGAAGCGCAATGCGATGAACCGCGCGAGCCGGCAGGGGCTTTTGCGCGCGGTCGAGGCACTCAGCGGCAAGGCGAAGGCGATCGTCATCACCGGCACCGGCGGCAGCTTCTGCGCGGGGATGGACCTCAAGGAGCGCGAGCAGGACCGCGCGAGCGGCATCGAGGGCGCGGGCGAGGAATGGATTGAGGTCAATCTCGCCATACGCGCGCATCCGGCGATCTTCATCGCGGCGGTGAACGGGCTCGCGCTCGGCGGCGGGGCGACGCTGATCAATGTCTGCGATCTTGCGATCGCGAGCACGAAGGCCTCGATCGGCTGCCCGGAGATGGGGTTCGCGACCTATCCGGGAATGGCGGGGCCGGCGATCCAGCTTTCCGGCATCACGCGCAAGCAGGCGGCGTGGCTCGTGCTGACGACCAGCCGGATCGACGGGGCGACGGCGCTGCAATGGGGCATGGTGAACGAGTGCGTGGCGCCTGAGGAATTGATGGCGCGGGCGCGCGCGCTTGCGGAGAAGCTGGCGCAATTCGATGCGGCGGCGCTTGCGGAGAGCAAGAAGGCGCTCGACCGGATTCCGGCGTTCATCACAAACTGGCGCGATGCGATGGATCACGGCCAGATGGTGAACCAGACCATACGCGCGAAGACGGCGGCGCAGGCGGAGGGGGGCGCGCGCTTCGCGGCGGGGATCAAGAACCCCGGGCAGGGGGTCTGAGCCGTGCCGGCACCGCTGGCCGGCCGGCGCATTCTCGATCTCGGCGCGGTTTGCGAAAAGCGGCCGCAGGCGCTGGCGATTTCGATGGCGGCGAAGCTTTGCGCGGGATACGGGGCGGCGGTGTTCCGACCGCTTCCGGCGGGGGGCGAGCCGCTTGCGGCGGTGCCGCCGATGATGGCGGGGGGACGTTCCGCGCTCGATCTGTTTCTCAACCGTGACAAGATCGTGGGCGGCGCGGCCGGCGCTTATGACGCGGCGATCGGCGATGGCGCGGGGCTGGCGGCGCATGCGGCTTCCGTGCCCATCACGGTGCGCGTCTCCGCCTTCGGGCCGGGCGAGGACCCGCCGCAGACGGAGCTTTCGCTGCTGGCGCTGAGCGGAATTCTGGGGCTCGTCGGCGGGGCGGAAGGACCGCCGGCGCGGCTTGCGGGCCATCAGCTCGCCTATGCCGCGGGGCTGGCAGCCTGCACCGGGCTGTTGGCG
>JASHRV010000226.1 GCA_030037175.1 Acetobacteraceae bacterium
TCGAGACCGTCCCGATCGACCGCTCCGGCACCTCTCCGCGGCACGTTCCCGGTCGGGGTTATAAGTGGCGGGGCAGGGGGCGGCAACCTTCTCCCACACCTGCTCCCACGCGAAAGGCGGCATGCGCGGGGATGCGCATGAATGTCCACAGGGTGCGCTTGCCGCGCGCGCGTCCGGACCTTACGAACGCGAGAGCAGAAATTCGGGGAGGAAGCGGCATGATCCTGCACGAGGTCCGGGTCCATTCATCGAGGGAAAACCTGCCGCGGGAGGAGCAGCTCGCTTGGAAGATCGCTTCGGTCGCGGCGGACCGGGTCAGCGTCACGCCAGCGGTCGAGGAAATGATCATCAACCGCATCATTGACAATGCCGCGGTCGCGATCGCCGCCGTCAACCGCCGCCCGCCCACCACCGCCCGGGCCATGGCGCTCGCCCATCCGCGCCGCGGCGGCGCGAAGCTCTTCGGCGTGCCCGGCGCGCGCGGCGTGAGCCCGGAATGGGCGGCCTGGGCCAACGGCGTCGCCGTGCGCGAGCTCGATATGCACGATACCTTTCTGGCCGCGGAGTACTCGCATCCCGGCGACAACATCCCGCCCATCCTCGCCGTCGCGCAGACCACGGGCCGTTCCGGGGCCGATCTCGTCCGCGGCATCGCCACCGGCTACGAGATTCAAATCGACCTCGCGCGCGCGATCTCGCTGCACGCGCACAAGATCGACCACATCGCCCATCTCTGCCCGGCTCAAGCGGCCGGCATCGGCACGCTGCTCCGCCTGCCTGCACCCATCATCTACCAGGCGGTGCAGCAGGCCGTGCATGTGAGCTGCACCACGCGCCAGTCGCGCAAGGGCGAAATCAGCTCATGGAAAGCGTTCGCGCCTGCTCATGCGGGCAAGCTTGCCATCGAGGCCATCGACCGCGCGATGCGCGGCGAAGGCAGCCCGAGCCCGATCTATGAAGGCGAGGATTCGGTCATTGCCTGGCTGCTCGATGGGCCAGATGCGCGCTACCAGGTGCCGCTGCCCGCGCCGGGAGAAGCCAAGCGCGCGATCCTCGACAGCTTCACGAAGGAGCACAGCGCCGAATATCAGGCGCAGGCGCTGATCGATCTCGCCTTTCGCATGCGCGAAGAAATCCCCGATCTCGCCGAGGTCGAGCGCATCGTCATCCACACCAGCCACCACACCCACGCGGTCATAGGCACCGGGGCAAATGATCCCCAGAAGATGGATCCGAAGGCAAGCCGCGAGACGCTCGATCATTCGATCATGTACATCTTTGCCGTGGCACTCGAGGACGGCACCTGGCACCACGTCAAAAGCTACACGTCGCGCCGCGCCTCTCGCCCCTCGACGGTGGCCCTCTGGCATAAGATCGAAACCCGCGAGGACCCCGAATGGACGCGCCGCTACCACGCCGCCGATCCGAAGGAGAAGGCGTTCGGCGGCCGCGTTGAGGTGTTTCTGCGCGACGGGCGGGTGATCGAGGATGAGATGGCGGTTGCCAACGCGCATCCGCTTGGCGCAAGGCCCTTCGCGCGGGAAGACTATGTCCGCAAATTCCGCACGCTGACTGAGGGGATCATAGCGCCCGCCGCGGCGGCGCGCTTCCTCTCCGCGGCTGAGGCGCTGCCCGGGCTTGAGGCCGGCCAGCTCGATCGATTGAACATTGCCCTGCCGACCGGCAAGCTTGCAGAAGGCAAGCCGGGACTGTTCTGAAAGCGGAGCACGGAAAGATGAACGATCAGATGAACGAGCATGAGGTCCGCAAGGGCCTGGTCGGCGTCTATGCCGACACCACCGCGGTCTCCAAGGTCATGCCGGAGACCAACAGCCTCACCTATCGCGGCTATGCGGTGCAGGACCTTGCCGAGACCTGCCGCTTCGAGGAGGTGGTCTATCTCCTATGGAACGGCGAGCTTCCGAACCGCCGCCAGCTTGCCGCTTTCGAGAAGGAGGAGCGCGCTGAGCGGCGCATCACGCCGCGGCTGCGCTCGGTGATCGAGAGCTTTCCCCGCCGCGGCCATCCGATGGATGCGATCCGCACCGCGGTCTCCTTCATGGGCCTCGAAGATCCCGAAACCGCCGACAACTCGGCCGAGGCGACACGGCGCAAAGCCCTGCGCCTGCTCGCGAAAATCCCGACTGCGATCGCCGCGCACCACCGTCTCGGCCATCGGCTCCGGGTGCACGCGCCGCGTTCTGACCTCAGCATCGCTGAAAACTTCTTTCACATGTGCTTCGGCAAGGTGCCGGCGCCAGAGATCGTTAAGGCTTTCGACGTCTCCCTCATCCTTTATGCCGAGCATAGCTTCAACGCCTCGACCTTCACCGCCCGCACCGTGACTTCGACCGAGGCCGACATCCACGGCGCGGTCACCGCCGCGATCGCCGCCCTCAAAGGGCCGCTGCACGGCGGCGCCAACGAGGCGGTGATGCACATGCTGCAGGAGATCGGCACGCCGGAGCGGGCGCATGGTTGGATCAACGACCGCCTCGATCATCGCGCGCTGGTGATGGGCTTTGGCCACCGCGTCTACAAGAGTGGCGATTCACGGGTCCCGACGATGACCAAATATGCCGAGAAGATGGCAGATGTGGTCGGCGATGCGCGCTGGATGGAGATCAGCCGGATCCTCGCCGCCGAGATGCTGGAGCGGAAAAACATTCATCCCAACCTCGATTTTCCCGCAGGCCCCGCCTACTATCTGATGGGATTCGAGATTCCGATGTTCACCCCGATCTTCGTCGCCGCGCGCATCTCCGGCTGGGCCGCGCACATCTTCGAGCAGGTGGCAGACAACCGTCTCATCCGCCCGCTCTCGGTCTATACGGGGGTTGCGCAGCGTCCGGTGCCACCCATTCGAGAGCGCTGAATCGCACGCTGTGCCGTCTCGCAGCGGCCGATTGCGAAAAAAAATGATCGGAACCGCTCGGCAACGGTTGCTTTTTGTTTGACACGCGATGGTCATAAGCGGAATAGCGGAGTCGCTGTGCCCGCGGCCGATTCGCATACGCGCGGAAAAGAATTCGCGGAAGCACGCATCGAGGAAGGACGGTCCATGGACCGGAGGCTCATTCGGACAAGGCAGCGCGATCCGCGTGGCGGAGTCCGAACCATGATCGGAGAACGGTCGGCAGTCACGGCAGGCAAGGTCGCATTCGATGCGGCGCTATGCTCTGTCCGTGCACTGGAGCCCCGTCCGCATCGGATCGTCGGACTGGCCGCGGGTCTTCGCGCTAGCGACGCGACTCCCCGCGGTGGCCGGATCGCATGGCCCAGCGTTGGCCTGGCCCGGCCCTTGTCCTACCCACCGCACAAAGGAGTTTCATCACGTGAGTAACGAAGAAAACGGCGCCAAGCAGCCGCGCGCTCAGCCGATGGCAATGCGCACGACGACGCGCAAGGCCGCCGCCAAGAAGAAGACCACGACCCGGCGCAAGACCGCGACCCGCAAGCCCGCAACGCGCAAGGTCGCGGCGAAGAAGAAGACAACAACCCGCCGCAAGACCGCGACAACCCGTAAGGCGCCGGCCCGCAAGGCGGCTGCGAAGAAGAAAACGACAACCCGCCGGAAGGCCGCGACGACGCGCAAGGCGCCGGTTCGCAAGGCTGCCAAAAAGGCCCGCAAGGCCGCTGTCCGCCGTCCGCGCAAAGCGGCCACGGCACCAGCTGCCGTAGAAATCTTCTCGACGGAAACCGAGGAGATGGGCTGAAAACGCCCGACCCCTCGAGCGAACACAAAAGGGCGCCCTTCAGGGCGCCCTTACTTTTTGCGCTTCTTTTTCCAAAGGTGGGGGCTTTGCCCCGGCACCCCACCAGGGGATGCCATCCCATGCACCCCAGGCAAAGGCGGAGACTTCGCAGTCCATCTGTTTAAAACTTTTGGGTCTTAGGGCCCAAGCGGGGCGTCGGGGGCGGAGCCTCGGACCGGTGTTGCAAGGAGCAGAGCCTCTTGCTGGCGTCAGCTCTTCCTCAGCATCGCGAAGGCGTCGTGGAAGAAGGCGGGCTGGCCGAAGTTGCCTGATTTCAGCGCGAGCAGCAGTTTTTCCCCCGTGCCTTCAGCAAATGTCCATGGTACGCCCGGCGCGATCTCCTCGCCGATCGTCAGCCGCTGCACGCCGAGCTTCGCCACCACCGCACCCGCGGTTTCGCCGCCGGCTAAGACAAGCCGCCGCACGCCGCGCGCCACCAACCCCTCGGCGATCGTGGCGAGCGCCGTCTCGATGAGCGTGCCGGCGCGCTCGCGCCCCAGGCTCGCCTGAACCATCTGCACGCGCTCGGGTGGCGCGGAAGCGGCGATCAGCACCGGCACCGCGCCGAGCTTACCTTCCACCCATGCGAGCGCATCCGCCGCCAATCGTTGCGCATCGGGAGTGATCAGCGGATCGATCGCAAAGCGCGGTAGGTCCGCCGCTTCCTCAATCTGTCCGAGCGTGGCCGGCGAGCAGGAGCCGGCAATGATGGCGGCATGCCCCGCGAGCGCAGGCAGCCGCGCCGCAACCGCCGGCGAAGCGGGGAGCAGCCCGGCGCGCCGGAAGTTCCCAGGCAGGCCCATTGCAATGCCCGAGCCGCCGGTGATCAGCGCATGGTCCGCAATGGCCTCGCCAATCGCGAGCAGGTGCTGATCGCTTACCGCATCGACGATCGCGTAACGCCGTCCGGCCTTCCCCAGCGTCCGCATCGCCGCCCTGATCGCCTCCGGCCCCGCCGCCACCGCTGCGTAGGGAACGAGCCCCACGCCCCCATCGGTCTGCCGGCTCAGCACGCGTACGAGGTTGGGATCGCGCATCGGCGTCAGCGGATGATTCTGCATCCCGCTCTCGCTCAAGAGCACCGAGCCGACGAAGAGATGGCCCTGATAGACGCTGCGTCCGTTGGCCGGAAAGGCCGGGCAGGCGATAGCGAAGCGCGCGCCGAGCGCGGTGAGCAGCGCGTCCGCCACTGGCCCGATATTGCCGAGATCGGTGCTGTCGAAGGTCGAGCAGTATTTGAAGAAGTACTGCCGGCAGTCCGCACCTTGAAGCCAGGCGAGTGCGGCCAGGCTCTGCGCGCACGCCCATTCGGCCGGCGCGGTGCGCGACTTGAGCGAGACCACCACCGCATCGTAGCCGTCTACGCTCTCGTCCGGCTTCGGCACGCCGATCGTCTGCACAGTGCGCATGCCGCCCTTGACCAGCATGGAGGCGAGATCCGTTGCGCCAGTGAAATCGTCGGCGATGGCACCGAGAAGCGGCATCGGCTCTTATCCTTTTCGGCGTTTCCTCAGTCCGGCTCAGGCGAGCGCGGTCGCGAGGCGCCCGGCGGAGGCTTGACTCTCTGGCAATGCTGCGCCCGCACGCCATGCGGCCTCGGCCATCTCGCCGCGAAGCTCATGATCGAAGATGAGCCTTCTGAGCGCCCTTGCAAGCTGCGCACAATCGCCGGGTGGGGCGACCGCGCCGGCCTCGGGCGGAATCGGCGGCTCGGTCGCGGCATCGCCGCAGATCGCAACCGGCAACCCGCGCTTGAGCGCCGCCGCCGCCGCCATCCGATAGCCGTGTCCCGCGGCGGCAAGCGCGAAAAGGTCCGCGCCCTGCCACAGCGCCTCGCGCTCTTCCTCATCTGCCGCTGCTGCGAAGCGCACGCGCGCAACCAGCCCGAGCTCGCCCGCAAGCCGTGCGAGTGAGGCCGCATAATCCGCATCGGGCGTCGCACCGGCGATGCAGAGCTTCCAATCGAGATCGGTGAGCCTGCCCAGCGTCGCGAGCAGCAGCTCATGGGCGCTCGCAGGCGTGAGCGCGGCCTTGGCGAGAATCGCGGCTCCCGGGCCGCCCGATCCGCGCGCGCGGGAAAGCGCCGGCGTGGGCGGCGAAATCACGGTGATGCGCCCGCGCGGCACCGCCGCCTCGCGCACGATCGCTTCGGCTGCCGCCTCGCTGCTTGCGATGAGGTCGGGCGCCAGTGCCAGCACCTGCCGCTCCGCGACCGCGAGCCATTCCCGCTCCGCTTCGGGCAGGCCCGAGGCCTCGGCAAGCGGCTGGTGCGCCACCACCACTGCGCGTCGCGCCCCAAGCTGCGGCGCGAGCGGCGCGAAGGCCGGCAGCACCGAAAGCGCGATCAGCGGCCGCGTCTCGGGCGCCAGCGTCTCCCACGCCCCGCGCGCGGCCGCATAGGCCGCATCGTCGGCGAGCGGCGAGCGCCCGGCGAGCGGCAGCACCGGGATTGCAAGCAGGGCGGCCAGCCGCCGCGCGTACAGCTCCGCGCAGGCATCGGCGGATTCGGGAGTGAAAAGAACGAAAGGCGGCGGGGGAACCGGCACGGGCGGCCCTCCTCAACCGGTGATCTTCGCCTCGCGCCGGTAGCGGTGGAGGATCCACTCCGTATAGCCATTCGGCTGCGCGCGTCCCTCGAAGACGAGATCGCGGGCGGCGCGGAAGGCCGGCCCGTCGAAGCCCGGCGCCATCGGCCGGTATGCCGGATCGCCCGCGTTCTGCCGGTCCACCACCGCTGCCATGCGCTTCAACGTCGCCATTACCTGGTCGCCGGAAACGATCCCCTGGTGCAGCCAGTTGGCCATGTGCTGGCTCGAGATGCGCAGCGTCGCGCGGTCCTCCATCAGCCCGATATCGTGAATATCTGGCACCTTCGAGCAGCCGATCCCCTGGTCGATCCAGCGCACCACATAGCCGAGGATCCCTTGCGCATTGTTGTCGAGCTCCTCCTGCACCGCCTCGGCGGACCAGTTGGCCCCTTCGGCGGTCGGAATGGCGAGCAGATCGGCAAGCTTTGCCCGCCGCTTGCCCTTGAGCTCGGCCTGGCGCGCGGCAACGTCCACGGTGTGATAATGCAGCGCATGCAGCGTCGCGGCGGTGGGGGAGGGAACCCAGGCCGTGTTCGCACCGGCCTCGGGGTGAGCGATCTTCTGCTTCAGCATATCCGCCATCTTATCGGGCATCGCCCACATGCCCTTGCCGATCTCGGCCTTGCCGGCAAGCCCGCACATAAGCCCGATATCGACGTTCCAGTCCTCATAGGCGAGCATCCATGGCGCGCGCCGCATATCGTTCTTGCGGATCATCGCGCCAGCCTCCATCGAGGTGTGGATCTCATCGCCGGTGCGGTCGAGGAAGCCGGTGTTGATGAACACCACGCGCGCCGATGCCGCCTGGATGCACGCCTTGAGGTTGACGGTCGTGCGTCGCTCCTCGTCCATAATGCCCATTTTCACCGTGTTGGGCGCCAGCCCCAGCATCTCCTCTACGCGGCCGAAAAGCCTCTCGGAAAAGGTAACCTCCTCGGGCCCGTGCATCTTGGGCTTGACGATGTAGATCGAGCCCGCGCGGCTGTTGCGGAAGCGCCCGTCGCCGCGCAGATCGTGCATCCCGATCAGAACCGTCACCGCCGCATCGAGAATCCCTTCGGGACACTCCTTGCCGCCGCCGTCGAGCACCGAGTCCGTCATCATGTGGTGCCCGACATTGCGCACCAGCATCAGGCTCCGTCCCGGAAGCGTCAACGCGCCGCCGTCGGGTGCGGTGTACGCACGGTCCGGAGCGAGCGCGCGGTCCACCCCGCTGCCGCCTTTCTCGAAGCGCGCGGTGAGCGTGCCGCGCATTAGCCCGAGCCAGTTGCGATAGGCGGCGACCTTGTCCTCGGCATCGACCGCGGCGATCGAATCCTCGAGATCGATGATGGTGGTGATCGCGGCCTCGAGCAGGATATCGGCGACATGGGCGCGGTCGGTCCGCCCGATCGGGTGCGCAGAATCGACGCGGATCTCGATATGCAGATTGTGGTTCCGCAGCAGCACCGCCTCCGGCCGCAGCGGGTCACCGCGATAGCCGGCGAGCTGCTCGGGCCGAGCAAGCCTCACCCGCCGCCCGTCCTCGCGCAGGCCAACCAACGCTTCGCCCTCCACCTGGTAGGCGATGAGGTCGGCATGGCTGCCGAAGGAAAGCCGTGCCACTTCATCGAGAATCTCGCGCCCGCGCGCGATCACCTTCGCCCCGCGCACCGGGTTGTATCCCGGGCCGCGCGTCGCACCATCATCCTCCGGTAGCGCATCGGTGCCGTAGAGCGCATCATAAAGGCTGCCCCAGCGCGCATTGGCGGCATTGAGCGCATAGCGCGCATTCATCACCGGCACGACGAGCTGCGGCCCCGCCATCGTCGCGATCTCGGGATCGACATTCTCCGTCGTGATCGTGAAATCCGCCGGCTCCGCCAGCAGGTAGCCGATATCGCGCAGGAATTGCATGTACTCGGCGGCATCGAATGGGCTGCCACGGATTGCGCGGTGCCAGTCATCGATCCGCTTCTGCAGCCCGTCCCTCCGTTCGAGCAGGGCGCGGTTGGGGGCCGCGAATTCGCCGACCAGGCGACCGAGCCCGTCCCAGAACGTGGCCTCCTCGACGCTGGTTCCGGGCAGCGCCTCTTCATTCACGAAATCGTAGAGCGGGCGCGCGATCGCGAGGCCGCCTCGGGTGATGCGTTCCATCGCCGAATCCTTCCTTAGCCCTTCGCCCGCTCTTTGCGCCAGGCCGCATAGGCCGCGCGCGTTTCCTCGTTCGGCGGGTAGGTGCCCGGCAGTTTCGCCCCGCCCGCGATGCGGCTCTGGATGAATTCTTCCATTTCCTCCTGCGCGGCGGCATCAACAGCGACCTCCTCAGCGATCGCCGCCGGAATCACCACCACGCCGTCGCCGTCGCCCACGATCACGTCCCCGGGCAGTACGGCAACGCCGCCGCATCCGATGCCGACACCGAACTCGAGTGCGTGATGCGCGATCAACCCGAGCGGCGCCGAGGGGCCGGCGCAGTAAACCGGAAAATCCATCGCAGCAATCGCCGTGGAATCGCGAATGCCGCCGTCGGAGACGAGCCCCGCCGCGCGGCGCACCGCAAGCCGCGTGGTCAGTATATGGCCCGCGGCAGCGGCGCGCGAATCGCCGCGGCAATCGATCACCATCACATGGCCTTCGGGAATGACCTCGATCGCCTTGCGCTGCGGATGCTCGGGGTCCGCATAAGCCTCGATCATGTCGAGATCTTCCCGTGCGGGGATATAACGCAGCGTGAAGGCCGGGCCGACGAGGTTGCGCCCGGGCGGAGAAAGCGGGCGCACGCCCTGCATAAAAAGGTTGCGGAAGCCGCGCTTGAAAAGCTGCGTCGTCAGGGTGGCGGTGCTCGCTTCGCCAAGCTGGCGCAGGGTTTCGGGCTTCAGCATCAAGGGTATGCGCCTCCTCGCCAAATCGATTTGCCAATTGATCCCGGGAGCCGGTCGGCCCGGTGCGAGTCGCTTCTAGCCTCCGGTTCACGATCTGGCGAGGGAGGCAGCGGCAGCGCAATCGCAACGTTCGCGGCTTTGCCGTCCGATCGGTCAGCCTGCTTGGATATTGTGCAATGCCGCACGACGACCAGGGTCCATTTCTGTTCTCCATGCGTGCGCAGTTTTGCCTTCACCGGCCCCGCACATCGCATTCATCCGGCACCGCGCCGGCACGTATCAGTCGCATCCGCGGACCCTTCTCGATGAGCAGGGCCGGCGCCAAGCAGGCGGCGCGGATCGAGCACGATAAGGAGGGGCCCAGCGCTTGCCGCCGTCCCGCTATGCAAGGAGCGCAAAACAGACTAGTGACAGGTTGGCCCCTGGCTTGCTTAAGCTAGGGGCAGAGGTTTCACGGAAGGGGGTATCCCAATGCTGACACGTCGTTCGGCCGGCAAGCTCTTTGCCGGCGCGGCGGCCTCCACCACGCTGCTTGGGGCGGGTTTCCGCCCGGCGCTGGCGGCCGACAAGGTGATCAAGATCGGCATCGACCTGCCGCTCACCGGCGCCGACGCCGAAGGCGCGATGCGCATCAAGAACGGTGCGCTGCTTGCCATTCAACAGGCGAACGATGCCGGCACGATCAAAGGCTACAAGCTCGTTCCTTTCGTGCTGAACGACGCCACCGCGACCGCGGGCCAGTACGATCCCGCGCAAGCGGCGACCAATGCCCGTGCCTTCGTCGCCGATCCTTCCGTGGTGGCCGCGATCGGGCCGGAGATGAGCGGCGCCGGCAAGGCGATGGCTCCGATCCTGAGCGAGGGCGATCTCGCCACCATCACCCCGGCCTCGACGAACCCCGACATCACCAGCCCGAAATTCGCCGCCGAGTTCGATCCCTCGGGCAAGGCGATCTATTTCCGCACCGTCACGACGGACGCCTATCAGGGCCCGGCGATGGCGAACTACTACGCCGACGTGCTCAAGGTGAAGTCGGTCTACGTGCTCGATGATTCCGGCGCCTATGGGGTCGGCATCGCCGATACGTTCGAGGCGCGCGCGAAGGAGAAGGGCATCCAGGTCCTCGGTCGCGACCGGCTCGATCCGAAGGAGGCCGACTACACCGTCGTTCTCACCAAGATCAAGGCGAAGAATCCGGATGGGCTTTATTATGGCGGCGTCATGCTCGCCGGCACGAAGCTCGTGAAGCAGGCCTACGGCATTCTGCCGGCGGCGATGCCCAAGGGCGGCGGCGACGGCCTGCTCGATCCGGAAATGCTCACCGCCGTCGGCTTCCCGGCCGCGGAAGGCTGGTACTGCACGATCGCCGCGCCGCACCTGACCGAGGACCCGAAGGTGCAGCCCTTCGTGCAGCTCTACAAGACCACGTACAACATGCTCCCGGACGACTACGCGATCACCGCCTACGATGCGGGCCTCGTGATCGTCAATGCGATCGCCGGCCTCGTCAACGCCGGCAAGCCGGTGACGCGGGCCGCCGTGCGCGACGCGATCCAGAGCTCCACCACCCAAACCCTTCAGGGCACGGTGCAGTTCGATAAGTACGGCGACATCGTCAACCGCACGGTCAGCGTCTTCCAGGTGGTGAAGAACACAGCCTATCCGCTCGACGATATTATCCACCAGTTCAAATACATCGGGGTGGCGCCGACGAGCTGATCGTCACGCCGGCGCAACCGTAAGCGATACGTCTGGGAGACGGCCGAACATGTCCGAAACCACCCTGATCATCCAGCAGGTGATCAACGGGCTCAGCCTGGGCGGCATGTACGCGCTGCTGGCGCTCGGCTTCACGCTCGTTTACGGCATCATGGAGCTGATCAACTTCGCGCACTTCAACGTCTTCATGATCGGCTCCTTCGTCGGCATGTGGGTGCTACAGGCCTTCGGGCTGTCCGGTCAGAACGTGATTCTGACCGGACTTCCCCTCGTCGGCGCGCTGCTTGCGGCGCTCGTCGTCAGCATGCTCGCGAGCGGCGTGCTCGGCGTCATCATCGAGCGCTACTCGCTCCGGCCGCTGCGCAATATTAAGGGTACGACGGCGATGATCACCACCATCGGCGTCTCGTACATCCTTTTCAACGCGATCCTGCTCGGCGCCGGGGCGGACACCAAGAATTTCCCCAATCCGTTGCCGGAAGTCCGCTTTCATATCGACGGCGCGGTGATGGATCTCCGCGTCCTCCTGATCTGGATCGTCTCCGCGGTGCTGATGGTCGGGCTCTGGCTCTTCGTGCAGAAGAGCAAGCTCGGCAAGGCAATGCGTGCGACCGCGCAGGACCCCGAGGCGGCGCGGATGATGGGCGTCGATGTCGATCGGGTGATCGTCGTTGCCTTCTTCGCCGGCTCCGCGCTTGCCGGCGCGGCCGGGCTCGCCTTCGGCCTCTACTACAATTTCACGAGCTTCCTCATCGGCTACACTGCGGGGCTGCGTGCCTTCACCGCGGCCGTGCTCGGCGGCATCGGCAACGTTCCGGGCGCGATGTTGGGCGGCCTGCTCATCGGCCTCATCGAATCGCTCGGCGGACAGTTCATCGCCGTCGCCTGGACCGACGTCATCATTTTCTCGATCCTGGTGCTGGTTCTGGTGTTCAAGCCCACCGGCCTGCTCGGCACCATGGCGCCCAACAAATCCTGAGAGGAGCCACCGTCATGGCCTCGGAAACCACGGTCGGCGCCGGCGTCCCGGCGGTGGGCGCGCGCGCCCGTTTCCTCACCGTGCCGCGGCAGCGTGCGCTCACCGTGCTCATCCTCGTCGCGGCGCTGCTCTTCCCCATCATCAATGGCAACGACGCCAATATCGACGCGATGGCGAACGCGCTCGCCTACGCCACCCTCGCCCTCGGCCTCAACATCGTGGTCGGCTTCGCCGGCCTGCTCGATCTCGGCTACGCGGCCTTCTTCGCCATCGGCGCCTATACCTACGGCATTCTTTCTTCCTGGCAGCTCCATCCGGCTTGGAGCGGCTTCTGGGTTCCCTTCGCCTGGCTCGACCTCGTGCAGAAGGCAAGCCTCGGCGATGCCACGGTCGTGCACTTCACGGTCTCGTTCTGGCTCGCGCTCGTGCTTTCCGCGATCATCGCCGCCTTCTTCGGCGTCCTCTTCGGCGCGCCCACGCTCCGTCTTCGCGGCGACTACCTCGCCATCGTCACGCTCGGCTTCGGTGAGATTGTCCCGATCGTCGCCCGCAACTGGTCCTCGCTCACCAACGGCGCCGCCGGCCTCAACGGCGCCGCCCCGCCGAAACTCTTCGGCTGGAGCTTCGGCATCTGGGCAGAGCCCTATTACTACGTCGTGCTCGGGCTGGTCGTGCTCTTGATGTTCGTCAGCATCTCCTTGCGCGATTCGCGCATCGGCCGCGCCTGGATGGCGCTGCGCGACGACGAGATCGCGGCCTCCACGGTCGGCATCGATCTCGTCCGCTACAAGCTGCTCGCCTTCGCTACTGGCGCCGCCTTCGCCGGCATGACCGGCTGCTTCTTCATCGCCAAGCTGCAAAGCGCCACGCCGGACATGTTCATGTTCCCGGTCTCGGTGATGATCCTTGTCATGGTCGTGCTCGGCGGCATGGGCAGCGTCTGGGGCGTGGTGGTCGGCGCCATGATCCTCCAGCTCCTGCAATCCTGGTTCCTGCCCGACCTCTCCACCTGGATCAGCGACTTCGGCACCTGGACCGGCATCGGCTTCCTCCAGAATGTCCAGCTCGCGCAAAGCACCGAGCTCATCTTCGGTATCATCCTCGTGTTTATGATGCTGTTTCGCCGCGATGGGCTCATCCCCGCCACCCACAAGCAGGCCGCGCTCAGCTTCGAGCAGCAGAACGCCCAGGTCGGTCAGTCGCGCGGCTTCAGCCTGAGCGGCATCGGCACGGACGCGTCCGGTCACACGGCAAGCGCCGCGCCCGCGCTCGAGATCAAAGGCGTCACGGTCCGTTTCGGCGGCCTCGTCGCGCTCAAAGCGGTGGACATCACCGTGCCGGCCGGCGGCGTCCTCGCCGTGATCGGGCCGAACGGCTCCGGCAAATCCACCCTCTTCAACGTCATCACCGGCCTGACGCGCGCCGAATCGGGCAGCATCAAGCTCTTCGGGGACGAAATCCTCGGCCTCAAGCCGCACGCCATCACCCACAAGGGTATCGCCCGCACTTTCCAGAATCTCCGCCTCTTCACCAACCTCACGGTGATGGAGAACGTGCTGATCGGCCAGCACTCCCGGCTCCGCACCGGCCCGCTCGGCGCGGTCCTGCATCTGCCAGGTGCCAAGGCCGAGGAAAGGCGCGCCCGCGAGCGCGTGCTCGAAATCATCGCCAACTTCGGCAACCGCCTCGTCCCGCGCATCGCCCAGAACG
>JASHRV010000227.1 GCA_030037175.1 Acetobacteraceae bacterium
ACTCTCATTGTTTTTCCCCTGGCTAACCTCCAGCAGCTTCATTGTAACGCCAGGTGGAGGGCGGTTTAAGCGAGAAGTGGGACGTCTCGACCACGGGTGCGCGAACCGCACGAGCAAGGGCAACCGTTCCTCGCGCAACTCGACGACTTCAGCCGAAGACCGCTTCCTCGCGCTTGGCACTCGTTCCACAGGGTCGATCTTGAGGTCGGCCAAGGGTCGAGACCGGAAGTCCCGATTCAGACCCGCGCTTCCGGTGAAGACAGCCACCGCTTTTATTCGCACCACTCTCCAGACGGGCACGTTTGCGGCGTAAGGCGTAGATCGTGAAAGTGTCGGCCAGGTCGCAGCGCAGCGGCTCGGAAGCCGCGCAGCGCCGATTTTCCGGAGCCTCTTGCCCTTGCCCGCAACTTTGCCCCCGCCCTCCCTCACCCCGGCCCTAATTCGCCGCCATCGGCGCGAGCACGCCGATCGCGCCTGCCGGATAGACCGCGACCGAAGGCGCGTAGCCCCCGGTCAGATAGGTGCCGATGGGCGCGGCGTTGCCCTTGCTGCCGGCGGCGAACACCGCGATCCCGTTCCGCTGTTGCGTCATCACGCCGGCCCCGCTCTGCGTCACGATCGCGGCACCCACCCAGATATCGCCCTTGCCGTCCACGGCGATCCCCGCCGGCCCCGAAAGCTTCGTCGCCGGGCCGGCAATCAGGGCGAGCGGGGCGCTGTTGCCCACCGCGTCGGCGGCAAAAACCGTAACGCTGCTCGTCCTCGCATCGTAACGCCCGGAAACATCCGTCCCGCCGTTCCCCACATAGATGCGCCCGGCCCCGTCAACGCCGATCGCGGCCGGATCGACCAGCGCGGTCTTGTCGCCCACGATCCCGCTCGCGTTGCCGATCATCGCTTCCGGCGCTTCATTGCCGCTCGCGCCCGGCCCGAAAATCAGGATCCTCCCGGCAACCCCGCGCTGGTCCAGCACCAGCACCCGCCCCTCCCCGTCAACCGCCAGCCCCTGCGGGTTGCTGAACCCGCTCGCCGGCCCCTTGATCACGCCGAGCAGCGCGGGCGCCCCGCCCGCCCCCGCGGCGGCATAATGGGCGATCTCGGGCGGCGGGCTGCCCGCCAGCCAGCTCTGCCCGTCGATCAGCACCCAAAGATCGCCCTTGGCGCCGAGCGCCACATAGGTATCGCCCGCCGGCGCGCCGGCATCGCCGGCCCGGAACGCATCGTCAGGCGCCCCCGCCTGCGGGCAGACGAGCACCCGCCCATCGGCGGTGCCGGCGAAGATCCGGCCCTGCCCGTCGATCGCGACGCTGATCAGCCGCGCGCCGGGGAGCGCGCATTGCGTCTTCCCGAGCGCGATCTTTCCCCCCTTGTTGAACCCGGCCCCGATCGCCGCCGACCCGTCCGCCCAATAGACCCCGCCGCCCGCGCTCGCCACCGCTTGAGGCGCCGCCGCTTGGGGCGCCACCGCTTGGGGCGCCACCGCCACCGCTTGAGGCGCTGCCGGCGGCGCCGCGCCGCCATCCGTCACCGTCAGCCGGGAGAACGCCCATTCGGCCGGCCCGGTCTTGTCCGCATCCGCGATGAAGCCGACATAGCCGCCCGAAGCCGGCGGCGTGCCCGTCACCCGGGCAACCTCCTGGCCGTTGATCGCCATCGTCACCTGATCGCCGATCGCCGTCACCTTGAGCGCGTTCCACACCCCCACGCCCGGCTTCAGCGCCTTCGTCGCCTGCCACTTCACCACCGCCCCCGCGTGCCCGCCCACCGTGTGGTAAACGGCGAACCCGCCCTGCACGTCGATCGCGAACAGCCAGTAATCCGCGGCACTCGTGGCCCAGAACGCGATCCCGCCCGGATCGCTGATCCTGGCCGCGCTCGCCAGGCCCGCCCGCGCGCAGAGGGCGAAGTCCTTCACCCGATGGGCGAGATTGAACCGCCCGATCAGCATCCCGGCCCCCGGGCGCAGCATCAGCATCTCGAGGCTGGTCGAGGCGACCGCGCTCGGCGTGCCCCAGGCGGGGTCGAGGGTCTCGAAATTGTCGCTGAAGATGATTTTTCCGGGGCATCCCCCCGCGGCCCGCGCCGGAGGCGCCGCCGCCAGCAGCGCCATGAGGCCGAGCCATATCGCGAGAGCGCTTCGGAACATGGCTTCTATTCTGCGCAGGGAAAAAGGGCCGCGAAAAGTGGCGGAATGGTGTCTTTCGCCCCCTTCCCTTCACCTAACCATTTGATATTGAATAATACTCCTCTCCAAATCGGCCGGCGTCCCGTCCAGCCTGTCCAATTCCATTTTTCCCGTTTTCCAAAAACCGAAGCAACTCCAGGCCGCTCCGCCGCATTCCTCGGAAAACCTCCGGCTAGGCGAGATAGCGCTCCGTCAGGTGCGCCTGAAAGGCCGCCGGGTCGAGCGGCCTGCCGGTCGCCGTCCGCAGGAGCTCGTTGAACCCGTGGAGGCTTGCCTTGGCGTGGACGTTCTCGGCGAGCCAGCCCCTGAGCGGCCCGAGATCGCCCACGGCAAGCGCCGCGTCGAGTCCGCTCACCGCGCGGCGCGCGGTTGCCATGAGCTGGGCGGCGGCCATCGCGCCGAGGCTGTAGCTCGGGAAATAGCCGAAGACGCCGTCGTACCAGTGGATGTCCTGCAGGCACCCCAGCGCGTCGTCGGGCGGGACGATGCCGAGGAGCGCCTTCATCCCCTCGTTCCAGGCGGCGGGAAGGTCGGCGGGCTCGAACGCGCCTTCGATCAGCGCCGATTCGAGCCGGAAGCGCAGGATCACGTGGGCGGGGTAGGTGATCTCGTCGGCATCGACGCGGATGAAGCCGCGCTCGACCCACCGGCAGAGCCGCCCGAGATTTTCGGGCTCGTAGGCCGGGTCGGGGCCGAAGGTGCCTGCGAGCTCCGGCCCGAGCCAGCCGAGGAAGGCATCGGAGCGGACGGCCTGCATCTCGACGATGAGGGACTGGCTTTCGTGCGCCGCCATTCCGGCCGCGCTGCCGACCGGCTGGCGGGCGAAGGCGGGCGGCAGGTCGCGCTCATAGAGCGCATGCCCGGTCTCGTGCAGCACGGCGAAAACGGCCTTGAGCCCGTCCGCCTCGTCGTAGCGGGTGGTGATGCGCACATCGCTCGGCGTGCCGCCGCAGAACGGGTGCTCGGAGCTGTCGAGCCGCGCATGATCGAAGGTGAGGCCGGCGCGCTCGGCAAGGCGGCGGCAGAGCGCCGCCTGCGCCGCGACCGGAAAGGGCCCGGCCGGACGGCGCGGGGCCGGATGCGAAGCCGCGACCGCCTCGGCGCGCGGCAGGGCCTCGGCGAGGAATTTTTCGTAGGCTGCGAAGATGGGCGCCACATCGGCCGCGCCGATGCCGCGCTGGTAGCCGTCCATCAGCGCATCGTAGGGGCTGAGGCCGAGGGCGGCGCCGAGTGCGCGGGCTTCCTCGCGCGCGAGCCGCACCACCTCCGTGAAGGCGGGCAGAACCCGCGAGAAATCCGCCGCGCGGCGCGCCTCCCGCCAGATTTTCTCGCACGCCGAATTGGCCCGCGCCGCCGCCTCGACGAGCTCGCCCGGCAGCGCATTGGCGCGCGTATGGGCATGCCGCATCAGCCGGAGATTGGCCGCCCGCCAGGGATCGGGGTCTTCCGCTTCCTCCGCCTCCGCGAGATCGGCGGCGACGTCCGGCGCCGTGAGCAGCTCATGGCCGAGCCCGGCAAGGACGGCGAGCTGATCGCCGCGCGCGGCGGCCCCGCCCGGCGGCATCATCGCCGATGCGTCCCAGCCGAGCATCGCCCCGGCCTCGTCGAGCGTGCCGATGCGGGCAAAGCGGCCCGCCAGCCGCTCATAGGCGGCGCGCGCCTTCGCCTGCGTCATCGGCGGAGCCTCAGGCGCGCCCAGAAGCCGAACTCGAAGACCACCACCAGGGCGAGGCCGAACCAGGTGAGCGCATATTCGAGATGGTTGTTGGGCGGATGGGGCAGATGCTCGGCGGGCATGGGATAGACTCCGGGGCGGGGCGTGCCGAGCACGACGAGGGTGAAGGGGGCGACGTGAGGGAGGCCGAGTGCTGCGCCGATCCGTGCCGGATCGAGGGTGTAGAACCGCCGGCCCGGCACGTCGTCGGAGGCCGAGAAGAGCCCGGGATGATCGGGGGGCCGCAGATAGCCGGCGACGGTGGTTGGCCCGGAGGGCAGGGTCGCGGGACGGCGATCGGATTGCGGCACCCAGCCGAGATCGACCAGCACCGGCGGCCCCGCGCCGCGCTCGAGCGGCATGATGAGCTGGCCGCCCTCCGTGTAGCCCTGGGGCGTGGTCTCCACCTGATCGCCGTAGAGCGCGGCGAGGTCCGGCCGCAGCCGGCCCCTCACCGTGACCTTGGCGAAGGGCCCCGGATGGTCCGAAAGGGGGATGCCCGGCTGCGATTCGGCGGCGTGGATCTCGGCCAGGATGGCGAGCTTCCAGCGCAGCCGGTGAAGCTGCCAGACGCCGAGCCCGACCAGCAGAGCGACCAGCAGGGCGGCCAGGCCGCCCGGGAGGATCAGCCCTTTCCAGCCTGCGGCGCGCCGCTCAGCCGACGGTGACGGCGCTCGCGCCCCAGAGATAGACAAAGGTGAAGAGGAAGAGCCAGACGACATCGACGAAGTGCCAGTACCATGCGGCTGCCTCGAAGCCGAAATGCCGCTCGGGCGTGAACTCTCCGGAGCGCGCCCGGAAGTAGCAGACGGCAAGGAAGCAGGTTCCGACGATCACATGGAACCCGTGGAAGCCGGTGGCAAGAAAGAAGACGGAGGGATAGACCCCGCCATGGAACGGGAAGGGCGAGTGCGTGTACTCGTAGAGCTGCCCGCAGGTGAAGGAGATGCCGAGCAGGACCGTGAGGCCGAGCCCGGTGATCAGCCCCTTGCGGTCGTTCTCGAGCAGGCAATGGTGCGCCCAGGTGACCGTCGTTCCCGAGAGCAGCAGGATCATCGTCAGCAGGAAGGGAACGCTGAACGGATTGTCCGTGTGGATGCCGGCCGGCGGCCATTCGGCGATCTTGGCGAAGGAGACGTGGTCGGGGAACAGCGCGAAATTGAAGAAGGCCCAGAAGAAGGCGACGAAGAACATCACCTCGCTGGTGATGAAGAAGAGCATCCCGTAGCGCAGGCCGAGCCGCACGATCGGCGTATGCAGGCCGGGCGTGTGGCTCTCGCGCAGCACGTCCCGCCACCACATGACCATCACGAAGGCGACGCCGAGCACGCCGATGATGAGCAGCGTGTAGTTGTTGAAGTTGCCGACCATGATGATGCCGACGAGCACGAGCGCACCGAACAGGGCGCCGATGATCGGCCAGGGGCTGGGGTCCACCAGATGGTACGGCTGCTTCAGCCCCGAGGGGGTCACCAGGGGAGAGTCCAGGTGGGACCCGTGCGCGTCGCTGCTCATGTCTTTTCCGTTTCCGTCCTTATTGCCGGCCGAGGTTGGTCCCCGGACGGAGCGGCTTCATCATCCCAAAAAAAGCCGCCTCTTCAAAGAGGGCGAATCCCGGCGCGGGCGCGCGCTAGCGCGCGCCTTCGGTTTTCCCACCTTCGGCGATCACGCTCTAGCAGTGATTCGGCAGGATGGTGAGGCGGACCAGATGCCCGTCCATGGTGAAGTCGCCGAAATTCATCGAAAGCCCATCGGCCACGCCATTGGAGAAATAACGCATGCCGATCTCGAAGTCGGGTGTGATCGTATCCGGCTTGCGGCTGAAGAACGCGACATGCACGCGCGTGCTCGGAAGCCCGGCGAGCACCGGAAACCGGCTCGCCCCGGCGTTCACGTGCAGCGCGGCCGGCGGATCCCAACCGACGATCGCGACCGAGCTCAAGGAGGCGCCGTCGTCGCCCGTGCCGTCGAAGAGCGGCATGGCGATGAACCTCTTGCCCGCCTGGGCCGCCCGGATGATCGCCTCGGTCTGCCACATCGGAAACATCGTGCCGGGAGGGAGCGCCAAGGTCATCTTCTTCGGCGCCGTGTAGTTCACCTCGCCCGGACCGCCCGGCCGGTCGAGATGCGCCTCGCCGTCCAGCCGGTCGTCCACCTCCCCGTCGGTCATATCGACGGTGTGAAAGCGGAAGGCGAGGCCGTCCTTCGCCTCCCAGGTCGCGTAGTCGGAGACCGTGTGCGTCACCGCCCCGTCGCCGTCGATCAGCGTCATGTCGAGGCGCTGGCGCACCGCCCAGCCATTGCAGGCGTCGATCACCTCGTAGCCCATGCGCCCGGTGCCCGCGACCACGTCGGCCCCGCCGGGCGCGCCGAGCTTGAGCTGGTAGAAGGCATCCTGCCCGACGAAGGGCAGAGCGGGCTCCGCTGCCGGGCCGGTTGCGACCGCCTGGCTGGCAGCCACGGCCGGGCCGGCGGTCACCACCCAGGCACCCGCCGCGGCAATCGCGGCGGAGAGCAGGGAAAATGTCAGGGTTCGGCGCATGCGGGCCCCAGGTTCCACATCAGGATGTTGCAATAGGTCAGGCCAATTCGTCAGGATAGAGACAAACCGCCGGTTCTGTCAGCCCGCGTCCGCTTTCGGCGGCATGTCGAGCCGGATCGAAAGCTCCTTGAGCCGCGCCGGAGCAACTTCCGCCGGCGCGCCCATCATCAGATCCTCCCCGCGCTGGTTGAGCGGGAAAAGGATCACCTCGCGGATGTTCGGCTCCTCCGCGAGCAGCATGACGATGCGGTCGATCCCCGGTGCCGAGCCGCCGTGCGGCGGCGCCCCATAGCGGAAGGCGTTCAGCATGCCGCCGAACCGCCGCTCCACCTCCTCGGCCGGATAGCCGGCGATCGCGAAGGCGCGAAGCATGATGTCGGGGCGGTGGTTGCGGATCGCGCCCGAGGAAAGCTCCACGCCGTTGCAGACGATGTCGTACTGATAGGCCTTGATGCTCAGCGGATCCTGCGTCTCGAGCACCTCGAGCCCGCCCTGCGGCATGCTGAACGGATTGTGGCTGAAGTCGATCTCGCCGGTCTCCTCGTTCCGCTCGTACATCGGAAAATCGGTGATCCAGCAGAAGCGGAAGGTGCTTCGCTCGCAGAGCCCGAGCTCTTCCCCGAGCCGCATGCGCACGCTGCCTGCGAATTTCTCCACCTCTCCCCGCTTGCCGGCGGCGAAGAACACCGCATCCCCCGCGGCCAGCCCGGAGGCCTCGCGGATCGCCTCAGCGCGCGCCGGCTCGAGATTGCGCGCGATCGGCCCTTTCGCCCCGTCCTCGGCGAAGAGGATGTAGCCGAGCCCGCCCGCGCCCTCTTCCCGCGCCCATTCGTTGAGCTTGTCGAAGAAGCTCCGCGGCCTTCCCCCCGCGCCCGGGGCGGGGATCGCCCGAATGACGCCCCCCTCGCCCGCGATCCGCGCGAAGAGCGAGAAACCGCCGCCGCGGAAATGCTCCGTCACGTCGCGGATCCTGAGCGGGTTTCTCAGATCCGGCTTGTCGGTGCCGAACTCGGCGAGCGCGGTGTCGTAGGGGATGCGCGGAAATGGCGGCGGATCGACTGCCCGCCCAGCCGCAAACTCCGAAAAAACTCCGGCGATCACCGGCTCGATCGCGGCGAACACGTCCTCCTGCGTCACGAAGCTCATCTCGAAATCGAGCTGGTAGAACTCGCCCGGGCTGCGGTCGGCGCGCGAGGCCTCGTCGCGGAAGCAGGGCGCGATCTGAAAATAGCGGTCGAACCCGGCAACCATGATGAGCTGCTTGAACTGCTGCGGCGCCTGCGGCAGCGCATAGAATTTTCCCGGATGCAGCCGCGCCGGCACCAGGAAGTCGCGCGCGCCCTCGGGCGAGGAGGCGGTGAGGATCGGGGTCGTGAACTCCGCGAACCCGGCCTCGATCATCCTTCTGCGGATCGAGGCGATCACCGCCGTCCGGAGCATGATGTTCCGGTGCATCTTTTCCCGCCTGAGATCGAGGAAGCGGTATCTGAGCCGCAGATCCTCCGGGAACTCCGCCTCGCCCGCGATCTGGATCGGCAGCACCTCGGAAGCGGACTGCACGGAAAGCTCGGCCACGCGGAGCTCGATCTCGCCGGTCGGCAGCTTCGGATTGGCCGTCCCCGGCGCGCGCGCGACCACCGCGCCGGTCAGCGTCACCACGCTCTCCACGCGCACCCGCTCGGAAGCGGCGAAGACCTCGCTCTCGCGGTCCACCACGCACTGCGTCAGGCCGAAATGGTCGCGCAGATCGATGAAGAGCAGCCCGCCATGGTCGCGCTTCGCGTGCACCCATCCCGAGAGGCGCGCGGCGGTCCCGATGTCGGCGGCGCGCAGCGCGCCGCAATCATGCGTGCGATAGGGGTGCATCCGGCAGATCCCGCGGAAAAGGCCGGCAGAAGCCCAGAGCTTCTCGCCCCTGTCAACCCGCCACGTTTTTTGGCCGCCACCTTTTCTGGCCGCCACCTTTTCTGGACGAAACGGCACGTGTAGAAGCGGGCCATGGACCGTCCCGTCCTCGCGGAAGCCGCCGCGACGTGCCCCGGAACTTCCTCCGTCGCGCTGATCGAGAGCACCGAGGCGCTGGCCGCGCTTTGCGCACGCCTCCACGGCGAGGAATTCGTCACGGTCGATACCGAATTCATGCGCGAACGCACCTACTGGCCGCGCCTCTGCGTCGTGCAGCTCGCGGGCGCCGCCGAGACCGCGGTGGTGGATGCCGAGGCGCCCGGGATGGACCTCGCCCCGCTCGGAAAGCTCCTTGCCGACCCGGCGGTGACCAAGGTCTTCCACGCCGCCCGCCAGGATGTCGAAATCTTCCTCCTCGTCTTCGGCCGGGTGCCGGAACCGCTCTTCGACACGCAGGTGGCGGCGATGGTCGCGGGCTATGGCGACCAGGTCGGATACGACCAGCTCGTCTCCTCGCTCACCGGCGGCGTGATCGACAAATCCCACCGCTTCAGCGACTGGTCGGCCCGGCCGCTCTCCGCGGCGCAGATCAACTACGCCGCGGCCGATGTGACCTATCTCCGCACCGTTTACGAAAAGCTCCGTGCCCGCCTCGAGCGCGAAGGAAGACTCGCCTGGGTCGGCGAGGAGATGGCGGCACTCGCCGATCCCGCGACTTACCGCAACGATCCGGAAACGATGTGGGAGCGGCTCAAGCCCCGCACCGCCAACCGCCGCGTGCTCGGCATCCTTCGCGCGGTCGCGGCCTGGCGAGAACGCGAGGCGCAACGGGTCGATATCCCCCGCCAGCGGCTGCTGAAGGACGAAACGCTGCTCGAGATCGCCGCAACCGCTCCAACCACGCCGGAGGCGCTGGCTCGCGCGCGCGGCCTCGGCCGTGGCTTCGTCGAGGGAAGAATGGGCGCCTCGCTGCTCGCCGCGATCGCCGCGGCCAAGGCCCTGCCCGAGGACGCGCTCCCCGCACCCCCAACCGCGCGGCCGGGCGGCCGCGCTGCCCCGGCCCTCGTCTCGCTGCTCAAGGTGCTGCTCGCGGCCAAATGCGAGACCCACCACGTCGCCCCGCGCCTGCTCGCCTCGGCCGAAGACATCGAACGACTCGCCGCCGAGGACACCCCCGACATCCCCGCACTCACCGGCTGGCGACGCGAAATCTTCGGCGCCGACGCACTCGCCCTCAAGGCAGGCCAGATCGCCCTCGGCGTCCAAGGCCGCCGCATCAAGCTCCTGCCGTTGGGGTAGCCTGATCTCCAGG
>JASHRV010000228.1 GCA_030037175.1 Acetobacteraceae bacterium
CGGCATCGAGGTGCCGAACAGCCGGCGCGAGACGGTCTATCTCTCCGAGCTCCTCGCCACCGACGATTGGGCCAAGCATCCCGCACGCCTCGCCCTGGGGCTCGGCAAGGACATCTCAGGCGCGCCGGTCGTCGCCGATCTCGCGCGGATGCCACACCTGCTCATCGCCGGCACCACCGGCTCCGGCAAGTCGGTCGGCGTGAACGCGATGATCCTCTCGCTTCTTTACCGCATGCCGCCCGACCAGTGTCGGATGATCCTGATCGACCCGAAGATGCTCGAGCTCTCGGTCTACGAGGGCATCCCGCACTTGATGGCGCCCGTGGTCACGGAGCCGGCGAAGGCCGTCACCGCGCTCAAATGGACGGTACGCGAGATGGAGCGGCGCTACCGCTCGATGAGCCAGCTGGGCGTGCGCAATATCGCTGGCTACAACGAACGCGTCGCCGCCGCCCGCGCCAAGGGCGAGGTGGTCACGCGGCGCGTCCAGACAGGATTCGACGCCGATACCGGCCGACCGATGTTCGAAGAACAGCCGCTCGTGCTCGAGCCGCTGCCCTTCATCGTTGTTGTCATCGACGAGATGGCCGACCTGATGATGGTCGCAGGCAAGGATATCGAGGCGGCCGTCCAGCGTCTCGCCCAGATGGCCCGCGCTGCCGGCATCCACGTCATCATGGCCACCCAACGCCCCTCGGTCGATGTCATCACCGGCACCATCAAGGCCAACTTCCCGACCCGCATCAGCTTCCAGGTGATCAGCAAGTTCGACAGCCGCACCATTCTCGGCGAGCAGGGTGCCGAACAGCTGCTCGGCCAGGGCGATATGCTCTACATGATGGGTGGCGGCCGGATTACGCGCGTCCACGGCCCCTTCGTCTCCGACGCCGAGGTCGAGGCCGTGGTCGAATATCTGCGCGAGCAGGGCGAGCCGGCCTATATCGAGGAGATCACCGAAGCCGACGACGATGACAATGGCCCTGCCATTCCCGGCATCGCGGAGGGCGGCAGCGAGGGCGAACGCGGGCTCTACGAACAGGCGGTCTCGCTCGTCGCCCGCGAAGGCAAGGCATCGACATCCTTCATCCAGCGCCACCTGCAGATCGGCTACAACCGCGCCGCCCGACTGATCGAACAGATGGAAAAAGACGGCGTCGTCGGCCCGGCCAACCACGTCGGCAAACGCGAAGTCCTGCTCAACAACCGCACCGACGCTTAGACCACGGGGTAGAGCCCTCTTGGCCTTGGCTCTAAACGCGGGCCAGAACGTCGTCGCGGAAGTGCTTCATCTCAATGAGGGTCTCTGCCGCGGTCGATTGCGCGAAGGTGAAATCGACATACTCGACGCCGAGCGCTTTGAGGTCGCGGAGGTCGCCGGCGATCTCGACTGGGCCGCCTGAGAAGAGGCGCCGTTCACCATCCTCGGCCTTGGGGGGCAGTTCGGAGCCGTGTTTGGAGCAGCGTAGGGCGAGGGCTATGGCGCGTCCGGTTTCGCCGGCGATCTTGCGGAGCCGTTCGATGCCGGCGCGGTAGCGCTTCAGGCTGTCGAGCGGATGAGCAGGGTTGGTGCCGATCGGGTACCAGGCATCACCGAGCTTGGCCGTGCGGCGCAGCGCCGGCCCGCTTTCGCCGCCGACCCAGATGGGCGGGTGCGGGCGCTGGGCGGGCTTCGGCTCGAATGCGATGCCCTCGAACGTCACATAGCGGCCGGCAAAGCGCGGGTTGTCGCGGGTCCAGAGCTCGCGAAAGGCTTGCACATATTCGTCGGTGACCGCGCCGCGGTCGGCGAAAGGGGGGGCGCCGATGGCCTCGAATTCTTCCTTGAGCCAGCCGGCACCGATGCCAACCGTGAGCCGGCCGTTCGAGAGGACATCGATTGTCGCGAGGATTTTAGCGGTCAGGACCGCGGGCCGGTGCGGTACAACCATCACCGAGGTCACGAGGCGGATGCGCGAGGTTTTGGCGGCAATGAAGGCGATCTCGGTCAACTGCTCGTGCCGGCCGGCGCGTGCGCCTTGGGGGAACTCGCCAGTCTCGGAATAGGGATAGCGCGCTCTTATGTCGGCCGGGATGACGATGTGGTCGCTGAACGTGAGATAGTCGAATCCCATTGCCTCGCCCTCGACGGCGAGCGCGGTGAGTGCGTCCGGGGCGGCCAGCCGTCCCGCGGTTGGCGCGTTGAAGCCGATCTGCATGGCAGCCCTCCTCCCCGGATTGCATCGAATGGCACGATTTCGCAGGATGCCGCTCCCGTCCGCCACAAGCAAATCGCGAGGCGATGATCGGATCGGACGATACGTCATTCTCGGAGTGGCTGGTGCAGGCCCCGCTGGAGGAGCTGACACGGGCGGCTGCGCGTCTGCGCGACGAGGGCCACGGGCGCATGATGACCTATTCGCGGAAGGTGTTCATTCCGCTCACGCGGCTCTGCCGGGATGTCTGCCACTACTGCACGTTTGCCGAACGACCGCGGGCCGGGCATGCCGCTTATCTTGCGCCGGAGGAAGTGCTGGCGATCGCGCGCACGGGCGAGGCGGCCGGCTGCACGGAAGCGCTGTTCACTCTCGGCGACAAGCCTGAGCTGCGCTACCGCGCCGCGCGCGAGGCGCTTGCGGCATCGGGTCATGTTTCGACAATCGACTATCTGCGCGCCATGAGCGCGCTCGTTTCGCGCGAGACGGGGTTGCTGCCGCACCTTAATCCCGGCGTGATGACGGAGCCGGAGATCGCGAGCTTGCGCGAGGTGTCTGCGAGCCAGGGCATCATGCTCGAATCCGTGAGCGAGCGTTTGTGCGAGCCAGGGGGCGTGCATTACGGCTCGCCGGACAAGCGGCCGGCCGCGCGGCTGGAAACGCTGCGGCTCGCGGGCGAGCTTCGCGTGCCTTTCACCACCGGCGTTCTCATCGGCATCGGAGAGACACGGGCCGAGCGGCTCGATACGCTCTATGCCATCCGCGATCTGCATGTTGCGCATGGGCACATCCAGGAAGTCATCATCCAGAACTTCCGTGCCAAGCCGGGCACGAAGCGTGCCGGCACCGCGGAACCGGATCTCGAGGACCTGATGTGGACGATCGCGGCTGCGCGTCTGATCCTTGGGCCGGCGATGAACATCCAGGCGCCACCCAATCTCTCGCCCGGGGTCTATTCGCGCCTGATCGGCGCGGGGATCAATGACTGGGGCGGCGTTTCGCCGGTGACGCCGGATCACGTCAACCCGGAAGCGCCCTGGCCCGCGATCGAAGAACTCGCGCGGCGCAGCGCCGAGGGGGGCAAGCTGCTCGTGAACCGGCTTGCGGTTTACCCTTCCTATGCACGGCAGGCCGATATTTGGCTTGCGCCCGAGATCGCGAAGAAAGTGCGTCGGATGAGCGATGCCGATGGCCTCGCACGCGAGGATGAATGGTCGCCTGGAACGACGGCGCCGCCGCGCCGCTCACCGATCTGGGCCAAGGTGATCGATCCGGAGATCGAGCAAATCGTCGCGAAGGCGAATGCCGGAAGCCGCCTCGCCGAGCCTGAAATCGTGCGGCTCTTCGCTGCCCGAGATACGGACTGTGAGCGCGTCATCGCTGCCGCTGACGATCTCCGCCGCAGGGTGAGCGGCGAGGTCGTACGCTATGCGGTCAACCGCAACATCAACTATACGAATATCTGCTATTACCGTTGCCGGTTCTGCGCTTTTTCAAAAGGTAGGACGCACGAGGCGCTTCGTGGCGCGCCCTATGACCTGGCACTCGAGGAAATCGTGCGCCGGGCCGTCGAAGCCTGGGACCGGGGTGCGACGGAAGTGTGCCTGCAAGGCGGCATTCACCCCGACTATACCGGCGAGACCTATCTCGGCATCTGCCGCGCTATCAAGGCAGCGGTACCCGGAATGCACATCCATGCCTTCTCGCCGCTCGAGATCACCCAGGGCGCGGCCACGCTCAAGCTTTCGGTGCCCGCCTTCCTGGCCGCGTTGAAGCAAGCAGGGCTCGGGACTTTGCCTGGCACGGCTGCGGAAATTCTGGACGACGAAGTGCGGGTGATCATCTGCCCGGACAAGCTGAAGACGGCGGCATGGCTCGATGTGGTGCGCGCGGCACACGGCCTCGGGATTCGAACCACGTCCACCATCATGTACGGCCATGTCGAGACGCCGCTCTCCTGGGCGCGGCATTTGCTGGCGTTGCGCGATCTGCAGGATGAGACTGGTGGAATAACGGAATTCGTGCCTCTGCCCTTCGTGCATATGGAGGCACCGATGTATCTGCGCGGCGCGGCGCGGCGCGGACCGACCTTCCGCGAGGCGGTGCTGATGCACGCCGTCGCGCGGCTCGTCCTGCACCCCTACATCACGAACATCCAGACATCGTGGGTGAAAATGGGCCCTGCGGGCGCGGCGGCTTGTCTGAAAGCGGGGGCGAACGATCTTGGCGGCACGTTGATGAACGAGAGCATTTCGCGTGCAGCGGGAACCGAGCACGGTCAGGAATTTCCGCCTCAGTCCATGGAGGCATTGATTCGATCGATCGGCCGTGTGCCGGTGCAACGCGACACGCTCTACCGTACCGTGTCTGCCGAACGCCGCGCGGCCTCGTTCAGCGCGGGGCCGCTTGCCCCGATCGTCCAAAACCCGCCCCGCCGGCTCGCCGCCGCTGATTGATCAGGAGACGCCGCCTTTCGACCACTCCCAAAGTTCCAGAAATGCGTGCGTGCGTGTCGGCCGAAATTGGGGCATGCGGAGGAATGTGGCGAGGTCGGAAGGATTATCGATATCCATGGCGATGCCGGGTTGACGGATGATTGTGGGCGTGACACCGGCGCGGCGCGCCGACTCCAGGTGCGGAAAGAAGCTGTTGTCGCCGAACTTCAGCGGCACTGAGTCCGGCGGTGAGCAGATGATGGCATTGGAGCCGAGATCGTCGTGCGCGGGCACGATGGTGAAGGAAGGCGCGGGTTTGTGCGCGGCGAGTGTGAGGGAAATTTCAGCGGAGGTAAGGGCGGGAATATCTCCGGGCATTGTGATCATCCCCGCGCGGCCTTCGGCGGCTAGGCGCCGGGATGCGGCGGCGATGGCGCCCGTATGACCGCTCAAGGCGCCATCGGTGCTGATTTCGGCGCCATAGCGTCGCGCGAGCTCCGCAGCCGCAAAATCTGCGGTGACGATGAGGATGCCGGCAAGCTCGGCCACTGTGGCGATCGTTTCGAGCACATCCTCGAACATGGCGGCGGCGAGGGCACGGCGCTGCTCGGGAGTCAAAGTCGCCGCGAGGCGCTGTTTGGCAGACGTAAATTCCTTGATGGGGATAACGGCCCAGATGCCGCGGGCTATGCTCACCGGAGTGCGTCGGCTGCTTCGAGCACGACGCTGGCCAGCCGTTCGCGATCGGCAAGCGTCGTCATCAGGGTTGGCGCGAGTGTCACATGTGGGCCGAGGTTCGCAGCCTCCGCGGCATCGTTGCTGTCGATGACATAGCCGTCGAGCAGGTTGCCATAGCGTTCGGCGACGGAAGCGGCGCCCGGCGTGATGCCGAGCTCGATCATCATCTTGGCGGTGGGGCCTTTGACGGCGCGGCCGGCGATGATCGGGGAAACCGCGATCACGGGCGCCTGACAAGAAGCGATCGCAGCACGCACACCCGGCAGGGCCAGAATCGGCTCGACGCTGATGAAGGGATTGGAGGGGCAGATGACGACGGCGCGTAGCTGCTCGCTCAGAAGTGCGGTGAGAAAATCCGGTTGGGCACGTGCTTCGGCGGCGCCGGTGAAAATGATTTCACGCACTCGAGGCCGGCATCTCAGGCGCACGAAATAGTCCTGGAAATCGAGCCAGCCCTCTTCGGTGCGAAGGCGTGTGCGGACGGGGTCATCGCTCATTGGCAGCACGCGTGGGCCGATGCTGAGCCGGCGGCAGAAATCCGCGGTGATCGCGGAGAGCGTTTCGCCAAGGCGGAGCCGTCGCGTGCGTTCGACATGGACGGCGAGGTCGCGATCGCCGAGGCGGAACCAGTCGGCGCCGCCAAGCCTGGCCAGCGTCTCCATGAACGACCAGGTCTCATCACGCCGTCCCCAGCCGAGTTCCTGGTTGTCCAGGCCGGCGAGCGCGTACATCAGGGTGTCGATATCAGGCGAAATGGCAAGGCCGAGATGCTCGAAATCGTCGCCGGTGTTGGCGACGATGAGCAGATCGCGGGCTGGCAGGATGCGGGACAGGCCGAGCGCGAGCTTGGCTCCGCCGATGCCACCGGAAAGTGCGAGAACAAGATTCGGCATCATCGGAACAGGTCTTCTTCCGGCGGCCGAACAATGGTGGCTGCTGCTGTTGAAGGCGCCGACCAGTCGAGGCCGCGCACGAGCACGACCGGCCGCCCCTCATCCGCTTGTCCCATAAGCAGCGAGGCAGCGGCGGCGATCTCATCGGCGAAGCCGATGATGCTCACCTCCATCGTGCGGCCGAAAAGGTCGGGGCGTCCACGCAGGTCGATGAGTGCCGGCAACCCGGCCGCACCAAGCGCGACGCCGACCGTGCCGCGTCGCCAGGGGCGGCCGAAACTGTCGTTGATGACCACGCCGACCGCAGCACCAGTCAGCACCAGCAGCCGTTCGCGCAAGGCTGCCGCGCTCCTGTCCGGATTTTCCGGCAAAAGCAGCGCGCATTGCGTTCCATCGGAAGTAGTCACGTTCGACTGATCCACACCCGCATTCGCCATGACGAAGCCAAGCCGATGTTCGACGATCAAGAGGCCCGGCCGCTTGCGCACCACGCGGACGGATTCCGAGAGGATCACCTCGATCAATCTCGGGTCCTTGCCAGTCTCCGCGGCGAGTTGGACGGCGCATGCAGAAGGCGTGACGGTGGCAAGATCGACGAGGCGGCCTTCTGCCTTTGAAACGATCTTCTGCGCCACCACCACCACATCCCCCGCGCGAAGCGACAGGTCATTCCGGGCGAAGGCTGCGATGATGAGCCGGGCGAGATCGTCGCCAGGTTCTATGTTTTTGAGACCACGCGCGGCCGATAGTTCGAGAACGGCAAGGTTGGTCATGCGCTGCCATGATGGCGTGGTGTGTCCTCAGCCGAGCCGCAAAGCCTTCTGAGCCGCGGCAGAACCCGCTCGGAATAGAGTCGGATGAAGCGGGCCTGGTCTGGGCCCGGCGCGTGGAAGACGAGATGGCGGAAGCCGAGATCGAGGTATGAGCGGATGCGCGCGACATGCTCGTCAGGATCGGTCGATACGATCCAACGGCTGGCGGTCCGTTCCGCCGGCAGTCCCGCGGCCAGCCGGTCCATCTCGACCGGGTCCTCGACGGACATCTTCTCCTCGGGCGTGAGGGCCAACACGGCCCAGTGCCGTGTATCCTCCATTGCCCGGGTCATCTCGGTATCGAATGAGACCTTGACCTCGATCATCCGCTCATACGCCCGCGTCTTCGCCCCAACCTCGGCCAACCCCTCCGCAACCTTGGGCAGCAAAGTCTCGGTGTAGAGCTCCAGCGCCTTGCCGCTGGTGCAGATGAGGCCGTCACCTTCCCTGCCGGCATAGCGCGCGATCATCGCGCCCGCGGCCGCGACATAGATCGGCACCGGCTCTGACGGTCGATCGTAGATGGTTGCACGCTCAGTACGATAATATTGGCCTGTAAACGTTACCCGTTCCTCGCTCCATAGGCGACGGATCAGTGTCACGGCTTCGCGCAGACGGGCAAAGCGCTCCTTGAACTCAGGCCACGCCATACCCGTGGAGGGCACTTCGTTGAGCGATTCGCCCGTGCCGATACCGAGCACGACGCGGCCCGGGAACATCGCCCCCAGTGTGGCGAAGGCCTGCGCAATCACCGACGGATGGTAGCGGAAGGTTGGTGTCAGCACGCTGGTTCCGATGATGACCCGCGATGTCCGCGCCCCGAGTGCGCCGAGCCAGGAAAGCGAAAACGGGGCATGGCCGCCGACATGTTTCCATGGTTGGAAATGGTCGCTGATGAACACGGAATCAAAGCCGGACTGTTCGGCTAGGCAGGAGAATTCGAGCAACTCGGTCGGTCCGAACTGCTCGGCCGACGCCTTGTATCCGAGCTTGAGCACAGCGTCACCCGTTGCTATCGACGATGCCATTCAGGCGGTGCAGCATAACCCAGGCGCTTGTGGTGGCGACAGCCCCGCATGGGGAAAAGGGAGTGCCGCAAAGGCCAAGGAGGAGCGGACGATGAAACTGGGCATTGCTTTGCCGTTGATCGATATCGGCGGTGAGCCGGCAACCGTGCGCGCTTTTGCGCAAGCCGCGGAAGAGGCGGGCTACGACCATCTGGCCGCTCCGGACCACGTCCTAGGCGCCAACATCGCGAACCGGCCGAGCTGGGGAGATCGGAACACGTCGGCCGACCTGTTTCACGACCCGTTCGTGCTGTTCGGTTTCTTGAGCGGATGCACGGCACGGGTCGGGTTTTCAACCCAGGTGCTGATCTTGCCGCAGCGGCAGACGGTTCTGGTCGCCAAGCAGGCGGCCTGCCTCGATGTGCTTTCAGGCGGCCGGTTTCGCCTCGGCATTGGAATCGGTTGGAATGAGGTCGAGTTTATCGGCCTGAACGAGGATTTTCACAACCGCGGAAAGCGCTCCGAGGAACAGGTGCAGGTGATGCAGGCACTGTGGGCCGAACCGCATGTGACTTTTGAAGGGCGATGGCACCGGGTCGACGATGCCGGCATCAACCCGCTGCCGACGCAGCGCCGGATTCCGATCTGGTTCGGCGGGCATCACGATTTGACGCTCCGGCGCATCGCCAGGTGGGGCGACGGTTGGATGATGCTGGCCTATCCCGCAGACGACACAGCGAAGGCTGAATTCTCCAAGCTGCGCCGCTACGCCGAGCAGGAGGGTCGTGATCCCGCCAGTATCGGGACCGAGGTCTGGGTCTCCACCGGGGAGGGGGACGAAAGCGCCTGGCGTTCCGAGTTCAATTTCTGGAAGTCGGCCGGCGTCACGCACATCACGGTCAATAGCACATTCGGCCGGCTTCATCACCGGCGCATCGCGGGACGATCGCTGGACGCGCATCTGGAGGCGTTGCGGCGCTACCGCAACGCCGTGGGCGATCTTTTGTGATCAGCCCATCGTTTGTGTGGAGGTGGGTTCGATCTCGAACATCACGCGCACCTCGCCGGGCTGAGCGAAGGGATATTTTTCCTTGTCGAGATATTTCTTCGCGAGCTTGTCGATATGGGCGTTCGCGCCTTGCTCAGTGACATGGGTGACGCGGCCGCGGATCTGGATGTAGCGATAAGGGTTGTCGGGGTCCATGATGGCGAGCGCGACCGGCGAGCCCTCCTTCATGTTGCGCGACTTGACCCGGCCCTTGGCTGAGTTGACGCGCAGATGTCCCCCTTCATAGTCGAACCAGACGGGCGTCACTTGCGGCGTCCCGTCAGGCATCGTGGTCGCGAGATTGGCGAAAGCCTTCTTTTCCTGGAGCAGATCCAGAAACTGCGTGGGTACCGTCACCATCGACATGTGCTCCGCAATCGCGTGTGAACCGCCTCATTCCGATCAGGCCACTCTAGCGTCCAGGCCCGGCACCGTGCAACGCACCGTCCGCCGCTAACCCACGGCACCATATGCGGCAAGCGAGGAAGGTTGTTCTTTTTTGAAAAAGAGAACCAGAAAACTTTCGTCGTTTCGTTCGGAGTCCCGAGGCGCGGCGGAGGTCCGGAAAACGGGGAAAAGTCTTTTTGCTTCTTTTGCTTCAGAAAAAGAAAGCTCCTCTTCAATGCTTCGCCCTCATCAGGGTGCATCAAGCCCTAGCCATGCGTGTGGCGGGCAGCGGCGAGGCCGGCGCCGAAGCGCCGCTCGAGCCGGGCCTGTCCAAGCATCAGCAACGAGACGATCGCGAGGTAGTAGATGAGCGCCACCGTGTAGAGCTCGGTGAAGCGGAAAGTCACCGAGATTTCCCGCGTGGTGACGGCGAGCAATTCCTGCAGGCTGATCACCGAGGCGAGCGAAGTCACCTTGAGCAGAGTGATGAATTCGTTGGCCGTGGGCGGGATGGCGACGCGGATTGCCTGCGGCAGGATCACGAGGCGGAAGCACTGCGTGCGCGAGAGTCCAAGGGCGAAGCCGGCATCGCGCTGGTCGCGCGGGACGGAAGCGAGCGCGCTGCGGCTGATCTCCGCCTGGTAGGCCGCCTCATTCAGGCTGAGCGCAAACCAGGCGGCAAGGAAGGGCGTGAACCAGTGCTGGCGCAGGACCGGCAGGAGCTGGGGCAGCGCGTTCCATACAAAAAGCAGCTGGAGAAGCGTCGGTGCGCCGCGAAAGAGCCAGATATAGGTCGTTGCAAAGGCACGAAGGGAACGGCTTTGGGCTCCGCCGAGGAGGGCGAGGAAAAGGCCGAGCGCGATGCCCATGGCGTGAGACAAGACCGTGAGCGCGACTGAAATCAGCGCTCCCTGGAGGATGGGCCAGGAGAACAGGGCGGTCCAGAACACGTGCGCATCGAAGCTCATCCCGGACCGCCCTGTTCGTGCAGGCCGTACAGGCTATTGCAGCGGCGCGGTCGCGTCGGCTTCCGGCAGGTTCCACTGGGTGGCCAGCTGCCGGATCAGCCCTTTGTTGCGGAGTTCGGTGATCTCGGCGGTGATCAGCGCGACGTCGCCCGGATTCTTGTTGAAATAGAGGCCGAAGGTGTCGGTCGGCGGATAGACGTAGGCCACCTTGAATTTGCCGGGGTCGGCGACGGCGCGGAACGCGGCCTCAGTATCCTGGGTGAAGCCTGCGGCGGCGCGTCCGGTGAGGAGCTGTTCAGCAACGTCGGTGCCCTTGGGATAGGCCTGGACGGTCAAGGCCGGCTTGCCCTCCTTGGTGAACTCGGCAGCAAGCGCATGCGCGCGGATCTCATAGACAGTGCCCGTTTGCACAACCAGCACCTTGCCAGCGAGGTCATTCGGCCCATGGATGGAGGTGTTGTCTGCACGGACCAGCAGAACCATCGCCGAGCGCATATACGGCACGGCGTTAAAGACCTGCGTTCTCGCCGGCGTGATGAACATACCGCTCAGGATAAAGTCGCAACGGTGGCTGCCGAGCCCGGGCAGGAGACCGGTAAAGTCCATCGCCTGGATGGTGAGATGGGCTCCCCACATTGTCGCGAGCGTGTGCGCGAGGTCGATGTCGTAGCCAACCGGGCTCTTGTCGCCCGGCTTGGCATACATCTCCATCGGCGGGTAGGTCGGATCGGTGCACATCGTCACTTGGCCGCCATGGACGAAGGAGGGCGAGGCGGCGCGCGCGGCGAACGGGGTTATGAGTGCGGTCAGAAGCAGGCTGAGGTGTACGGTCTTCATGCAGGTCTCCTCATTTTTGATGACGTGAGCCTTTTGGGGACCATCATCGGAGATTCTGCGGCGCAGTGCCAGAGAACGGAAAGGGCTCAGCGCCCCAGATAGGTGTCCGCCACCCGGTGGTCGTTCGCGAGCTCGCGGGCGGTGCCGGAGAGGACGATACGGCCCTGGTCGATGATGTAGGCACGATCGGCGGCGGAGAGCCCGAGCGTCAGGCTCTGTTCCGCGAGCAGCACACTCACCCCTTGTTCGCGCAGCACGGGGAAGGTCTGAAAGACCGAGAGCACGATCTTCGGCGCAAGGCCGGTCGAAGGCTCGTCAAGCAGCAGGACGCGCGGGTCGGTCATCAAGGCCCGCGCGATCGCCAGCATCTGCTGCTCGCCGCCGGAGAGCGTTCCGGCGCGCTGTCGAAGCCGCTCGCCGAGAGCCGGAAACATGGCGAGTGTGCGCTCGCGAAGCTCATTGCGGCGGGCGGGCGGCGAGAGGCGGCCGGCGAGGTCGAGATGGTCGCCGACGGTAAGCCGGGGAAAGAGCTCGCGGCCGCTCGGAACATGGCCGATGCCGGCGCGGGTGATAAGGTGGGCGGGCCGACCCTCGATCGGCACGCCGAAGAGGCGAATACCTCCCTCGCGCGGGGAAAGAAGGCCGGCGATCGTCCGCAGCAGCGTCGTCTTCCCCGCGCCGTTCGCGCCGAGCACGACGACGACTTCCCGCGCACTGAGCGCGAGCGAGACGCCGTCGAGAATGGTGAGCGGACCAATTCCGGCGACGATGCCCTCAAGCGCAAGGGCGGGGGCGCTTCCGCTCACAGGGGCTCGCCGAGATAGGCGCGCACCACGGCCGGGTCCTTGAGCACCGTCGCCGGCGTACCCTCGGCGATCTTGCGGCCGAAATCGAGCACCACCATCGTGTCGCAGAGATCGGCGATGGCAGCGATCACATGCTCGACGCAGGCCACCGCGGCGATGCCGAACTCCGGCAGGCGGCGAAGCACGCCGCGCACGGCCTCTTGTTCGTCGCGCGTCATCCCCGCCATCACCTCGTCGAGCAAGACGAGCTCAGGGTCGAGGGCGAGGACGCGGGCGAACTCGAGCTGGCGCTGATAGCCGGGGGTGAGGCGGCTCGCCGGGTCGCGCCACATCGCGGCGAGCCCCATCGTCTCCAGCACCCACGCCGCGTGCTCTACTGCGCGGGCCGATTGCCGCCCATGCCGGCTTGCCAGCACGACGTTCTCCCAGACGCTGAGCGAGGGAAGCAGGCGCGGGATCTGAAAGCTGCGTGCCATCCCGCGTTGCGCTCGCCGATAGGTGGGCACGTGTGTGACCGGCTTGCCGAAATAGAGGATTTCCCCGCTCGTCGGCCGGATGGAGCCGGCGACGGCATTGAAGAGCGTCGTCTTGCCGGCTCCATTCGCGCCGATGATGCAGAGCGTCTCGCCCCTTCGGACGCTGAGCGAGACGCGGTTGAGGGCGGTAAGGCCACCGAACCGGACCGTGAGATCGCGCACTTCGAGCACGGCTGTTGTGTCGCGTGAGGCTGCGCGCGACGGCGGCGCGGCGGCTGCCGATGTTTTCGGCACGAGGATAATCGGGCGCCGGAGCCAGCCGAAGCGATCGGCGAGCCCCACGAGGCCACCGGGGAAGGCAAGCACGGTCGCGATAACGACGATACCGTAGAGCGCGAGTTCCAAGTTCGGGAAATGGACAAGGAATTCCTCTCCGGCAACCATCAGCACCACCGAGCCGAGGAACGGGCCCCAAAGGGTGCCGATCCCGCCGAACATCACCGCGACAACGGTCTGGAGATCAATGGTCGGGTCGAAGGCGCTGGTGGGATCGATATAGCTGCGGTTCCAGGCGACGAGCCCGCCGGCGATCGCCGGCAGGAGCGCACTCAGCATGAACGCGATGACCTTGACCCGCGTCGTCGGTACGCCGACGGCGGCGGCTGCCTCCTCGTCCTCGTTCAGGCTCATCACGTCGAGCCCGAACCCGGAGCGGACGAAGAAAGCACTTAAGCCGAAGCCGAGAAGGGCCAGCAGACCCATGCCAACATAGACTGCGACGGGCGTGAGCTCGGCGGGAAGCGAGAGGCCGATCGAGCCGCCGGCAAAACGCCAGTTGTTGAAGAGCACCGCCAAAATGCGCGCAAGGCCGAGCATGCCGAGGGCGAAGAGGATGCCGCGCAGGCGGAGCATGATCGGGCCGAGCACGAGGGCGACCAGTGCACCCACGATGCCGCCGAGGCCGGCTGCAAAATACCAGGGTATGTGCGCCTGCATGACGAGCAGAGCGGTCGCATAGGCACCGAGGCCGAAGAAGGAAACCTGCCCGAAAGAGAGATAGCCCGTGAAGCCGCTGATCAGGTTCCATCCGTAAGCGAGCGTAACAGCCTCGAGGATGTCGGTGCCGAATTGCAGCAGATAACCGTGCGAGATCATCGGGATGGCGAGGAAGATAGCGAGTAGCACGGAAGCAGCGGCGATGGAGCGAAGCCATGCTCGCGGCTCCGCCCCGCGGACGATGCCGGGGAAGCGATTCCCTTCGGTTGGCGGGCTGTCCACGGATCAGGCGGTGCGGCGAAAGCGCTCGGGGCGCGCGATCATGACCAGGATCAGCAGCACATAAGGCAGGACGTATTCCGCGTTGCCGCCAAGGAAGAATCCGGAGACCGACTGAGCAATGCCGAGCAACACGGCGGCGACCGCCACGCCCACATGGTTGCCGAGTCCGCCGAGCGCGATGATAACGAAGGCGAGCAAGGTCAGATCCTCCGCTGTTTGCGGTGCCAGCGGCATCACCACGATCACCAGGACTCCGGCCGCCGCAGCGAGGCCGACACCGAGCGCGAAGGCGACCAGCCGCACGCGACGGACATCGATCCCACAGCAGATCGCCCCGGTCGCGCTCTGCGACGCGGCGAGCAGGCATTTTCCCGAGTCCGTGCGGTTGAGCCAGATATAGAGCAAGGCCGAGACGGCGGCGGCGAAGAGACCCGAGACCACCAGGGCTTTGCCGAAATCGATTCCCGCAAGCTGCCAGCTTGATTGCAGATAGGGTACCGAAACGAAGTCTGAACCCCAAAGCTGCAAGGCGAGCTCGAGCAGCACATAGGAAAGCCCGAACGTCACCATCAGGCTCAAAAGTTCCGCCTTGCGACCGTGCTTCATCAGCGGCTCGATCAGGAGCGGCTGCAGGCCGGCCCCGATCAGCCCGATCGCCACAAAGGCGAGCGGCAGCACGAGCAGTGGGTTGAGCCCTGTGGCGGTCGTGAACCAGAAGGTGAAGAGTCCGGTCAGCACGATGAAGCTGCCGTGCGCGAGATTGACCACGCCCATCACGCCGAAAATCAGATTGAGGCTTTGCGCGACAAGTATGTAAAGCCCGCCGGTCAGGAGGCCGTTCACGAGGAGCTGCACCGCCAACATGTCGGCCTCCGCCCCGTTTTTCTCAGTGTATGGTTTGAATGTTTCCGATCGTGACCCTCATGAGCCGGTATAGGGCACAAGCAGCTTCGCCTCGGCATCTTTCGCCGGATAGACCAGCTTCAGGACGCCGTTCTGGATCTGCAGCAAATCCTGCACGAAGCCGAGCGCGAGCCCGTTGCCGTCCACCTTGAAGGTTCCCTGGATGGTCTCGACCGTGTGGGTGAGGAGCCACTGGCGGATCTTCTCCTGGTCGAGGGACTGGGTGCCAGCAACCGCGGCGCCGAGAACCTGCACCGCTGTGTAGCCCGAAGCAGCGTGGTAGTCGGGGGCTTGGTGGAACATCGCCTGGTAGCGGGCAATGAACGCGGCATTTCCTGGTGTCTTGAAGTTGGACCACCAGCCGGTATTGGTGATTACGCGGTTGCCGAGCGGCCCAACGGCTTTGAGATAGGCGGCCTCCGGCGGGCCCACCGTTTCGGCAAGATATTTTGGCGCGAACCCCTGCTGATGCAGCGAGCGTGTCAGCTCGACCGCGTCCGGATAGTAGGTGCAGGCCGCGACCACATCCGGATGGGCATTCCTGATCGCAAGCGCGATCGAGGCAAAGCTCGGCAGAGGCAGGGAATAGGTTGTCTGATAGACGATCTTCATCCCAAGCGCTTCCGCCTGGGCAACGCGCGCATGGTAGCAGGCGAGCGTGAATGCCGATTCGAGGCCGATCACCGCGACCGTCTCAGCCCCTTGCTCCTTGGCTGCCGGCAGCAGCTCATCGAGATAGCGGGTGGACGAGGCGGTGCCCTGGAAATTCCATTGGTTTCCCTCTGTGTAGATGGTCGGCACCGACGAGCCCGGCTCGATCGTCGCCATCTTGTATTTGTTGATGAGCGGGGCAACCGCGACCCCGAGCAAGCTGGAATAGGGCCCGATCAACAGGTTTACCTGATCGTCGGTGATCAGCCGCTCATAGAGCCGCACGGCGGTGCCGGTGCTGCTCTTGTCGTCGTAATATTTGAGCTCGATCTTGCGGCCGAGCCAGCCGCCATTGGCATTCGCCGCCGCGATTCCGGCCTGGATGCCTTTGATTTGATAGGCGCCATCGGTGGCGAGCGGGCCGGTTTCCGAGATCGTAGTCCCGATCACGATCGGCGGCGCAGCCTTGGCCGCAAGCGGTGCGAGGAGAAGCCCAGCGATCGGCAAGGCAAGGACGCCCGCCAACGATCTCCGCCATGCGGCCATAGTTTCCTCCCTGTATTTTGCTTCCTTTGGGCAGAGCCCGCAGAATTGGCCGGCATAGGAGGGGAAACCGGCGGCAGCGTCAAGCGCGGCAAAGCCAGCGCGGCTTCACGCGAGGACCCTGCCGCAGTCAATGAATCAGCCGTCAGGCTCTGTCTTCCCGGCTTGGCAGGGTGAAGACGCCGGGAAGCGCTGCGACCCGCGCGACCCACGCGTGTACCGAGGGCCACTGCCGGAGATCGAACCCTCCCTCGTTGGCGCGGTGGGTATAAGCGAACAAGGCGAGATCGGCGATGCTCGGAGCCTCGCCGACAAGCCAGGAATTCTCTGTGAGCCGCTGCTCCATCACGTCCAAAGCCTGCGCGCCGCGCCGGGCACACTCCGCAAGACGATCGGGGTAGAGATGCCCTTCCCGCCGCCAGCTGATGATATTGCGCGCAACGGCAATATAAGGCTCATGGCTGTACTGCTCGAAGAACAACCATTCATGCACGCGGGTGCGGGCCAGGCCGGGAGGCGGCAGCCAGGGCGAGCCCTCCGCGAAATGCAGAAGAATGGCGTTGCTCTCCACCAGAACGACCCCGTCATCCATCACAAGAGCGGGCACTTTGCCGATCGGGTTGATCTTCAGGAATTCAGGGGTGCGCGTGACGCCGGCATTTCCGTCGGTCTCGACCCAGTCGAACGTATGTCCGGTAAGGCGCAAAATCTGCGCTGCCTTCCAGCAGTTACCCGAAATGCGCATTCCGTAAAGCTGCATTCGCCTCTCAGCCTGCTCATGTGCACCGCCGAGCTTCGCCCGTCCCGGTGTTCGATCAATGACCCACTTCGACATGGCCGGCGGGCCGAATCAAGCCGAAATGGAGTTTCCTGCGCGGGCAGGTGTTTCGTAAGGTGTGCCATCCTTGCGCGCATAGCCGATGGCCGAATCCCACCGCAGGTCGATATCGGGATACATCACACGGTCCTCATCCGGCCGGCGGGAGCCGATCTCCAACAAAAGGGCATCGCTATCGGAGCGATTCTGAAGATGATGGCCATTCACCTCGCCAGCCTTGAAGCCCGCGCATTCACCTTTCCGCAGCACCTCTTCTCCGGTGTCGGTCACAAGCACAACTTCGCCTTCCACGACCCAAACGAACTCGTCCTCTGCCTCATGCCAATGGCGTTGACTTGACCATTCGCCGGGCGGAAGGCGCAACAGGTTGACCCCGAACTGCCTCAGGCCCGCGACGTCCCCCAGCGCATGCCGCACCCGCTCACGACACAGACTATCGTAGGGCGGCGGGTAGTCGGATCCCTGATGGCGCGGCGCGGCGGATAGGGCAATCTTCGGCATGGCGTGCACCCCTTCCAAGGTCGCACTATTTTAG
>JASHRV010000229.1 GCA_030037175.1 Acetobacteraceae bacterium
TTCGTTCGAGGATGCGTATTTCGCGTGAGAACTTCTTTTTCTGAAGAAAAAGAAGCAAAAAGACTTTTTCCCGTTTTGCGGACCCGGCGCCAGCCTGCGACACCGAACGACGGACGAAAAGCGAATAAAAGTTTTCTGGTTCTCTTTTTCAAAAGAGAACAATCTCTAGCCGCTGCGCGGCACGCGCGCATAGCGCCGGTCGAGCCAGAGAAGAACGAACCCCAGCAGCGGAATCACGATGTCCATGTAGAAGATGACCCCGGCATTGCCGGGGGCGAAATTATGCGCGGCGATCATCTGGTACACGTGGCCGGCCGCGGCACCGAGCAGAAAGAGTGCCGGACCGACAATTGCGGCAAGCCTCATCTCGAAGCCGCGCCAGGCGGCAAGGAACCCAACCACCGCGAAGCCGAGGCTCGCCATGCCGACCTCGAACTGGAACGGGCTGTCCGCCCAGCCGATAAAGGTGGCCGCCATCCGGCCAAAGAAGACGTGCATCACGAAATTGTAGAGGAAGCTGATGCCGATCGGGAAAAACAGATACCAAGACAGAAATTTTTCGATAACGGCCGCGCCGGTGAGAGGTCGCGGCGCACGCGCGGCCGCCGCAACGGCGACGATCAGGCCGAGCACGAGAAAGCTCAGCGGAAAGTTCGAAAGCACGAAGACGATGACCGCTTCGATCACTGGCGCTGCCCCCTCATCTCCTGTCCCTCATCCCTCTTTGCGCGAAGGGCGGTTACCTTTCCGTAATCCCGGCGATTCTCGGATGCAAACAGCGGGGTGGCGCCGGTGGTGAAGGAAAGATCCCGCGGCCGCGACATCGGCCGCCTCAACGCCTTCACCGACGGGGTGATGGTCGTCTCCATGACGCTCCTGATCCTGAATGTCGAACTGCCCGAGAACATTCTCGGCCTGGACGGGGCGCCGCTGCTTCACGCCCTCGCGGCGCTCTGGCCGCGATTCCTCGGCTATGTCCTGAGCTTCCTCGTCATCAGCCAGTACTGGCTCGGCTATACGCGCCGGTTCGGCGAGATGCGCGCCGCGGATGAGCGGTTCGCGCAGATCAATATTCTCTTTCTCCTCGTCATCGGCTTCGTGCCGTTCGCGACCGCGCTCATCAGCCGCAATAGTGGCGGTGTCGCAACCTCCCTCTACGCGGCCACGATGGTGGTGGCCTCGGCGCTGCACATGCTCCTCTGGACCTATGCGGTGCGGAGCGGGCTCGCCGAACCGGGCGAGCCGCCCGGGCGGCGATGGCGCGAGCAGTCTCGCTCGATCGAGACCATCTTCATTTTCGGCGCCTCGATCATCGTCGCGCAGTACGATAGCCACCTCGCGCGCTGGATGTGGGTGCTGCTTGCGGTTCCCTTGCTTCCCCGCTCAGCGACGGAGGGCTCTTGACAGTCTGTCTCGCCCGCCGGCGGGCCGCCTTGCACGCGCCCCCCGGGCCCGCATACCGTCCCGCCGGACCGAGCGAGGAGACGATGGCAGCATCCGAACCCACCGGCGCAGCGCTCGTTGGCCCGGCGAAGCTGCCCGCAGAACGGCTTTTTCGGCTGGCCGACCTCTCCGCGCTCGCCTTCACCACCACGTCCGACCTCGAATCGCACCCCGATCTCCTCGGGCAGGAGCGGGCCTCCGAGGCGATCCGCTTCGGCACCGAGATCGGCGGCCGGGGCTTCAATATCTTCGCGATCGGCGCGAGCGCGGCACAGGTCCGGGAGGCCGTCGGCGGCATGCTGCGCGAGGCGACGGCGCTGAAGCCATGCCCGCCGGATTGGATCTACGTCAACAATTTCGCCGCCCCCAACCGCCCGGCGGCGATCTCGCTGCCGCCCGGCCGCGGCCCAGCCTTCCAGGCGGCGATGCGGCATCTCACTGAGGATCTGCGCAGCGCGCTCCCCGCCGTGTTCGAGGGGGAGGACTACCAGGCGCGGCGCAGCGCGATCGAGAATCAGTTCCGCGCGCGGGGCGAGAAAGCCTTCCAGGCGCTGGGTGAGATGGCCGCCGGGAAAGAGACCGCGATCCTGCGCACCCCCGCCGGCTTCGCCGTCGCGCCCGCGCGCGAGGGCAAGGTCGTGCCGCCGGAGGAGTTCAACACCTGGCCCGAGGAACGGCGCCGGACGGCGCAGCAGGCGATCCAGGAGGTGGAGCGCGAGCTCGAGCAGACCCTCCGCGGCATTCCGCGAATCGAGAAGGAGCGGCGCGACGCGGTGCGCGCGCTCGATCGCGAGGTCGCCTCCTTCGCGATCGGCCAGCTCATCGAGGAAGTCCGCGCCCATTTTTCCGACCTGCCGAAGATCCTCGCCCATCTCGACTCTGTGCGCGCCGACATTCTCGACAATGCCCAGCTCTTCGTCGCCGCGGGCAGCGACGAGGAAACCCCGCTCGCCCCTCTGCGCGCCGCCTTGCTCGACCGCTACCAGGTCAATGTGCTGGTCACCTGTGCCGCGGCGGACGGCCAGGCCCAGGCAACCACGGCACCCGTGATCGAGGAGCTGCACCCCACGCTCGGCAATCTCGTCGGACGCACCGAATATCTTTCCCAGCAGGGCGTGCTGGTGACCAACTTCACGCTCATCAAGGCCGGCGCGCTCCATCGCGCCAATGGCGGCGCGGTGCTGATCGACGCGCGCGGCCTGCTCTCCGAGCCCTTCAGCTGGCCGGCGCTCAAGCGCGCGCTGACACGGGGAGAAATCCTGATCGAGGACCCGGGCCGCTTCCTCGGCCTTGCGATGACGGCAACGCTCGAGCCCGATCCCATCCCGCTCGACGTGAAGGTCGTCCTCTTCGGCGAGCGCATTCTTTACTACCTCCTTTCCTCGCTCGATCCCGATTTCTCCACCCTCTTCAAAGTACTCGCGGATTTTGAGGACGACACGCCGCGCACTCCGGCAACCGAGGCGGCCATGGCGCGCCTCGTCGGCGGCATCGTCCGCGATGCCGGGTTCCATCCCTTCGATCGCGGCGCGGTCGCGCGCGTGATCGAGCACGCCGCGCGCCTCGCCGACGATCAGGTGAGGCTCACCCTGCTCGTCGAGCGCGTGCGCGACGTGATGGCGGAGGCGGACCATACCGCGCGCGACACCGGCCGCGCCGTCGTCACGCGCGAGGATGTCGGCGCCGCGATCAAGGGACAGATCCGCCGCGCCGCGCGCATCGAGGATCGCTCGCGCGAGATGATTCTGCGCAAAATTGCGCTCGTGGATACCGAAGGCACGCGCGTCGGCCAGCTCAACGGCCTCTCCGTCATGATGCTGGGCGGCCATTCCTTCGGCCGGCCTTCGCGCATCACCTGCCGCGTGCGGCCGGGCGGGGGCAAGATCGTCGATATCGAGCGCGAGGTGGAGCTCGGCGGCCCGCTGCATTCCAAAGGAGTACTGATCCTCTCTGGTTTTCTCGCCGGCCGCTATGCACTCGACCGTCCGATGTCGCTTTATGCGAGCCTCGTCTTCGAGCAATCCTATGGCGGCGTGGACGGAGACAGCGCCTCCTCCACCGAGCTTTATGCGCTGCTCTCCGCGCTCGGCGAGATTCCGTTGCGCCAGGATCTCGCCGTCACCGGCTCCGTCAACCAGCTCGGCGTGGTGCAGGCGATCGGCGGGGTGAACGAGAAGATCGAGGGCTTCTTCGATGTCTGCGCCGCGCGCGGGCTCACCGGCACGCAGGGCGTGCTCATTCCCGCATCGAACGTGCAGCATCTGATGCTGCGCGAGGACGTGGTGGCCGCCTGCGCCGCCAGCCGTTTCTCGATCTATCCCATCGCTACGATCGACGAGGGGATCGCGCTCCTTTCCGGCAGCCCGGCCGGGGAACGCGGCGCCGATGGCACCTATCCCGCAGGGAGCGTGAATCGCCGCGTCGAAGAAAGGCTGCACCAGTTCGCCGAGATCCGCCGCCTTGCGGCGGAGCACGCGGACCAGAACGCGAGCGACGGCTGAGCATGGCATCTGAGTTCCGGTACCGGCGCGTCGTGCTGACGGTCCGCGGCGGCGGCCTGCCCGCACCCGCGTTCCGGCTCGCGGCCGAGCTCGCACATTGGCTCGAGCTCGAGCTCGAAGGCGTCTTCCTCGAGGACGAAGCGCTGCTCGCCCTCGCCGGTCATCCCTTCGCGCGCGAGTTCAGCCTCCTCGGCCATACCTGGCAGGCGCTCGATCCTAAAAGGATGCTCGAGGATTTCCGCCTGACCGCCGAGCAGACGCAGCGTCTCCTCGCCGACGCGGCGTCTTCCCTCGGCATGGCGAGCGCCTTCTCCGTCCAGCGCGGCGATCTGGCTGCGCTCGCAGAGCGCTTCCTCGCCTCCGACATCCTGGTCACGGTCCCGTCCGCGCCGCCGGCGCCGGCCGAATCCCTTTTCCGTTGCGCCGCCGCGATGATGCTGATCCCGCCGCGGCCGCGCGCGGCACCCGGCCCAATCGCCGCCGTCCCCGACGGCATCGGCCTGGCCACGGCGACAGCGCTCGCCCGCCGTTCCGGCGAGACCCTTCTCCTCATCCAGCCCGGCGAGTCCGAGGCCGCTCCCGTCGATCTTCCGCCCGATCGCGTCCGGCGCCGCCGCGTGCCAACGAACGACGCAGAGGCGATCGCCCACGCCGTGCGCGCCGCCAATGCCAGGCTGCTGGTGATCGAGCGCGCGGCTGTGCCAAACGATCCCGCCGCCCTCGCCACCGCCTGCGGCGTGCCCGTGCTCATCGTCGGCGATGGCGCGGAGGAAAAAGCAAGCACAGGGTAACGGCGATGCCCGTCACCAACACCGAGATCGCCGGCGAGCTCGAGAAGCTCGCCGACCTGCTCGAGATCGAAGGGGCGAACACGTTCCGGGTGCGGGCTTACCGCCAGGCAGCGCGCGTGGTCGGCTCGCTCGGCCGCAACGTCGCGGAAATGGTGGCGGCGGGCGAAACCCTCGAAGGCCGACCGGGCATCGGCGCCGATCTCGCCGGCAAGATCGCGACCATCGCGCGCGGGGAAAAGCTCCCCCTGCTTGCCCAGCTCACCGCGAAAAACCCGCCCGGAATCACGGCTTTGCTCGATCTTCCCGGCCTCGGCCCAAAGCGCGTGCACGCCTTACGCGACTCGCTCGGAATCGATTCGGCCGAAAAGCTAAAAACAGCTTTAGAAGCCGGCAAGCTCTCGTCCGTGCCAGGTTTCGCCTCCGGCATCATCGGCAAGCTCAAGGAAGTGCTCGCACAAGGGGCCGGGGCAAAGCCGCGCATGAAGCTCGCCGCGGCGGATGAGATCGTGGAACCGCTTCTTGCCGCGCTTAGGAAAACGCAAGCTGTCGCGCAGGCGGAAGTCGCGGGAAGCTGCCGACGCCGGCGCGAGACGGTCGGCGATCTCGACATCGTTGCCAGCGCGGCCGACCCGGCGCCGATCATGGCGGCCTTCACCCGCTACGAGGACGTCAAGGAAATCCTGGGGCAAGGCAATACGCGTGCAAGCGTCGTGCTGCGCAGCAATCTTCAGGTCGATCTCCGCGTCGTCGGCGAAGAAAGCTACGGCGCCGCACTTCTCTATTTCACCGGCTCGAAGTCGCACAATATCGAGCTCCGCAACATCGCGATCGACCGGGGATGGAAGCTCAATGAATACGGGCTCTTCCGCGGCACAAAACGCATTGCCGGAAAAACGGAAGCCGAAATCTATCAAAAGCTCGGCCTGCCGCTCATTCCTCCGGAACTCCGCGAAGCCGAGGGTGAGATCGAGGCCGCCCGCGCCCACCGCCTGCCGCACCTCGTCACCGTCGCGGATATGCGCGGCGATCTGCACAGCCACACCAACGAAACCGACGGAAGCGCGCCGCTTGCCACAATGGCCGAGGCGGCAAAGAGCCGCGGCTACGCCTACCTCGCCGTCACCGACCATAGCCGCCGCATGACGATGGCCCATGGCCTCGACCCCAAGCGCCTCGGCCGCCAGATCGACGCCATCGCACGGCTCAACCGCGGCTTCAACAACTTCACCCTGCTCGCCGGCATCGAGGTGGACATATTGGAGGACGGCGCGCTTGACCTTCCGGATGACATTCTCCGCCGGCTCGATATCGTCGTCGGCTCGATCCATACCCGCTTCGAGCTTTCCGAGCAGAAACAAACCGAGCGCCTGTTGCGCGCGATGGACAATCCGCTCCTCAATATCATCGGCCACCCGACCGGACGCCTTATCAACGAGCGCGCTCCTTACGCCGTCGACATGGAACGCGTGATCCGCGGAGCCAAAGAACGCGGCTGCCACCTCGAAGTGAACGCCCAGCCGGAACGGCTCGACCTCGACGAGCACCATTGCCGCTTCGCCAAGGAAATCGGGCTCAAGCTCGCAATCTCCACCGACGCCCACGACCCCGCACACTTCGCCTTCATGCGCTACGGCATCGACCAGGCCCGCCGCGGCTGGATCGAGGCAGCTGACGTGATCAACACGCGGTCCTTGCCTGAGCTCCGCAAGCTGTTGAAGAGATCATAATCAAGTCAGAACTATTTTGGATTTGAATAAGGCTCAGAGGCTTCGCCTCCGGCAGGGGCTCTGCCCCTGCACCCTGGCAAAGGCGGAGCCTTTGCAATCCACTACTTAATCAAAACGTTGGGGGGTCCAGGGTCCCAGACCCTGGCAGGGGTCCAGGGGACAGCGTCCCCTGGCTATCGAACCAGCGCCGGCAGTATCGCATCAAGCCTGAGCCGTCCGGCCGCGGTGGCCTTGAGCCGGCCGCCGGACCAGGCGAGATATCCTTCGGCGACAAACCGTTCGGCGGCGCCCGGCTCCAGCGCGTCGGCCAGGGCGAGGCCTGTCCGCGCGGCGAAGCGTGCCGGGTCGATTCCCTCGGCAAGGCGCAGCCCCATCAGAAGCATTTCGCGCCCCCGCGCCACGGGTGCCAGTATTTCCTGCTCCGCCGTTCCATGGCCGGCCTTTTCCACGCGCGCGGCCCAGGCTTCCGGCGCGCGCTGGCGGCGGGTGGCGATGAGGGATGAGCCCAGTGTGATGCGCCCATGGGCACCCGGGCCGATGCCGGCGTAATCGGCATAGCGCCAGTAGGCGAGGTTGTGTCGGCTCTCCGCGCCCGGTCGGGCGTAGTTCGAGATTTCGTAAGCAGCGAGGCCGTGCCGCGCGGCCTCCTCCTCGGTGGCTGCGTAGAGCGCGGCCTGGGTTTCCGGCGCGGGGAGGGTGATTTCGCCGCGCTCGTGGCGGGCGGCGAACGGAGTGCCCGGCTCGATCGTGAGCTGATAGAGCGAGAGATGGTCGCAGCCGAACGCAAGCGCCTCGGCAAGCTCGGCGCACCAGGCGGGCGGCTCCTGTCCGGGGCGGGCGTAGATCAGGTCGAAGGAGACGCGAGGGAAGAGCGCGCGGGCGGCTCCGAGCGCCGCGCGCGCCTCCGCGGCGGAGTGCCGGCGGCCAAGGAAGGCGAGCGTCGCATCGTCGAGGCTCTGCACCCCGAGCGAGAGGCGGTTGACGCCCGCCGCGCGGACGGCGACGAGCTTTTCGCGCTCCACGCTCGTGGGATTGGCCTCAAGCGTGATTTCGAGGTCGGGCAGCGGCGAGAAAAGACGGGTTGCGGCCTCGATAAGGGAGGAGACGGTCTCGGGCGCCATCAGGCTCGGCGTGCCGCCGCCGAAGAAGATGGAGGAAAGCGGCCGTGGCCCGAGCCGTCCGGCTTCGAAGGCGAGCTCGGCCACCAGCGCCGCCCGGAACCGCGCCTCGGGGATCTGCTCGCGCACATGGCTGTTGAAGTCGCAATAGGGGCACTTGGCGAGGCAGAAGGGCCAGTGGATATAGAGCGCGAGCGGAGCCATCGGTGCGGCATGTAATGAGCGGGTCGGGTTCGGTCGAGCGGGTGCGGACAGCACTTTTGGCAGCGGGACACGCGGACACCATCACGGTCTTTCCGGAAAGCACGCGCACGGCGGCCCAGGCGGCGGCCGCGGTCGGCTGCACCGTGGCGCAGATCGCCAAGTCGATCGTCTTCCGTGCCGGCGGGCGGGCCGCGCTGGTGATCACCTCGGGCGCGAACCGCGTCGATGCCGCAAAAGCAGGCGCCGTGCTCGGAGTGCAGCTTTCGCGGGCGGACGCGGATTTCGTCCGCGAGACCACCGGCTTCGCGATTGGTGGCGTGGCGCCGGTGGGGCATCTCTCCCCGCCCCTGATCCTGCTCGACGAGGATCTTCTGGCGCTCGATCCGATCTGGGCGGCGGCGGGCTCGCCCACGCATGTCTTCCGCACCACCGCCGCCGAGCTCGCCCGCATCAGCGGCGGCACCGTTGCGGCAGTGAAACTGGAATCCGCTTCCGAATCATCGGGATGATTGCCCCGCGCGCGGTCGGCCGGTAGGTTCGCACCACTCTTGGGCGATTCGGGGGTAGGCGTCATGCTGTCCACACGTGCGCGCAGACGGGCCGGTTCGGCCGGGATAGCCTTGCCGCTTCTCCTTGCGGCCTGCGCCCAGACCCCGATGGGTCCGACCGTTCAGGTGATGCCCGGCCCGGGCAAGCCCTTCGACCAGTTCCAGACCGACCAGCTCGTCTGCAAGAACTACGCCGAGCAGTCGGTCTCCGGCCAGGCGCAGAACGCGAATCTCCGCGGCGTCGGCGCCGCGGCGCTGACGACCGTGCTCGGCGCCGGCCTTGGTGCTGCGATCGGCGGCGGCCATGGTGCTGCCATCGGCGCCGCCGGCGGCGCGCTCGGCGGCGGCGGAATCGGAGCCGTCACCAGCTCGCGGGCACAGACCTCGATCCAGGATCAGTACAACAACGCCTATGCGCAGTGCATGTACTCGAAGGGCAATCAGGTGCCCGGCTTCGCGCCCGCGCCGGCCGCCTATGCCCCGCCGCCGCCCGCAGCCATGAGCGGCGCCTCGCTCACCCAGGCGGTGCAGGTCCAGCTCATCCGTCTCGGCTACCTCCCGCCCCCGGCGGATGGCGTGCTCGGTCCGCAGACGAGCGGGGCGATCAGCAATTTCGAGCGGGCGGTGGGCATGCCGGTGGATGGCGCGCCCTCCCCGGCCCTGCTCGCCCGCCTCCAGCAGACCCGGTAAGCCCCGTCTGACCCATCGCCCCACGGCTTGGTGGCGCGTTTGACGTTGTATCCGGCCAGCGATATCGTCCGCCGAGCATATCGAGGCTCTCCCGCTCCCCGGAGAAAACCATGCGCTCCATTCTGGCCGGCCTGCTCCTGCTCGCGGCATCCCTCTCGCCTGCCGCCGCCCAAGGCACGATCCGCGTTGCCTATGCGGGCTCGATGGGCGTGGTGATGGACCACGTCATCGGTCCGCAATTCGCCAAGGCCAACGATGCGACCTACCAGGGCATCGGCCAGGGCGCCTATGGTCTCGCCCGCCTGATCATCGGCAAGAAGCTGCAGGCGGATGTCTTCATCACGGTCACCCCCGGGCCGGTGCAATTGCTTGAGAAGGCCGGGCTGGTGGCGGGGCAGGCCCAACCCGTCGCCAGCACCGCGATGGTGATCGCCTACAGCCCGAAAAGCCGCTTCGCTTCCGCGCTCGCCGGCGGTTCCACGCCCTGGTACCAGGTGCTGGAGAGCCCGGGCCTGCGCTTCGGCCGCACCGACCCGAAGACCGATCCGCAGGGACGGAACATCGTCTTCACGATGCTGCTCGCCGAGCGGTACTACAACCAGCCCGGGCTCGCGCAGAAGATTCTCGGGCCTTTCGAGAACCAGGCGCAGATCTTCACGGAGCCCTCGATCCTGACCCGGCTCGAAGCCGGACAGATGGACGCCTCGTCCGGCTATGAGGCCTCCGTCTTCTCACACCATCTGCCCTTCGTCCGGCTGCCGGACGAGATCAATCTCAGCAACCCGGCGATGACCGCGGACTGGTACGGCAAGGTGCACTTCACGATCACCGGCCCGGACGGCAAGCCCCATGTGCTCAGCACCCAGCCGCTGATCTTCTACGCCGCGGTGCTCAAGACCGCGACGAACCCCACGCTCGCCCAGAAATTCGTCGATTTCCTGCAAAGCCCGGCAGGCCAGAAGGATTTCCAGGACAATGGGTACGGCAAGCCGATGGGCGGGCCGAGCTGAGCCGAGGCTCCGGCCGGCTTTCCTCTGATCTGGGCGGGCGCGGCTTCCCGGTCGCGCCCGTCTTTGGCCTCGGCGCGCTGCTTT
>JASHRV010000230.1 GCA_030037175.1 Acetobacteraceae bacterium
CTCGGCCACAACCCTCTGCGTCCGGTGGTCGCCGATCTGCTCAAGCCCGAACTCCTTGCAAGCCCCGCGGCCCCGGAGCTCACGGTCGGCGTGACCGATGTCGAGACCGGCGAGGCCGTGCTGTTCCGCAATGCGGAGATCACGGTCGAAGTGCTTCTCGCCTCGGCCTGCCTGCCGTTCGTTTTTCCAGCCGTCGAGGTCAACGGCCGACCGTGCTGGGACGGCGCCTATTCCGGCAACCCCCCGCTCAAGCCGCTGCTTCTGCCCGAGCCGCCGGACGAGCTCGTGCTGATCCGCGCCCAGCCGCGGCGCCGCCCCGGCACGCCGACCACCCACGGCGAGATCTTCAACCGCATCAACGAGATCGCCTTCCAAGGGGTGCTCGAGCACGAGATCGAGACCCTGCCGCGCAGCGTCCGCGTGCGGAGCTACGAGGCGGACGAGGCCCTGCTTGGCCTGCCGATCTCGTCCCGGCTCAACGCCGAGGAGGGCTTCCTTCGCGGCCTTTTCGCCGCCGGCCGCGAGGCCGCCCGTGCCCAGGAGGCTTCGGCCCCGCTCGCCGCCGACTGACCGGTCTGGATTGCCTACGCCGGTCCGCCCTTGGTATCCCCATCCCAGGGCGATAGGGAGGCAACGGTGCCCGCGTCTTTCTGGATTCAGCTCCTGCTGGCGGTGATCGTTGGCATCGTGGCGCTGCTGCGGGCCTCGGCGGATCAGGCGAGCACAGCCGGGACCATTGCGTTTCTGATTTTCCTCGCCGCGATCGCCTATGCTTTCCTCACCATCAAGCGTGTCTTCGACCGCATCGACCGCGCGCGGCAGCAGAATTCGCAAGGGGACTCCGAGTGAATTGGGACCCGACCCAGTATCTGCGCTTCGGCTCGGAGCGTCTGCGCCCCGCGCTTGATCTGCTAGCCTGGGTGCCTGCCGAGGCCCCCGCCCATGTCATCGATCTCGGTTGCGGCACGGGCAACGTGACCGCCCTCCTCGCCGAGCGCTGGCCGACGGCGGACGTGCTCGGCCTCGACGGTTCGGAGGAGATGCTGGCCCGTGCACGAGAAGGTGCGTCCGGCTGCCGTTTCGGACGCGCCGACATCGCCACATTCGTCCCCGACCGGAAGCCCGACGTGCTCTTCTCGAATGCGGCGCTGCAATGGCTGCCCGATCATCGCCGTCTGCTGCCGCGTCTTTTCTCGCTCGTCGCCCCGGGCGGCGTGCTTGCCGTGCAGATGCCGGCGATGGATCAGGCTCCGTTCCGCACGCTCCAGCGAGAGATCGCTGTGGACGAACGCTGGGTGGGCGCACTTCTGCATATCGGCCGGGTCGTGCCGATCCTCGAGCCGGCGGAGTACTGGGATCTCCTCCGGCCGCACGCGGCCAAGCTCGACCTCTGGGAGACGATCTACCTGCATGCGCTCACCGGGCCGGATGCGGTGCTGCAATGGGCGATGGGCACGAGCCTTCGCCCTTATCTCGATGCTCTCGCCGAGCCGGAGCGGAGCGCGTTCCGGGAGGCGTACGCCGCAGCACTCCGCCCGCATTATCCGCCACGGCCCGACGGCACGACCCTTTTCCCATTCCGCCGCCTCTTCCTGCTCGCGACCGCGCCAGGCTAGCGGGGGTTTCGCGCTTTTCCCGCTTCGCTATCGTGTGCGCTCCCGCCATTGTCGGAGGAAGCGTGCGATGATCTACGAGCTTCGCGTCTATCACTGCATGCCGGGCAGGCTGCCGGCCCTGCTCAAGCGATTCGACACCATCACGCTCGGCATCTGGCAGCGCCACGGCATCCGCCAAGCAGGGTTCTGGACGGTGCTCGCGGGCGAGTCGAACCACGACCTCTATTACTTCCTCGCCTGGGAATCGCTTGCCGAGCGCGAGAAGAAATGGGGCGCCTTCATGGTCGATCCGGAATGGATCGCCAAGCGCGCCGAGACCGAACGCGACGGGCCGATCGTTCAGTCGATCACCAATTCCTTCCTCGAGCCCACCTCCTTCTCCTCCGTTCGCTAGGCCCGGCTTGGACGCGCCGCTCTTCCGTCCTCCGGACACCTTCCTCGGCCTGCCCGCCGGCCTGCCCGGCCCGGGCAGGCATGTCGGGGTGCTGGGAGTTCCGTTCGATTGCGGCATCCATCCCTTCCGCGTCGGCGCCAGGGAGGGCCCGGCCGCGGTGCGGCGCGAATCGCGGCTCATCCGCCGCTATCACCCGCTGATCGGAGACGCGAATGCGCCGGCGCTGCTGGGCGCGGTCGATTGCGGAGACGTGGCCCTGGTGCCGGCCAATCCCGCGGAGGCCTTCCCGCGCATCGAGGCGGCGGCGCGCGCGATTCTCGATGCTGGCGCGGTGCCGATCGGAATCGGCGGGGATGGCGCGATCTCGCTGCCGCTGATGCGCGCCGCGGGACGGAAGCACCCTGGGCTCGTCGCGCTCCATATCGACAGCCACACCGACGATTACCCGGCCGATCCCGAGGACCGCTACAACCCAACGACGCAGTTCACCTGCGCCGCCGAGGATGGGGCGATCGATCCCGCGCTTTCCTGGCACGCGGGGATCCGCGGCTTCACCTTCCGCGCGGGCGTCGTGCAGCGATCGCAGGCGCTCGGCTTCCGGGTGGTGCCGATCGAGGAGCTGCTCGCCCGTGGCTTCGCGCAGACGGTCGCTGAATTCGGCGACGCGGCGGGCGGCAGGCCGGTCTATCTCTGCTGGGACATGGATGTCTTCGACCCCGCGGTCGCGCCGGGGGTCTGTACGCCGGCCTGGGGCGGGCTTTCGGCACGCGAGGGCATCACGCTGATGCGAGCGCTCGCCGGGCTCAACATCGTGGCGATGGATTTCAACACCGTGAGCCCGGCGCAGGATGTCGGCGGAATGGCTGCGCATCTCTGCGCGCACATGATCGCCGAGGCGATGCTGCTGCTCGCCGGGCGGCGCGGCCTGTTGGCCGCAACGTGAGGCGGGCGCAGGTCATTCGAGGCGCGTGAGGCGGCCTTCATAGAGCATGGGGCCGGTGGGCGCGCCGCCCGGCGCGCCGCCGGCGGGCTCGAGGCTGATCATCAGCTCCGTGCCCTCCCCGAGATTGGCGGCGAGGCGGACACGCCTTCCGCTCGCCGGCACCATCCCGAGCGCGGTCATGGTGCGCGCGCCCGCGGGCTTGGCCCAGAGCTCGAACGCCTTGCCTTGCGCGACCGGCATGGGCGCGAGCGCGCGGACCATGAGGCCGCCCCCCGGCCGCATCTCGGCCACGAACATCGGCTTGCCCGACCCCATGGGCATAATGCTCGCCATCAGCATCGGTCGCGGCGGCGGACGCAGCACGATGACGCCGGCAAGCGCCGCGGCGAGCGCGAAGCCACCGGCGGTGGCAACGCGCCAGAAACCGAGGCTCCGCCAGGCGCGGACGAGCGCGTTGGGACGAGCGGCGGCGGGAGCGAGGCCGGCCGCCCGCTCGATGCGCGGCCAGAGATCGCCGGGCGGAGCGGTGGGCGGCACCAGCCGCGCGAGCGGGGCAAGAAGCTGCTCCCAGGCGGCGATGGCGGCGGCCAACGCAGGATCGGTCTCGGCCGCGCGGGCAAGCGCCTCGGACGAGGCCGCATCGAGCACGCCGAGTACGTGCTCGGCGGCCGCGAGATCGCGTTCCTCCGCGCTTTCGCTCATCGCCCGAGGCACTCCCGGAGCTTGAGCAGGCCGCGCCGGATGGAGGATTTCACCGTGCCGAGCGGAAGGCGGAAGCGGGCGGCAAGCTCGGCCTGGGAAAGACCCTCGATAAAGGCGAGCTCGATCAGGCGGCGGCGATCCGCCTCCAGCGTCTCAAGGCAGGTCCGGAGCGCGGCGCCATCCTCGTCCGCGCTGAGGCGGGCAAGTGCGTCGGGCTCCTCGAGCAGCGCATCGTGCGGCGTGTCCCCGGCGGGCTCGAAGCCCAGCACCTCGCGCCGGCGGGCGCGGACGAGGTCGAGCGCGCGATAGCGGACCAGGCTCACGAGCCACGCCTCGGCACTGCCGCGCGCGGGATCGAAGCGGCCGGATCGGCTCAGGATCTGGACAAAGGCATCCTGCAGCGCATCCGCGGCGAGGCCCCGCTCACGGACGATGCGCAAGGCAACCCCGTAAAGACGCGGCGCGAAAAGATCGTAGAGACGACGAAAGGCCGCGCGGTCGCCCTCCGCAATGCGGCGCAGAAGATCGGCAGGCAAGGCGCCGCCGCCCTCCTTTCCGTTCCCGCCAGCCGCGTCCGCCTGCCGCCGCACCATGCCCTGTTCCATCGCAGGCCGGACCCTCATGGCCACGATAGGCGATCAGGCAAGCAACGGCCAGGGTCGGGGCCAGAGTGGGAGAAGGAGTTGGGCACAGGGCAAGCACGTATAGACTACGGGCGAGGGACAGGTTTGGATGCCTGGGGGAAGAGATAGGAAGAGATAGATAGACGTAGATAGATAACTTTGCAGGTATTCTCGGGTGTTTTTCAGATATGATTTGGATATTTTTGAAATGTCCTCTTTTGAAATTGTTCTCTTTTGAAAAAGAGAACCAGAAAACTTTTTCCCGTTTTCGGGACCGCGCCGCACCTCGAGACTCCGAACGCAGTTTTTCCCGTTTCCCGTCCGTCGTTCGGAGTCCCGAGGTGCGGCGGGGTCCCGAAAACGAAAAGAAGTCTTTTTGCTTCTTTTTCTTCAGAAAAAGAAGTTCTTGCCTGTCATTCTTTTCAATACTTCAGCTGTGGCCGGCGGTTATTGCTGGCGGTCGGGCGCGGGCACGATCAGCGCTTCTCCGCCCCGCATGGGCTGGCCGCCGTAGATCTGTGTCGCGCAGTTGCAGTAGGGCGCGGAGACCGGCGCGTTCACGCCGACGGGAAGGCCGAAGATCGAGAACAGGGGTGCGGGGGGATTTGGCGGCGCCGGCTGCTGTTGAATGCCGGGGGCCTGCACGCCGTAGGATTGCGGTGGCGCCGCTTTCGCGCCCGCCGCGCCCGCGAGCATGAATGCGCCCACGAATGCCGCCCTCAAGGCCAATCCCGAAACGCGGTGCATTTTCCACTCCGTTGCCTGACGGTTTTCGACGTGGTGCACGGGCCGTGCCGCTGGAAGATACCACAGGGATGCCCAGGCAGGTGCAAAACGCAGAGCCGAAGCCCGCGTTCCTTGCAAAGCTGAATCGAGTTGGGGTGGGATCGCGCGCGGGTTAACCGCGCATCAATCGGCGCGCACCATGGTGGCGGCATCGCTGCGGAGGCCGGGATGCGGGTTCGGACGCTGTTCTTTCTTGCGCTCTTCATCGTTGCGGTGCCGGGCGTGATCGCCTCGGGGTGGATCGTGGAGCGTTCCTGGTCGGCATCCGCGGCGGCCGGACAATCGATCGCACTGACGCGCGCGCTTGGCCTTTCGATGCGGGCCGCGGTCTCGACAGCAGTGGAGCGTGGCCCGCTGGTCATGCTTGTGACCGCGAACACGACGATGGCCGCGAATGAGACGAGCTTTGCCGAGGCCGCGCAGGAGCGTGCCGCGGCGCGTCAGGCGGCCGCGGGGCTCGGCCTGCCGGTGGGCGATCTCGAGCAGGAGGAGCAGACGCTTGATGGCCTGATCGATCAGTTCCGGGCCGCCGATGGGCAACCGGTGCCGAAGCTGGCGCGGGCGGTGGTCACCGGGCCGACGGCCATTGTCAATTCGTTCGGCCGGCTCGACACGATGCTGCAGAGCCGGCTGATGCGCATCGATCCGCGGGTGGCGGCCGAGACCGACCTCGCCGATCTGCTGATGAGCCTTAGGGCGGTCGCCGGGTTGCGCTCCTCCCTGACGATCCAGGATCTCCAGGATCTCGGCTCGGGCGCTGCGCACGTCACCGCGGCTTCGGCGGCGCGGCTCGAGTTCATGACCGGGCAGATCGCACAGCTCTGGGCAATGATCCAGCGCAAGGCCGCGGTGCTGCCGCCGGACCCTCAGCGGGCTGAGGCGCTGGCCGACATCACCCGCGGCTTCATGGCGGTGGCCGAGCCGCGATACCGCCACGACATTGCCCTGGTGAGCGGCACGGCCTCCGTCGGCATCAACGCGGGGGCGGCGCTGCATGCTTTCGCTGTTCCCTGGCTTGCGACCCTGGCTGCCCCGCGCGAGGCGCTGCTGGCCTCGGCCCTGCGCACGGCGCAGGGCGAGCGAAGCGCGTCGCTGACGCGCCTCACCATGGCGCTGATCGGCATGCTCGTTTCGATCGCGGTCGCGGTGGCGGGCGGCGTGCTCTGCTGGCGGCGGGTGATTGCCCCGCTCGGGCGGCTGACGGAGACGCTCGGCAGAATCGCGGCGGGCGAGCTTGAGACGAATGTGCCCGACCGCGGGCGGACCGACGAGATCGGCGCCATTGCCGCGGCGGTGGAGACGCTGCGCGCGGGCGCGGCCGAGGCGCGGCGGATGGCGGCGGAAGTGGAGGCGGAGCAGCAGGAGAAGCTGGCCGAGGCGGCGCGGCTGGCGGCGCTGCTCTCCGGTTTCGAGCAGCGCGCGGACGAGGCGGTGGCCGGGGTTGCCGACGCGGCGGGAAGCCTCAAGAGCACGGCCGACAATCTCAACGCTCTAGCCCAGAACGCGCTGGGCGAGGCGGGCACCATCGCCCAGAGCGCGGCCGGGGCGAGCGCAGGCGTCGATCAGCTCGCGGCGGCCACCGAGGAGCTCTCCGCCTCGATCCGTGAGATCGCCGCCCGCATGGCCGAGGCCGCCACCGCGGTCGAGGGGGCGGCGGGCGATGCCAACGGCTCGGCCGAGCGGGTGGGCGTGCTGGCGCAAACGGCTTCGGGCATCGGCGAGGTCGTGCGGCTGATTGAGGATATTGCGGGCCAGACTAACCTGCTCGCGCTCAACGCGACGATCGAGGCGGCGCGTGCGGGCGATGCCGGCAAGGGCTTCGCCGTCGTTGCGGGGGAAGTGAAGAGCCTCGCCAACCAGACCGCCCAGGCGACCGGCAAGATTGCCGCCCAGATCGCCTCGATACAGGCCGAGACACGCGATTCCGTCGCGGCAATCACGCGTGTCGCCGAGAAGATCGGCGGGCTCACGGTGATCGCCACCACCGTCTCTTCCGCCGTCGAGGAGCAGCGCGCCGCGACCGACGAGATCGCCCGCTCCGTCCAGCAGGCCGCGCTTGGGACCGGCACTGTCTCTAATGGCATCGCCGGGCTCCGCCAGCGCACCGAGGACACCTCGGGCGCGGCAGAGCGGCTGCGCGCCATTGCCGCCGATCTCGACCAGCGTCTCGGCCTGCTGCGCAACGGGATCGACACGCTGCTCACAGGGATGCGCAAGAGCGAGCAGCGGCTGGCGGCCTAACTCAAGGCCGGAATGCCGCTGGTGGTCGAATATTCGAAATGCAGGGCCTGGCCGGGAAAGACGATCGGGTGGATCGCGTGCGCCGCCAGCGCCGCCTCGGAAAATCCCTGGAGGATGAGCTTCAGCTTGCCCCGGTAGCTTGCGACGTCACCGATCGCGAAGACGCCCGCGTACGAGGTCTGGCAGGTGCCGGGATCGACCGCCAGCTGATGCCGTTCGAGCGCCAAGCCCCAGTGGGCGATCGGGCCAAGATCCGTCGAAAGCCCGAAAAAGGCGAGCAGCACATCCGCCGGGATCAGGCGCTTATCGCCCGAGAATCCCGCGACCTCGACCGCTTCGAGCACGCCCGCGCTGCCCGCAAGCCCGGCAAGCTGATAGGGCACGACGAGCGAAAGCGCGCCGCTCTTCGCGGCCGCGGCGAGTCGTGCGGCGCTCTCGGGCGCGGCGCGGAACTTCTCGCGCCGATGGACAACGCTGATCTCGGCCGCGATGGAGGCGAGCGCCAGCGCCCAATCGACCGCCGAGTCCCCTCCCCCGGCGATCACCACCCGCTTGCCGCGGAGCGCCTCCCGATCCGTGACAAAGTACCGGACCGCGCCCGTCTCCTCGTAGGCGGCCAGGCCTGAGAGCGGCGGACGGTTGGGGCCGAAGGCACCGGCGCCGGCAGCGAGGATGACTGCCTTGGCCCGGACAGTCCCCCCGCCCTCGATGCCAAGGTGGAAATCTCCGGCGACACCGGTGAGCGACTCCACCCGGCGGCCGAACAGGCGGGCGGGAGAAAAGGGCGCGATCTGGCGCTCGAGCGCGGCGATGAGCTCGGTGGCCGAGATCGCGGGATGGGCCGGAATGTCGTAGATCGGTTTCTCGGGGTAGAGCGCGGCGCATTGCCCGCCGGGAGCGGCCAGCGCATCGATCAGCACGCAGCGCATGCGAAGCATGCCGCACTCGAAAACTGCGAACAGCCCAACCGGCCCGGCGCCGACAATCGCGACGTCGGTGGCGATCTCTTCTTGCATGGGGAGAACTTAGCGCGTTGTGCGCGCTGATGAAGTGTCGTCCGAACGGCGGACCAAAAACGGATAAAAGTTTTTGGTTCCTTTTCCGAAAAAGAACAACCCTAAAGAACAATCTTCCTGACTCATTGCAGGCGGATCTTCCTGCCCCTGGTTGTTTCGCCGCATGGCCGAAGGCAGATTTCGGCCGTGCCGTTCGCGAATGCCCCTCCGCAATGCATGCCGGCTCTCGTTCTCGCCGATCCGGCGGCGACCGAGGCGCTTGGCGAGTGGCTGGCGGCGCGGGCGCGGCCGGGCGATGCGATTCTTTTGGAAGGGGCGTTGGGTGCGGGGAAGACCACGCTCGCGCGTGCCTTTCTCCGTGCTGCCGCCGGCGATCCCGCGCTCGTCGTGCCGAGCCCGAGCTATACGCTGGTTCAGAGCTACGCGACGCGGCTCGGGCTGGTGCATCACTTCGATCTTTGGCGGCTCGATGGTCCGCGGGGGCTCGAGGAGCTCGGCTGGCACGAGGCGGTGGGGGATATCGTGCTGGTGGAGTGGCCGGACCGGCTTGGCGCGCTCGCGCCCGCGGATGCGCTGCGCGTGCGGTTGGAGCGCTGCGCCGAGACGAGCCGCGAGGCGCGGCTTTGCGGCTGGCCCGACCGGCTCGGATGAGGCCGGTGCGTGCCATGCTGCTCGCGGCCGGGCTCGGCACGCGGATGCGCCCGCTCACTGAGGAGATTCCGAAGCCCCTGCTTCCGGTGGGCGGCAGGCCGCTCATCGATTGCGCGCTCGACCGGCTTGCGGCGGCCGGGGTGCTGGAGGTGGTGGTGAACGGGCACTGGCAGGCGGAGCGGCTGGCCGCGCATCTCGAGCGCCGGGCCGGACCGCCGTGCACGATGGTTCGCCGCGAGGCGGAGCTGTTGGATACCGGCGGGGCGGTTGCCGCGGCGCTGGCGGAGAGGGCGCTCGGGCCGGAGCCGTTCTTCGTTGTGAATGGCGATGTGCTCTGGCTCGATGGGCCGCATCCGGCCCTGGCGCGGATCGCCGAGACCTTCGATCCGGCGCGGCATGATGCGCTTCTTCTCGTTCACCGCACGTGCCAGGTGCAGGGCGAGGTGGGCGACGGCGATTTCATGGTCGATCCGATGGGCAAGGTCCGCTGGCGCAAGGAACGCGAGCTGGTGCCTTACGTTTATGCGGGCATTCAGCTCGCGGGACCCGGGCTTTTCCGCGATGCGCCGAAGGGACGGTTCGGCATGGGGCTGCTCTGGAGCCGGGCGATCGAGGCGGGAAGGCTCGCCGCGATCGTCCATGACGGGCTTTGGTTCCACCTTTCCAGGCCGGCCGATCTGGTCGAGGCGGAATCGAGCATCGACGCGCGCGAGACGGGCAAGAGCCGGTGAATCTCTTTGCGCTGCCGGCGGGAAGCCCGTTCCTCGACAGCGTTGCCGAAGCATGGCTTGGGGCGTGCGGGAGCGATCCGGTCGGGGCCGCGGAGGGGCTGATCCTGCTGCCGACACGGCGAGCGGCGCGGGCGCTGGCCGAAGCGTTCCTGCGCGCGGGCGGCGGTCGGCCGATGCTGCTGCCGCGCATTGCCGCGTTCGGGGCGTTGGACGAGGCGCCGCTTGCGCTTGCCGGTGCGCTGGATCTCGCGCCCGCGGTGGGTGCGACCGAGCGGCTTGCGGTGCTGAGCCGGCTCATTCTGGCCGCCGGAGGGGCGGGCGGGGCGGCCGGGCGGGCGGACCGCGCCTGGGCTTTGGCGGCCGAGCTTGCGCATCTGCAGGACGAGGCCGAGCGGGCGGAGATCGATCTCGGCGCAGCGCTTCCGCGCGTGGTGCCCGCCGAGTTCGCGGCGCACTGGCAGACCACGCTCGACTTTCTCCGCATCGTGACGGAGGCATGGCCCGGATGGCTCGCCGGGCAGGGGCTGATCAATCCGGCCGCGCGGCAGGTGGCGCTGCTCAAAGCCCAGGCCCGAGCCTGGGCGGAGGCGCCGCCCGTGCATCCGGTCTGGGCGGCGGGGAGCTTCGGTGAGTTTCCGGCCGTGGCGGGGCTGCTCGGCGTGATCGCGCGGCTGGAACGGGGCCGGGTGATCCTGCCCGGGCTCGATCGGGAGATGTGCGAGGAGGATTTTTCCGGGCTCGGCGCGGAGCACCCCGACCACGCGGATGCCGGCGTTGCGCGGCTGCTCGCGACGATCGGGGCGCGGCGGGGGGATGTGCGTACGTTTCCGGGCGCGGGGGGGATGGTGCCCGCGGAGCGGGCGCGGACGCTGCGCCGTGCTCTGCTGCCGGCGCCGGCGCTGGTTTGGCCCGCGGATGCGCCGGCGGAGGTTTCGGGGCTTTTTCGGCTGGCGCCGGCCGACCAGCAGGAGGAGGCGGTTGCGATCGCGCTCGCATTGCGGGGCGCGATCGAGGTTCAGGGCACGCGCGCCGCGCTGGTGACGCCGGACCGCGTGCTCGCGCGCCGGGTCAGCGCGGAGCTGCTGCGGTTCGGCGTGGTTGCCGACGACAGTGCCGGCGAGCCGTTGAGCGAGACCCCGCCCGCCGTGTTTCTGC
>JASHRV010000231.1 GCA_030037175.1 Acetobacteraceae bacterium
GCGCTCGCGGTTGATGCCGGGAAAGACGGTGATGCCGGCGCGCATGAGCTAGCCGCACATATCCATCATGTCGCGCCGCTCATTTCGCGCCATTCATTTCGCTATCGTCACCGAAAAACTCTCGATCACGGTGTTGGCGAGCAGCTGCTCGGCCATCGAAGCCGCCTCCTTGCGCGCGGCCTCGGCATCGGCGGCGGTGAGCTCGATCTCGATCACCTTGCCCGCCCGCACCTCGCCCACGGCCGCGAACCCGAGATGCCCGAGCGCCCGCGCGATCGCCTTGCCCTGAGGGTCGAGCACGCCCGGCTTCGGCATCACCGTCACGACGGCTCTCATGAGGGGGCTTTCATAGGAAGGCTCTCATGGGGGCGCTTTCACGAGGGCGGGCTCACTGCATGATCTCCGGGCCCTTCATGTCCCGCGTCCCGGCCTCGGGCAGGATGCCGAGCCGCTTCGCCACCTCCTGATAGGCCTCCTCGACCTTGCCGAGATCGCGGCGGAAGCGGTCCTTGTCCATCTTCTCGTTGGTCTTGCTGTCCCAGAGCCGGCAATTGTCGGGCGAGATCTCGTCCGCGAGGACGATCCGCATCTCCTCGTTCTCCCAGAGCCGCCCGAACTCCAGCTTGAAATCGACGAGGGTGATGCCCACGCCGAGAAAAAGCCCGGTCAGGAAGTCGTTCACCCGGAGCGAGAGAGAAACGATATCGTCCATGTCCTGCGGCGTCGCCCAGCCGAAGGCGGTGATATGCTCCTCCGCCACCATCGGATCGCCGAGCTCGTCGTTCTTGTAGTAATATTCGATGATGCTGCGCGGCAGCCGCTTGCCCTCCGGAATGCCCATCCGCTTGGAGAGGCTGCCGGCGGCGACATTGCGCACCACCACCTCGACCGGAATGATCTCGACCTCGCGGATGAGCTGCTCGCGCATGTTCAGCCGGCGGACGAAATGGGTCGGAATGCCGATCTCGGCCAGACGCAGCATCAGATATTCGCTGATGCGGTTGTTCAGCACGCCCTTGCCGGTGATCACCCCGCGCTTCTGGGCATTGAAGGCGGTGGCGTCGTCCTTGAAATACTGCACGAGGGTGCCCGGCTCCGGCCCCTCGAACAGGATCTTCGCCTTTCCCTCGTAGAGCTGGCGGCGACGGGCCATAACATATTCCCTTGGCACTTTCTGCTGCACTGCCGCGAGAGCAGTCAGGCTCGGGGGCGGATATAGCAAGTCGCCGCCCCTTCCACCATGGCCCGTGGCCACCATGGCCCGTGACCACCATGGCCCGCGACCGCTGGCCCGATGGCGGCCCTTGGGGCCTTGCGGCTCAGCCGGGGCCGCGGCGGAGCAGCAGATGGCTCACCCCGTCCTCCCCGGTCGTCAGCGCCAGCACCGCGTGGCCCTGGCTCTCCGCCGTGGCGGGGACATTGCGCAGCGGCTCCTCGCCTTTGAGATGGACCAGCAACGTTTGGCCCGGCGCCAGTCTCTCGAGCGCCAACCGGGTGCGAACGAAAGTCATGGGACAGGTTTCGCGGGTGATATCGAGCTCGCGATCGGCCTGGACAGTAGAAGTCAAAATAATTTCTCCGTTATGCAAGAAATCTGCATTGCGAGACTCGGCAACGTCTCACTATATAATAACAACTGGGATCGGGTGAGGAAGCACCATGGCGGATCACGCTGGAAACTCTGATGTTCTGGGGCTGACAGCGCAAATCGTTTCCGCTCATGTCTCCAATAATTCTGTCTCTACGGACGCGCTTCCAGCCCTGATTCAGGAAGTTTACCGGACCCTTGCTGGTGTCGGCAAGGAAACGGTTACTATCGAGAAGCCGCAGCCCGCCGTCCCGGTGAAAAGATCCGTCTTTCCCGACTATATCGTCTGCCTGGAAGACGGGAAAAAGCTCAAGATGCTGAAGCGTCACCTGAAGACCGCGTATAACATGACGCCGGAGCAGTATCGGGAGAGATGGGGACTTCCGCCCGACTATCCGGTCGTCGCCCCCAACTATGCCCGCCACCGTTCCTCTCTTGCGAAGAAGATCGGCCTCGGCACCAAGGCCCGCGCCCGCCGCTGATCCCCCCGGCCGAGAGGTTTCGGCCTCGAAGCGCCGAAGCGCCCAACGCCTCGGGGCTTGATCGCACAACCGGAGGGCGGCAGGTTGGCCGACCCTGGGCAAGGAGCGCACCACGCGGATGAGCCATCCGCAGCCTGAGCAACCGGCAGACACGGCCCGCCAGGGATTCGCCCCGCCGCGCCGCCGGCGCGCCGCCGGCTCGGCGATCGAGCAGGCCTGCATCGCCCGCGGCCTGAAAATGACCGGCCAGCGCCGGGTGATCGCGCGCGTCCTCTCGGAGGCCGCCGACCACCCCGATGTCGAGGAGGTCTATCGCCGCGCCGCCCGGCTCGACGCCCGCATCTCCATCGCCACCGTCTACCGCACGGTCCGGCTGCTCGAGGAGAAGGGCATCCTGGAGCGGCGGGATTTCGGCGGCGGCCGCGCCCGCTACGAGCCCACAGAGCATGGCCACCACTATCATCTCATCGATGTCGACACGGGCCGCGTCGTCGAATTCGCGGACCCCCAGCATGAGGCGCTGATGCAGGCGATCGCGAACCGGCTTGGCTTCGACCTCGTCTCGCTCCGGCTCGAGCTGTTCGGCCGCCGCCGCCCCGCCCGGCCCAATGCCCGGCCTGAGGCCGGACTGAGTGCCCTGGGCGATCCGCCGCCGGCCGAGAAGCCGCCGGAGGGCGGACGCCGATGACCGCCGAGCAGCGCACCGGACAACCGGCCGGCACGATCGAGCGGCCCGGCTTCGCCGAGCTCCGCGTCGGCAATCTCGGCGTCCGCATGGCCGCCAATGCCGACGAGATCGACGCCATCCAGGCCCTTCGCTACCGCGTCTTCTACGACGAGATGCGCGCGACCCCGAGCCGCGCCGCCGCCCTCATCCGCCGCGACCGCGACGCGCTCGACGAGGTTGCCGACCATCTCCTGGTGATCGACCACGCGCTCGGCGACGGTCCCGAGAGCGTCGTCGGCACCTACCGCCTGATCCGCCGCGAGGCCGCCGCCCGCGCCGGCCGTTTCTACACCGCGGGCGAGTTCGACATCAGCCGGCTGCTGGCACTTCCCTACCGCCTGCTCGAGCTCGGCCGCTCCTGCGTCGATGCCGCGCACCGCAACCGCGTCGTCATGCAGCTTCTCTGGCGCGGCATCGCGGCCTATGTCTTCGAATACCAGATCGATCTCATGTTCGGCTGCGCGAGCCTGCCCGGCACCGACCCCGACGCGCTGGCCCCCGAGCTCACCTACCTCTACCACCACCATCTCGCCCCGCCGGGCCTGCGCCCGCGGGCGCTGCCCGAGCGCTATGTCGAGATGCGCCGGCTCGATCTCGATTCGCTCGACCGCCGCGCGGTGCTCGCCCGCCTGCCCCCGCTCATCAAGGGCTATCTCAGGCTCGGCGGCTTCGTCGGCGACGGCGCGGTGATCGACCGCGACTTCAACACCATCGATGTCGCCATGGTGGTGAAGACCGACCTCGTCACCGACAAATATTACCGCCATTACGAGCGCCAGCTCCGCGAGGCGCTGGATGACGAGCCGGGTGACTGATTCCTCCAGCGCGGGATGCGCTCGCTCACGCTCGTCCATCCCGCTCTCGTTCTTTGTCCTGCCGCGCGATTCATACCTCCAGCGGGTCCGCCTCCGGTCATCGCGCTGCTTTGTCCTCTCGCGCGATTCAGACCTCCGGCGGGTCCGCCTCCGGTCATCGCGCTGCTTTGTCCTCTCGCGCGATTCATACCTCCGGCTTCACCGCCTCCGGTCATCGCGCTCCCGCCACGCTCTTGCCTGAGGGGCTCCCTCTCGCGCCGCGGGCCCGCAGGCCGAGCGGGGCGCGCGCCTCGCTCGGCCTGCGCGCCCGCACCTGGCTCGGCCACCTTCCGGGCTGGCGCGCGGACCTTGCCGCCGGCCTTCTCGGCCTCCTTGCCGCGACCGCGCTCCCGCCCTGGTACGCGCTGCCGGTCCTTCCCTTCGCCTTCGCGGGCCTCCTCGCCCTCATCGATGCCGCGCCCGCCGGCCGCCCCGGCATGCGCCGCGCCGCGCGCCGCGGCTTCTGGTTCGGCTTCGGCTTTCATCTCCTCGGCCTCTACTGGATCACCGAGGCCATCCTCACCCGCGTCGACAGCTTCTGGTGGCTCGTTCCCTTCGCCACCCCGCTGACGGCGGCCGGCCTCTCGCTCCTCTTCATCGCCATTCCGGCCGGCCTTGCCCGGCTCTTCCCGGCCGGCCTTTCGCGCGTGCTCGGGCTTTCCGGCCTCTTCTCTCTCGCCGCCCTCGTCCAGGGCACCATCCTCACCGGCTTTCCCTGGAATCTCTGGGGCAGCGTCTGGGCGCTGCCCGGCCGCCTCGGCGACATCTTCCTCCAGCCCGCGTCCTGGCTCGGCATCTACGGCCTCACCCTCGCGACCCTGCTGCTCGTCACCCTGCCGAGCCTCGGCCGCCGCGGCCTCGCCGCCGCCGCGATCCTCCTGCTCGCCTGGTTCGGCGCCGGCCTCGCCCGGCTCGACCAGCCCTTGCCCGCTCCCTCCTCGCTCCGCGTCGTGCTGGCCCAGGGCGACATCCCCATCGTGCTCGACTGGTCCCAGGCGACGGCGCTTGCGATCTTCCGCACCTATCTCGCCCTCACCGAGCAAGGCGTGGCCGCCGCTTCGGGCCATCCCACGGCCGTCGTCTGGCCCGAGACCGCGAGCCCCTATCTGCTCGAGACGGACGGCGCGGCCCGCGCCGCGATCGCCGAGGCCGCCGGCCCGGGCGTCCCGGTCCTCGCCGGCTCGATCCGCTTCGACACCCAGGGCCGTCCGCGCAACAGCCTGATCGTGCTGGACGGACCGGGCCCGCCCGCCGCCCTCTACGACAAGTGGCACCTCGTGCCCTTCGGCGAGTACCAGCCGGACTGGTTCCCGCTGCCGATCCAGGTCGTGCCCGGCGGCGGCCTCACCGCCGGCCCCGGCCCGCGCACGATCTCCGTGCCCGGCCTGCCGCCGTTCGACCCGCTGATCTGCTATGAGGCGATCTTCTCGGGCGAGATCGTCGCCCGCCCGCGCCCCGCCTGGATGGTCAACGTCACCAACGATGCCTGGTTCGGCAACACGGCCGGCCCGCGCCAGGCGCTCGAAGCCGCCCGCACCCGCGCGGTCGAGGAGGGGCTGCCGCTGCTCCGCGCCGCCAACAGCGGCATCTCGGCGGCTTTCGACGCCCATGGCCATCTTCTCGCCCGGCTCGGGCTCGGCCGGCGCGGAATACTCGTGGTGCAACTGCCGGGCGCGCTGCCGCCCACTTTGTACTCGCGGTTCGGCCGCGCAATTCCCCTGTTGCTCACTATCATGACTGTTCTTTTCGCGTATTTGGCGAGTGTTGTCCGACCAATACGCAAAAGTTAACGTGTTTCTCTATTGGCGAGCTGTTTATTTCATTTTAACAAATTTATTGACACCGCAGGTTGCGCCGATAGGATGCCACCGCTGGTGGTTGATGGTCCCTCCGGCTGCAACCCTCCCCAGAGCGATTGGCTGATGACCCGATGAACGCCGTCTTCCGAGCCGTGGGATGAGCTGGAGCACAGCGACGACCAACGAGGAAGGAGGCGATCGTCCCGAGAGGGAAAGCAGGGCCAGCCCGATCGACGTCCATGTCGGCTCGCGCATCCGCCTCCGCCGCACCCTTCTCGGCATGTCCCAGGAGCGACTCGGCGACGCGCTCGGCCTCACCTTCCAGCAGGTCCAGAAATACGAGCGCGGGATCAACCGCGTCGGCGCCTCGCGCCTCTTCGATCTCGCGCGTGTGCTCGACGTGCCGATCAGCTTCTTCTTCGACGACATGCCGGAAGCGGTCGGCGGCAGCCCGCCGCCCTCGGCGGCCGCGGCGCTCGGCGGCTTCGCCGAGGCGCAGGAAGGCTTCGGCTCCGACGCCCGCCTCAACCGCCGCGAAACCCTCGACCTCGTCCGCGCCTATTACCGGATCTCCGATCCCGCCGTCCGCAAGCGGGTCTTCGACCTCATCCGCTCCCTCGCCCCCGACGAGGACGCCGGCACGTAACTCCGGCTTCAATCCCTGAGCTGCGGATTGTCGAACACCGGATGCCTGAGCCGCTCGATCGCGTCCGCCAGCGCGGCGGCGAGGCTCCGCTTCTCCTCTTCGCCGAGCGCCGCACCCACCTCGAGCCGCGCCCCCTGCGCCAGCACCAGCAGCGCCGGCACCCGCCCGCGCCGCTCCTCCAGCACCACCCTGAGCCACCCCACCGGCAGCACCGTCTCCTCGCGCCGCCCGCCCGCGCCCGCGCGCACCACCCGGAGCCCGTCCTCGCCGAGCAGCAGCACCTCGCTCGCGCGCCTCGCGCTCGCGGCGTGCCAGTTGAGCGCAAGCAGGGCAAAGCCGATCTCGGCCCCGTTGAACCCGACCACGGGCCATGCCCCGAGCCGCCAGCAGAGAAAGCTGATCAGCGCCGACAGAGCCGAAATGAACCCGATGACCACATAAAGCCCGCGCCGCGAAAGACTGCGGTGCGGGACGATCACCGCCTCGAATGAAAGCGGGTTCCGATTGCCGGCCCAGGTGTCGGTCATTCCCCCAATCTTGTCCCTCACGGCCCCGCCTGCAACAAAACCCTCATGCTCCGCCCGCGGCCCCCCGCGCCCACAAAGCCCATCAGCGCCGCGGCCGCCCGCTCCTTCATCATGGCCCTCGCCGCCGCCAACCCCAATCCGCGGAGCGAGCTCCACTTCGAGAATCCCTTCACCCTCCTCGTCGCCGTCGCCCTCTCCGCGCAGACCACCGACAAATCCGTCAACGAGGCCACCAAGACCCTCTTCGCCGAAGCCCCGACCCCGGCCGCCATGGCCGCCCTCGGTGAGGCCGGCATCGCGCGGCATATCCGCCGCCTCGGCCTCTGGCAGGGCAAGGCCCGCAACGTCGCGGCCCTCGCCCGGCTGCTGATCGAGCGCCACGGGGGCGAGGTGCCGCAGGACCGCGCCGCCCTCGAGGCGCTGCCGGGAGTCGGCCGCAAGACCGCCAATGTCGTCCTCAACGTCGCCTTCAACGAGCCGACGATGGCTGTCGATACCCACATTTTCCGCGTCGCCAACCGCACCGGCCTCGCCCCCGGCCGCACCCCGCGCGAGGTGGAGGACGCCCTCGTCAAGCGCATCCCCCACGAAATGCTGCGCGACGCGCACCATTGGCTGATCCTGCACGGGCGCTACATCTGCAAGGCCAGAAAGCCCGAATGCTGGCACTGCCCGGCCGCCCGCTGGTGCGGCTACCGCGACAAGACGAAACCGCCCAAGACCAAACCGTCATGATCACCCTCGATCCCGCCACCGACATACTCTGCGTCACCGACGTCCAGCCCACCTTCATGCCCGGCGGCGAGCTGCCCGTGGCCGAAGGCGACACGATCATCCCCACCATCAACCGCCTTCTCGCCGAAACCTTCGCCCACGCCTTCGCAACCCAGGACTGGCACCCGCCCGATCACACCTCCTTCGCCGATAGCCACCCCGGCCACAAAGCCTTCTCCGCCATCGCCATGCCCTACGGGCCGCAAACCCTCTGGCCGCGCCACGCCCTCCAGGGCAGCGCCAACGCCGCCCTGCACCCGGACCTGAACCAGGCCCGCCTCGAAATGATCATCCGCAAGGGCTTCCACCGCGAGATCGACAGCTACTCGGCCTTCTTCGAAAACGACCGCACGACACCCACCGGCCTCGACGGCTACCTGCGCGCCCGCTTCTTCCAACGCATCTTCTTCGCCGGCCTCGCCACCGACTACTGCGTCGCCTGGTCCGCCGAGGACGCGATCCGCCTCGGCTACACCACCTTCATCATCGAAGACGCCTGCCGCGCGATCGCCCTGCCCACCACCCCAGGCCAAACCACCCTCAGCGAAGCCAAAACCCGCCTCACCCCCACCCGCTTCATCCTCAGCACCGACCTTTAGCAAGCAGCAAGGAAGGCAAGGCCAAGGGGCTCTGCCCCTTGTCGGGTCCCCATCGCGCAAGCGCGATGGGAGCCCCGGATCCCCGCCAAGGGCTGAGCCGCCCTTTCCGCCGCCAAACGGATGGGGTCCAGGGCCTCAAGGCCCTGGCAGGGGTCCAGGGGACAGCGTCCCCTGGTCTTTCTTCCTGCTTCCTAGTGGTAGCCCGTGCCGGGCTGCACTTTGCCGCGGAAGATCCAATAGGCGTAGGCGTTGTAGGCGAGGATGATGGGGATGATCACGGCGGCGCCGGCGATCAGGAAGGTCTGGCTCAGCAGTGGGGCGGCGGCCTGGTAGATCGTGATGTCCGGCGGCACCATCAGCGGGTAGAGGCTGATGCCGAGCCCGGCGAAGCAGAGCGCGAACCACAGTTCCGCGCAGAGCAGCGGCGTCCATTGATGGTTTTGCCTCAGTCCGCGCCGGAGCATCAGCCCGATCGCGGCGACGAGCACCGGCACGGGGCTGGTGAGCAGGATGCCGGGCCAGGAGAACCAGCGCCGCGAATATTGCGGGTGGAGGAACGGCGTCGCCAGGCTGACGACGACCATGAGCGCGAGCGTGACGGCTGCGAGGCGGCCGGCGTAGAGGCGGTTGCGGTGCTGGAGGGCGCCTTCGGTGCGCCAGATCAGCCAGCAGGAACCGAGCAGCGTGTAGCCGATGACGACGGCGATGCCGCAAACGACGGTGAAGGGCGTGAGCCAGTCCCACCATCCGCCCGCGTAGGCGTCGTTCACCACGTGGATGCCTTGCAGCAGCCCGCCCAGCACGAGCCCTTGGGCGAAGGCGGCGACGGTCGATCCGCCGCAGAAGGCGGCATCCCACCAGAACTGGCCGGCCCCGGTCGCGCGGAAGCGGAACTCGAACGAGACCCCGCGCAGGATCAGCGCGAGCAGCATCGCGATCAGCACCGGATAGAGCGCGGGCAGGATGACCGAGTAGCCGAGCGGGAACATCGCGTAGAGCCCGACGCCGCCGAACACGAGCCAGGTTTCGTTGCCGTCCCAGACGGGGGCGACGGAATTCACCATCACGTCGCGGTCGTACCGCTCCCGCTCGATCAGGAACAGGATGCCGACGCCGAGATCGAATCCGTCGAGCACCACGTAGGCGAGCACGCCGAACGCGATCAGCCCGGCCCACACAAGGGAAAGCACGGCGTGCAGGTCCCACATCGGCATCTACTCCGCGGCCCCCGGCAGCGTCGGCACCGCGCCCGCAGGCCCGGGCGTGATGCCGGCGCTCCGCACCGGAACCTGCGGCACGTCCGGCTCGCCGTGCTCGGGCGGCTTCGCCATCAGCCGCAGCAGGAACGTCATCGCCCCCCCGAAGACGATCGCGTACACGACAACGAACGCCGCGAGCGAGCCGGCAACGCCGGGCGCGCCGACCGGGGAGACGCTGTTCAGCGTGCGCAGCACGCCATAGACCGTGTAGGGCTGCCGCCCCGTCTCGGTGACGGTCCATCCCGCGAGCAAAGCGAGGTAGCCGGCCGGCCCCATCGCCACCGCGATCCTGAGGAACCAGCGCGTGTCGTATAATTTTCCGCGCCAGCGCAGGAATCCGCCGAGCAGGGCGTAGCAGAGCATCAGCACGCCGAGCCCGACCATCACCCGGAACGCGAAGAACACGATCGGCACGTAGGGAATGTCGTTCTTCGCGAATTCGCGCAGTCCCTTGATCGTGCCCGCCCATGTGTGCGTGAGATACCAGGAGGCGACGCGCGGGATCTCGATGGTCGCGCTGTTGCGCTCGGTCTTCATGTGCGGGATGGCGAAGAGCACCAGCGGCTCTCCCGCGCCCGGCGCCGGCTGGGTCCAGTCCCCTTCCATGGCCGCGACCTTCTGCGGCTGATAGCGCAGCGTGTTGTCGCCCTGCGCATCGCCCGCCACGATCTGCGCCGGTGCCGCGAACAGCACCAGCCAGAGCGCCATCGAAAGCATCAGCCGCGCGACATCGTTCTTCCGGTCGCGCGCCACGTGCCAGGCGCCGACCGCGCCCACCATCAGCGCCACGCTGAGATAGGCCGCGCCCATCATGTGCACGAAGCGGAACGGCATCGAGGGGTTGAAGATGATCGCGAGCCAGTCCGTCGGAACGAACCGCCCGTCGACGATCCTGTAGCCCTGCGGCGTCTGCATCCAGGAATTGCCGGCAAGGATCCAGAAGGCGCTGATATGCGTGCCGACGGCAACCGCGCAGGTCGCGGCGAAATGAAGCCGCGGCCCGACCTTCTTCATGCCGAACAGCATGACGCCGAGGAATCCCGCCTCGAGGAAGAAGGCGGTCATGGTCTCGTAGGTCAGGAGCGGGCCGAGGATCGCGCCCACCTTGTTCGTGTAGCCCGACCAGTTGAGCCCGAGCTCGTAGCCCATCACGATGCCCGAGACGACGCCGATCCCGAAGACGATCGCGAAGATCTTCAGCCAGAACCGATAGGCGTCGAGATAGGCCTCCCGCTTCGTCCGAAGCCACATCGCCTCGAGCACGGCGAGATAGCTCGCAAGCCCGATCGAGGAGGCGGGAAAGACGATATGAAACCCGATCGTCAGCGCGAATTGCAGCCGGGCCAGATAATAGGCGGTCATCACGCTGCGCCCTGCCGTGGAACCGTGGGGACCATAGCCTGCCGCCGGATGCCCTGTCCCGCGAACATCGAACGATCGCGGGCGCTGTCAAGATAGTGCCGGGCAATCCCATCCTGCCTTAAGGAGCGCCCATGCCCGGACGGAAGCAAGGCGGGCGCCGCGTGCGGCGGCTGGCCCGGATCGTGCTGCTCGCGCTGCTGCTGGGGCCGGCGGCATTGATCCTCGCCTTCCGTTTCGTGCCGGTGCCGATCACCGCGCTGATGCTGATCCGCCTCGCCCAAGGCTACGCGCCGCATCACGACTGGGTGCCCTATCGCCGCATCGCGCCCGCCCTGCCGCGCGCGGTCATCGCCTCCGAGGACGATCTCTTCTGCAGCGAGCCGCTCGGCATCGACGCGGGGGCATTGTGGGACCAGGCGGACGCGTGGCTCCACGGCCGCCGCCCGCGCGGCGCCAGCACCATCACCATGCAGGTGGCGCGCAACCTCTTCCTCTGGCCGGCGCGCAGCGTGCTGCGCAAAACGCTCGAACTCTGGCTCACACCGCAGATCGCGGTGCTCTGGCCGAAACGGCGCATCCTGGAGGTCTATCTGAACAGCGTGGAATTCGGCCCCGGCATCTTCGGCGCCGAGGCAGCCGCGCTCCACTGGTTCGGCCACCGCGCCGCCACGCTGACACCGGATGAGGCGGCACGGCTCGCCGTGATCCTCCCCGATCCGCTGCACTGGTCGCCCCTCCCGCCCGACCCTTGGGTCGCCGCGCGCGCGGCACTCATTCTCCGCCGCGGCCTGGCACTCGGCGCGCGGCTCGATTGCGCGCGCTAGAGCGAGCCCAACCACGCAGCGGGCAAGCGAGCACGCAAGCAAGGGAAGTTGTTCTTTCTTGAAAGAAAGAACCAAAGAACTTTCATCCTTTCATTCCGGGTCCCCCGGCGGCGTGGTGAAGAACCACGGATGCCCCTCCGGATCGCGCGCCGTGTAGGTGCGCCCATAAGGCTTGTCGTTCGGCGGCTCCACGATCTCCGCGCCGGCCGC
>JASHRV010000232.1 GCA_030037175.1 Acetobacteraceae bacterium
CGCACCGCGCAGGCGGCCATGCGCCAGCGGCAGCGCGGGGCGAAGGGGCAGCCTTCGGGAATCGCGAACGGCGAGGGCGGCGTGCCCGGAATCGCGGGCAGGCGTCGCGGGCGTTCGCCTTCGAGCGGAGGGATCGAGCCCAGGAGGCCGAGCGTGTAGGGATGGCGCGGTTCGCGGAAGAGCGCCCGCGTCTCCGCCCGCTCGACGATGCGGCCGGCATACATCACCGCGACGCGGTCGGCGATCTCCGCGACCACGCCCATATTGTGCGTGATCAGGATCACCGAGGAACCGAAATCGGCCCTGAGCCTGCGGATGAGATCGAGGATCTGCGCCTGAACGGTGACGTCGAGCGCCGTCGTCGGCTCGTCGGCCAGCAGCAGCGCAGGATCGCAGGAGAGCGCCATCGCGATCACCCCGCGCTGGCGCATGCCACCCGAAAGCTCGTGCGGAAAACGATGCGCAGCGCCTTCAGGATTGGGAATGCCGACCGCCTCGATCAATTCGACCGCGCGCGCCCAGGCCGCGCGCCGCGAAAGGGAGCGGTGCGCGCGCACCTGCTCCGCGATCTGGTGCCCGATCGAATAGACAGGCGTCAGCGCCGTCATCGGGTTCTGGAAGATCATCGCGATCGCGCCGCCGCGCACGCGCCGCATCTCACGGTCCGGCAGGCCCACGAGCTCGCGGCCGCGAAAGCGGATCGAGCCCTCGACGATCGCATTGGGATCGCGGACCAGCCCCATGACCGAAAGCACGGTGAGCGTCTTGCCCGAGCCCGATTCGCCCACGATGCTCAGAATCTCGCGCGCGCCGAGGGTGAAGGAAACGCCGTCCACCGCGCGCACGAGGCCGCGCTCGGTGCGGAAGGACACGGCGAGATCGCGCACCTCGAGGATCGGCCCGGACTCTCGGCCGCTCACCGCTCGCGCACCCTGGGATCGATCGCCGCGTAGAGAATGTCCACCGCGGCGTTGGAGACGACGACGAAGAACGAGGCATAGATCACCGTCGCCATGATCATCGGCAGATCAAGATCTTCCAGCGCCCGGTAGGTCAGCGCGCCCACTCCCTGCAGGCCGAACACCACCTCCGTGAGCAGCGCGCCGCCGCCGACCAACGCCCCGAAATCAAGCCCGAACATGGTGACGAAGCTGATGAGCGAGCAGCGCAGCGCGTGCCGCGTCAGCACCTGCCAGTCCGAAAGACCCTTCGCCCGCGCGGTGCGGATGTAATCCTCGTTCAGTGCCTCGATCAGGTTCGCGCGCAGCACACGGCCATAGATGCCGATATAGAGCACGGCAAGCGTGATCCAGGGCAGCACCAGCGCCGCGAACCAGCCGAGCGGATTCTGGCTCAGCGGCACGTAGCCGAGCGCCGGCACCCACGAGAAAAGAAACGTGTCGTGAAGCCGGCTTTGCGTGATGAGGTTCACCACCTCGCCGAGCCAGAAAACCGGGACCGAGACACCGACGAGGCCCGCCACCATCAGCCCGCGATCGATCACCGTATCCTTGAACGCGGCCGCGACCACGCCGACCAGCACGCCGAACACAACCCAGATCGCCGCCGCGCCGAGCACGAGCGAAAGCGTCACCGGCGCCGCCTCCGCGATCTCCGGCACGATCCGCTCGCCGCGATTGACGAAGGAGGTGAGGTCGCGCGTGACGAGGAGATGATCCATCATCATCGCGTACTGAACCGGCAGCGGCTTATCGAGGCCGAACTCCCTGCGCACGGCGGCAACCGTATCCGGCGTCGCGTTGCGCCCCGCGATCCGCGCCGCCGGATCGGCGCCCGGAGTCGCGAAGAAAATCAGGAAAACAGTTGCGCTGATTCCCACCAGCACGAACAGCATGTGCAACAGACGACGGACGACGAAGCCAGTCACTTCAGCCCAGGGGCCTCGCCCCTGCATTCACTTCGCCTCGCCATCATCCGGCTCATTCTTCTCTCAGATGCGCAGCTTGGCGCGCGGGTCGAGGGCGTCCCTCAGCCCGTCGCCCAGGATATTGAGCGCAAGCACCGTGAGCACGATCGCGATTCCGGGCGCCACGGCGACCATCGGCTGGGTGTAGAGCAGCCCCTCGCCGTCGCGGATGATCGTGCCCCAGCTCGCCGCCGGCGGCTGCACACCGACCGAGAGGAACGAAAGAGCCGCCTCGGTCAGGATGTTGAGCGCCATCATCAGCGGCGCGAAAACGATGACGGTGCTGAGCACGTTCGGCAGGATGTCGCGCCAGAGGATGCGAAAGCGCGGCACGCCGAGTCCCGTGGCCGCGAGCACGAACTCGCTGTTGCGCAGACTGAGCACCTGGCCGCGGATCGGCCGCGCGACATAGGGCACATAGACGACGCCGATGATGAGAATCGGCAGGGCAAGGCTCGAGCCCGTGATCTGCAGCGGGCCGATGACGAGGCTCTGGTTGATGAGCACGATCGAAAGCGAGATCGCGAGCAGATAGATCGGAAACGCCCAGAGAATATCGAGCAGGATCGAGATCACCCGGTCGGTGAGACCGCCGAAGAAGCCAGCGACGAGGCCGGTGAGCGTGGCGAGCGAGAGGCAGATCAGCGTCGAGGCCACCCCGATCAGAAGCGAGTTCCGCCCGCCATAGAGCAGCCGCGCCGCGACGTCGCGCCCCTGATCGTCGGCGCCGAGCGCGTAGGGCCCGAAGCGCCAGAGCGGGCCGATCGGGGTGAGCCCGAGCCCGAGCCCGTTGGTCGCCTGCTGCAGCACATCGACGCTTTTCCCCCCGACCATGATCGACCCGCCGACATTGGAGGCGAAGGGATCCGTGTGCGAAACGTCGCGCGCGTAGTAGGGCGCCGCGGCACAGACAAGGACGATCAGCATCAGCACGGCGAAGGAGGCGAGCGCGCTTGGATTGCGCAGAAGCTTTCTGAACGCGCCCGCCCAGTAGCCGAGCGCGGGTGGTGCGAGGCGTGCGGGCTCGCTCCACCCGGCCGGCGCGCGAAGAGGCTCCGCCCCGGACACCCGGGCCTAGCCCCGCGCTACTTCACCCACGCCAATTCGGGCTGGAAATAGACCTGCCCGCTGAAGACGAAGTTCCCAACCCGCTTCGAGACGAAGTCCGCATGCTTCGGGTTGAACATGGTCACGGTCGGCGACTGGTCGGTGACCATCCGGTCCACCTGCGCCCAGATCTTGTTCGCTCCCGCCGCGTCGGTCAGCGAAAGCGTCATCGCCTTCTGCATCTCGGCGTCGATCGACTTGTCGCAGAAGCCCGGCATGTTGATCGAGGTGTCGGAGCCGGGGTGGAAGTTCGCGCAGCTGTAAAGCACGTTGAGGAAGTCCGAAGGCGCGGGATAGTCCTGGTACCAGTCGGTCACGCCGATCTGCACCTTGTTCTTGGTGTTCTGCAGATAGGTGAACTCGATATCCGGCGAGATCGCCTTGACCGAGGCCTTGTAGCCGAGCTCGTTGAGCACGCTCTGCAGATAGACGCCGATCGCGCGGTAGGGATCGATCGTCTGGGTGATGATCGTCACCGCCTGCCCGGCGGTTCCGGATTTCGCCATCAACGCCTTGGCTTTTGCCATGTCCGGCGCGGACCATTTGCTGCCCGGGTTCATGGTGTAGGGGCAGTAGGGCGCATAGCCCGGCATGCCGGGCGGCAGAACCTGGCAGGAGGGCGTGGCGAGCGCCGGGCCGCCATAGAGCTTCACGAGATCGGCGCGGTTGATCGCATAAGCCACCGCCAGCCGCGCATCCTCGTTGCTGAACGGCGCCAGATTCACGTTGAGCGTCAGGTAGAAATAGGCCAGCAGCGGATTGAGGTGGAGCTGCTTCGTGTAGCGGGTCGCGACCTCGTTGAGCCGGTCGACGGGGATGTTGTCGAACATCCAGTCATCCTGGCCGTTCTCGATCGCGGTCACCTGCGCGTCGGGGGTAAGCCCGAAATTATAGTCGATCTCGTCGACATATCCCCAGGGCTGCGCGTCGGCGCTCCATTGCTTGAAATAGGGGTTGCGGACCATCACGATCCCCCGGTTCGGATCGTAGCTTTTGATCATGTAGGCGCCGGTGCCCGGAATCGGCGTCGTGCCCATGTCTTTGGCCGGCGTGCTGGCCGGCACGATCGAGCCGAAGGGCACGGCAAGCTGGTCGAGGAACTCCGAATCCGGCTGCACGAGGTGAAAGGTCACCGTGCCGGCCGCATCATCCGCGACCACGCCGGGCAGGGTGCAGCTTGCCGGCGTCTTCACGCAGGCATCCCCGCCCTCGATCACATTGTACCAGGCGCCGGCATTCGGATTGAGCACCTTGAAAAGCCGCACGAAGGTCGCGCGCACATCGTCGGCCGTCAGCGTCTGGCCGTTGGAGAACTTGATCCCCTTGCGCAACGTGAACACATAGGTCTTGCCGCCGTCCGCCGGCGTCGGGATCGATTCGGCAAGATCCGGCACGATGGTGAAGGCGTCCGTGCCCCCGGCCTTCTTGAAAGTGACCAGCCCGTCATAGAGGAACGGGAAGAGCTGCCAATATTTGAGCGTGTAGTTGACCTGCGGGTCCATCGTGCCCTCGGCCGCGGCCGCGACCAGCCTGATCGTGCCGCCGTAATGCGGCCCGCTCGGGGCGGCCATCGCCGGGAATGCGCCGAGAACGAACGCGGCGGCGAGCGCGCCTATGCGATGCAGTCTCATCCTTCGTCTCCTTCCCTTCCTGTGCCGGCTCAACTTGTCGGATCGTGCGCGGCGAGAAACGCGCCCACCGCCTGCATGCAGAGCGGCGTCTCCTCCACATGCGGCATGTGGCTCGAGTGCTCGAAGATCGTCCAGCGGACATCGGGAATGCGCTCGGCATAGGGCCGCACCGTCGCTTCCGTCGCCTCGTCGTAGCGGCCGGAAATCAGAAGCGTGGGCACGTTGATCCGCTCCAGCCGCTCGACGATGCTCCAATTCTTGAGCGTGCCCACCACATGGAACTCGGTCGGCCCGTTCATCGTATGATACACGGTGGGGTCGGCCGCGATCGCATCGAAGGTGCGCGTCACCTCCGGCGGGTTCGGCACCACGCGGCAGACATGCCTGTCGTAAAACACCTTGGTCGCTGCCTGGTATTCAGGCGAATCGAGCGTTCCCTCTGCCTCATGCTTGAGCAGGGCGGCCTGCACCTCGGCCGGCAGCGCCGCGCGCAGCCGGTTCGCCTCTTCGACCCAAAGCGCCATCGAAGCCGGCGAATCGGCAATCACCAGCGCGCGCAGCCCCGGCGGCCTTCGCACCGCATGTTCCGCGGCGAGCATGCCGCCCCAGGACTGGCCGAGCAGATGATAGGAACCCGCGATGCCGAGATGGGCGAGCAGATTGTCGAGCTCGGAAAGGAAAAGCCCGACGGTCCAGAAATCCGCGCCCTGCCCGCGCAGATGCGTCGATTTTCCGTTCCCGATCTGGTCGTAATGGATGACGGCCCGCCCGCCTTCCGCGAGCAGCTTGAAGCTGTCCACATAGTCGTGCGTGCAGCCCGGCCCGCCATGCAGCACGACCAGCGGCGGCTTTCCCGCGCCAAGCGCCCCCGTGATCCGGTACCAGGTCCGCCATGCGCCGAACGCGGCGAAGCCCTCGGTGGTCGTCGC
>JASHRV010000233.1 GCA_030037175.1 Acetobacteraceae bacterium
GCGTTCCGCGCACGCGACTCAAAACCATAGGATTTCTCTTCTTTTTCTGAAGAAAAAGAAGCAAAAAGACTTTTTTCCGTTCTCCGGACCCGGCTTTGCCTCGGGCCTCCGAACGAATCGATGAGATCAACGGAAATCAGAAAACGGAAAAAAGTTTTCTGGTTCTCTTTTTCAAAAGAGAACACCTTAAAAAATAAAAACCTTCCTTGAAGAGTCTTTTCCGCCGCATCGGATCAACGCTGCGTTCGCGCTCACTCCGCTCGCGCTCGCTCCGCGATCCGATGCTTACACCTTCGCCGCGACGATCGCCTCGGCGCTGACCCCCGCATCCGCCGCGTCCGGCGCGAGCGGTGTCAGCGGGTGGCCGAGATACTCTGCGAGCACTTCCTCGGCCGGTCCGTCGGCGCGGATGCGTCCCTGTTCGAGCCAGATCACGCGTGTGCACCAGGCCTGCACCACGGGTGCGACGTGCGAGGAGAGGACGAGGATTTCCGCCCCGCGCACCATGCTTTCCAGCCGTCCGCGCGCCTTTTCCATGAAGGACGCGTCCCCGGCCAGGAACCATTCGTCCATCAGCAGCACCTGCGGGCGGATCGCGGTCGCGAGCGCGAAGCCGAGCCGCACCATCATTCCCGAGCTGTAGAGCCGCACCGGCAGGTCGAGGAACTCGCCGAGCTCGGCGAAGTCGCGCACGTCGTCCTCGAGCCGCTCGATGGCCGGCCGCGCGAGCCCGCCATAGAGCCCGCGCAGCAGGATGTTCTCCCGTCCCGTGAGGTCGGGGTTCATGCCGAGATTGGGGTCGAGCAGCGCGGTGAGGCTGCCCTCGATCGTGACCTCGCCCGCCACCGGCTCGTAGATGCCGGCGAGCGCGCGGAGCAGCGTGGTCTTGCCCGCGCCGTTGTTGCCGATCAGCCCGAGCCGGTCGCCGCTCTTGAGCTCGAAGGAGATCCCGCCCAGCGCCTGCACCACCATCCGGCTCTGCCGGTCCTTGCCCACGCGTCCCGCGGCGGCGGCGAAGAAGGTCTTTTTCAGGCTCCGGCTCGAGCCGTGATAGAGCGGAAAATCGACCGCGACGTTGCGCACCGAGATCCTCGCCATCGCGCCCTCGGCCGCCTCAGATCCAGAACGCGACCCGGTGCCGGGTCCGCACGAAGAGAAGCCAGGCGATGAGCATGATGGCGAGGCTGTAGCCCGCCGCGCTCGCCCACACCGCGAGGCTCGGCGCGTTGCCGAGCAGCGGCCCGCGCACGACCTCGAGCAGGGTGAAGAACGGGTTGATCGGCAGCAGATGCTGCCACTTCGCCGAAAGCGTCGTCGGCTCCCAGATGATCGGGCTCACGAAGAACCCGATCTGCATCACGCTCGCCACGATCGGCGGCACGTCGCGGAAGCGGGCGCAGAAGATGCCGAGCAGGTAGGCGATCGCGATCCCGTCCACGAGCCAGAGCGCGAAGCCCGGCACGGCGATGAAGGCCGTCGCTCCGGGATAGATCGAGAGCAGCAGGAAGACCGCGACGATCACCGGGATATTGTGCGCGAGCACGAGCACGTTCCTCACCAGCATCCGTCCCGCGTGCAGGAAGAAGGGCATGCGGATGGAGCGGATCGTTCCCTCGGCCTGGAGGAAGCAGGTGCAGGCCTCGCTCACCAGCGTCGAGAGGAAGTTCCACAGCACCATCGAGAGGGCGAGGAACGGCAGGTAGGCGTGCAGGTTGGTATGGAAGAGCTGGGAGTAGAGGAAGCCGAGGGCGGCGATCATGATCGCGGTCGAGAGGGTGAGCCAGCCCGGCCCCAGCACCGAGCCGCGATAGCGCAGCCGGATATCGAGCCAGCCCAGCATCCAGATCAGCCGCCAGAGCTTCAGCCCCGCGCGGAGATCCTCGGCGGCGAGGCTGGAGCGGAGCGCGAAGGAGCGGTTGGGCCGGAGCTCGAGCACCGGCTCGGGGCCACTCTTGACGAGCCCCTGGACGGGCGCGCGCTCGGGTGCCTCCAGGGGAGGGATGGAGATCGACCCTTCCATGTCGGGCGCGTTAGCCCATTCGCCGTCCCGCCGCAACTCACTCCTCGGCGGCGGCGAGCCTTGTCGCCGTGCCGTGGAGGATCACGACGCGCGCGCCGGGGCCGAGCCCGGCCCCGCCCGGCTGCACGACCGAGATCACTTGTCCGTCATCCTCGCGGACGATGAACTCGGTGGCGGGATCGTCGGTGGCGGCGGCCTGGCCGATGGCGGCGAGCACGCCGGGCGCGGCCTCGGCCTTGCGGACGACGAGGATGGTGCCGGTATCGGCGTTGCGACTCGCGGGTGTGGCGGCGAGGGGCTTCGGGTGTGGTCCGGCGCAGCCGGTGGCTGCCAGGAGGCAGCAGATTGGCAGTATGCTGCCACGGGGTATGGTGTTCATGTGCGGAATCCGCCCGGAACGGGTCGAAAAGGCCCCGGATTGATAGCCGAATGGGCTTGAGTTGTCCAAAAGCTTGCCGGCGGGTGGAACTTCGGATAAGAACTTAGCGGGTTTTTCTGACCGACCGCCTCAACGACGGCCGCTCGGCCGTTGTCTTTCTGTTCCGTGCCGAGGGGAGCCAGCGCCGTATGAGACGGTCCTCACTGTCCATATTCGCAACTTTTTCTGCGCTCTCCCTTCTCTCCGCCTGCGCCAGCCACGGCCCGCAGCTGAGCGCCCGCGAGCAGGCCGCGCGCTACGCCGCCAACGCTCCGCGCGATTACACGCCGCCCGGCCCGTCCTGGGATCCTTGGGGGCCCTACATCGCCCAGGCCTCGCAGCGCTTCGACGTGCCGCAGGTCTGGATCCGCGAGGTCATGAATGTCGAGTCCGGGGGCCAGGAATATCTCGACGGCGCCCCGATCACCTCGCCCGCCGGCGCCATGGGGCTGATGCAGGTGATGCCGGACACCTACCAGGAGCTCGAATCGGAATACGGCCTCGGCGGCGATCCCTACGATCCGCGGGACAACATCTACGCCGGCACCGCCTACTTGCGCGAAATGTACGATCTCTTCGGCTCGCCGGGGTTCCTCGCCGCCTACAATGCCGGGCCCGCCCGCTACGAGGAATATCTCTCCGATCACGTGCCGCTGCCGTACGAAACCGATCACTATGTCGCGATGCTGGCGCCGCGGATCCGTGGCGCCCTGCCGGAAGGCCCGGGCGGCGGGACCGCTTATGGCGGGACTGCATATGCGATGAACGCCGCCCCGGTGCCGGTGACCCCAGCGCCGGTGCCTCGCCCCGTGGCCCCTCGCCCCGTGGCGCCGATGCCCGCGCCGCCGCCCCCGCCGGTGCCGCAGCCTCAGCCCGTGCGCGTCGCCCAGCTCTACGAGCCGCCGCGCCCTGTCTCCCCGCCTCCGCAGCGCGTGGCCTCGCTGCCGCCGCCCCCGCCGCGGCCCGCCGGCGGCTTCCATCTGATCACCCCGGCGCTCGCCGACACGCCGCCCCCGCAGACGACCGGCTCGCTGCGCGGTCCCTGGGCGATCCAGGTCGGCGCCTTCGACCGCATGGACGCCGCGCACAGCGCGCTCAATACGGCGCTTCATCAGGCGCCGAGCATCCTCAGGGTTGCCTGGCCCACGGTCATGAGCGTGCGTGAATCGAACATGATGCTTTACCGGGCACGGCTGGTCGGACTTTCGCGGAGCGCCGCGGTCCAGGCCTGCGAAGCGCTCGGGCATGAGCACACCGCCTGCTTCGTGGTCTCGCCGGCAGCCCAGTCCTGAAACGTCAGGCGCGCCGACGCTCGATCTCCACCCCGACCGCGGCAACATCGGCGAAGATCTCGAGCTTCTCCACGCGCACGCGCGCCGCGATCACGCGGTGGTCGGCGAGGCAGGCTTCGGCGATCCGCTCGGCAAGCGTCTCGACGAGGCCGACATGGCCTTCGGCCACGATCCGGCGCACCGCGGCGGCGATCGGCTCGTAATCGACCACCCGCGCGAGCCGGTCCTGCCCGACACGCTCGCGCGAAAGCGGGCGCGCGCCATCGTCCTCGACGGCGAGATCGATATTGACCCGCACGCGCTGAGGCGCGCGCTTCTCGGAGGCGGTGACGCCGATCTGCGCCGAAAGCGTCATGTCGCGGATGAAGACATGGCGGATGCCGCGCTGCGCGTCGGCGATGCGAGGGCTCTCCATTCGGCTCACTCCTCGATCGGGGTGCCGCCCGCCGCCCAGCGCAAATGCTGGCCGCCGTCGAGCGCCAGCATCTGACCGGTGAAGGAGGGCAGCACAAGGATCATCAGGACCGCGCGCGCGATCTCCTCGGGTGTCGGGCCGTGGCGCAGGGGCAGGATCGAAGTCTGGCGCGCGAACTCGGCCGCGCTTTGGCGCGCGCTCGGCAGCGCCGGCCCCGGACCGATCCCGGCAACCCGGATGCGCGGGGCCAGCGCCAGGGCGAGCGTTCGCGTGAGCGTCCAGAGCCCCGCCTTGGAGAGCGTGTAGGAGACAAAGTGCGGGGTGAGCGCCCAGACCCGCTCATCGAGCAGATTGACCACGACCCCTTCCGCCGTCCGCGGGAGCACGCGGGCGAAATGCTGCGTCAGCACGAAAGGGGCGCGCAGGTTCGGCTCAAGGTGCCGATCCCACGAGGCGCGCGTGGCGCTCTCCCACTCGTCGCGCTCGAAGGCGCTCGCATTGTTGACGAGAAGCCCGATCGGTCCGAGCGAAAGAGCTGCCGGAAAGAGCGCCTGGACCTCCTCCTCCCGGGCGAGATCGGCGGCAATCACCAGGGCGCGGCGCCCCATCGCCTCGATCTCGGCGGCCAGGGCCTCCGCCTCGGCATGAGCGCTGCGCATATGGATCGCGACATCGAACCCGGCCGCGGCCAGCGCAAGCGTGATCGCGCGTCCAAGACGGCGCGCCCCGCCGGTGACAAGGGCCGCGCGCGGCAACCGTTCGGAGACGGGCAGCTCCACGCCGGCTCAGGGGCCGCGGCGAACGCGCCTGGTGCGCTGGGCGGGGTGCTGGCCGGGGCGCCTGCCTTGCCTCGGCTCGACCCCGCCGCCGCCGGGGCCGAAGGGCTTGGGCGGCGCCCGGCGCGAGCGCTCGGCTGCGGTGGGGATCGGTGGTCCCGATGCAAGCCCGAGATCCCGCGCCTCGAGCCGGCGGATCTCATCGCGCAGCCGCGCCGCTTCCTCGAACTCGAGATCGGCCGCCGCTTCGCGCATCCTTTTCTCCAGATCGGCAATCACCTTCTCGAGGTCCTTGCCGATCAGCGCATCCGCGGCGGTCTCGATCTCCGGTGAGACGGTGACGTAATCCTGCTCGAAGACGCTCTCGAGCGCCTTGCCGATCGCCTTCTTCACCGATTGCGGCGTGATGCCGTGCGCCTCGTTCCAGGCGTGCTGCTTGGTCCGGCGGCGCTCGGTCTCCGCGACCGCACGCCTGATGCTCTGCGTCTCATGATCGGCATAGAGGATGACCCGCCCGTCGACATTGCGCGCCGCCCGCCCGATGGTCTGGACGAGGCTGGTGCTCGAGCGGAGGAAGCCCTCCTTGTCGGCGTCGAGGATCGCGACCAGCGCGCATTCCGGAATATCGAGCCCCTCGCGCAATAGATTGATGCCCACGAGCACATCGAAAACGCCAAGCCGCAGGTCGCGAATGATCTCGACCCGCTCCAACGTGTCGATATCGGAATGGAGATAACGGACGCGCACGCCGTTCTCGTTGAGATATTCGGTCAGCTCCTCCGCCATCCGCTTGGTGAGCGTCGTCACCAGCACGCGGTTGGCGGCGAGCGAAGCGGCACGGCATTCGGCGAGGAGATCGTCCACCTGCCGCTCCACGGGGCGGATCTCGACCAACGGATCGATCAGGCCGGTCGGCCGGATCACCTGCTCGGCGAAAGCGCCGCCCGTGCGCTCGAGCTCCCAGGGGCCGGGGGTCGCGGAAACGAAAAGGCTCTGCGGGCGGAAGCGGTCCCACTCCTCGAACTGGAGCGGGCGGTTGTCGACGCAGGAGGGCAGCCGGAAACCGAACTCGGCGAGGACGGATTTGCGGTTGAAGTCGCCGCGATACATGCCCCCGAGCTGCGGCACGGTAACATGGCTTTCATCGACGATGAGGAGCGCATTCTCGGGCAGATATTCAAAGAGCGTCGGCGGCGGGTCACCCGGATTGCGGCCGGTGAGATAGCGCGAATAGTTCTCGATTCCCTTGCAGGAGCCGGTCGTTTCGAGCATTTCGAGATCGTATGTCGTGCGCTGCTGCAGCCGCTCGGCTTCAAGCGGCTTGCCCTGCTCGGCGAGCTCGGTGAGACGGGTGCGGAGCTCGGCCTTGATCTCGGCGATCGCCTGGGTGAGCGTCGGCCGCGGCGTGACATAGTGGCTGTTGGCATAGACCGTGATTTCGTCGAGCTTCGCGGTTCTTTCGCCGGTCAGTGGATCGAACTCCGCGATCTCCTCGACCTCGTCGCCGAAAAGACCGACGCGCCAGGCGCGATCTTCGTAATGGCTCGGAAAGATATCCACGGTCTCGCCGCGCAGCCGGAACGTGCCGCGCTGGAAGGCCTGATCGTTGCGGCGATATTGCAGCTCCACCAGCGCGCGCACCAGCCGCTCGCGCTCGATCCGCCCGCCGCGCTTGAGCTTGACCACCATGCGCTGATAGGTCTCGACGGAGCCGATGCCGTAGATGCAGGAAACCGAAGCGACGATGACGACATCGTTGCGTTCAAGCAGCGCCTGCGTCGCGGCATGGCGCATGCGGTCGATCTGCTCGTTGATCTGGGCGTCTTTCTCGATATAGGTGTCGGTCCGCGGGACGTAGGCTTCCGGCTGGTAATAGTCGTAGTAGCTGACGAAATACTCGACCGCGTTCTCCGGAAAGAACGATTTCATCTCCCCGTAAAGCTGTGCTGCGAGCGTCTTGTTCGGAGCAAGGACGAGGGTAGGGCGCTGCACAGCCTCGATCACCTTCGCCATGGTGAAGGTCTTGCCCGAGCCGGTGACGCCGAGCAGAACCTGATCGCGCTCGCCACCCGCAAGCCCGGCGACGAGATCCTCGATGGCGGTCGGTTGGTCCCCGCTCGGCGCATAGGACGAGACCACCGAAAGCGACCGGCCCGCCGGCCGGGCGGGCAGCTTCTGCGGCATGAAGAGCAGGCGCGGGGGGCGGGCAAGCATTTCGGACATCAGCAACTCCGGGGCAGGCACATGGGGAGCGCCCGGCCGCCTGTCGAGCCGTCATGCGGCCATCCGAGCGCCCTTCCCGTCCTCCTTAGGCCGCCTCCTGCTCGGCCGGTTTGGGCGTTCCCGGGGGCGGTCCCGGCACCCGCGGCCAGAGGGTTGCGATCATCTCCTGGTGCAGGCGGATCGCCTCTTCCGGCGTATGCGCGCGCCCTCGGGAGGACATGATCCCGGCGGCGAGGATGGCAGCGGTGTTACGATTGAGGGCATCGAGAACGCGGCCGGTGAGCTCGCGGAGCAGCGGTTCAAGGTCCGGCGTCGCGGGCAGGGCGGGCTCGGGTGCCTTCTCTCTGGCGGGCGCGGGTTTTTTCGGCATGCCTGATCCTTTGCGAAGGGGGGCCAAGCGATCCTGGCTGCCGGAGGCCGTTCCGGCAACAGGAGAATAAATTGCCTTCCCGGCGCCGGGGAACAAAACGTCATGCCGCCGTTCGCTCGCGCCATGCGGCAACCAGTGAGATCAGGTCCGTTCCTTGACGCTCGCTCAAGCTACCACTTAGAACTTTCGCGCAAAATCGTCGAACCGCATGACGGGCGCAGCGAGACCGGCCCGAAGATGCACGTCGAAGGAGCGCGAAGCATGACGCGGAGGAGACGCGGCTGGCTTGCAGGCGTCGCGGCCCTGTTGATGATCTGCGGACAGGCAATGCCCGCACGGGCCGCGACAATCCGGATCGCCGTCGAATACGGGATCTCCTACCTGCCGCTGACCGTGATGCGGGCGCGTCATCTGCTCGAGACCATGGGCCGGCAGCAGGGCCTCGATATCACGACGAAATGGCTGAAATTTACCGACGGCGCGGCAATGAACGAGGCGCTGATCTCCGGCCAGCTCGACATCGTCTCGGGCGGCGTGGCGCCGATGGTGCTCCTCTGGGCGCGCACGCGGGACAATCTGCATGTGCGCGGCATCGCCGCTCTCAATGCGATGCCGCTTTATCTCAACACGATCGACCCTGACGTGCATTCGATCAAGGATTTCACGAGCAAGGACCGGATCGCGATGCCGGCGGCCGGCGTCTCGATCCAGGCGATCACGCTGATGATGGCCTCGGCGCAGGTTTTCGGCGAAGCGGGCGCGCAAAAGCTCAATCCGCTCACGGTCTCGATGTCTCATCCGGACGGCATGACTGCGATGCTGGCGCGCAAGGCCGGCATCACCGCGCATTTCACCTCCGCGCCCTTCATGTACGAGGAGCTGGAACAGCCGGGCGTGCACCGCCTGCTCGACAGCTACACGGTCCTCGGCGGGCCGGCCACCTTCAACGTAGCCTGGACCACGGGCCGTTTCGTCCAAAACAACCCGAAGATCGTGCCGATCTTCATCGCAGCACTTCAAGCGGCGGACAGCTTCATCATCGATCACCCCGATGAGGCCGTGAAGATCTACATGGCGAGCGAGCCCACCTCACTCTCCGAGGCAGCGCTGGTGCGCATGATTAAGGATCCGGAAAACCACTGGACCGTAATACCGCAGCGGACGATGGAGTACGCGGCATTCATGGCCAAGATCGGCATGATCCCGGCAGCGCCGGCAAGCTGGGAGGATCTCTTCTTCCCAACCATCGGCAGCGAACCGGGAAGCTGAGAACGCGGCCGTGCTGATGCCGTCGCCGCTCCTCGAAGCGCGGAATGTGACGCTGCAATACAAGACCGCGCAGCATCTGGTGACGGCGACGTATCGGGTCGATCTCGCGGTTCACAAGAGCGATAGGTTCGTCATTCTCGGTCCCTCGGGCTGCGGCAAGACCACCCTGCTCAAGGCGATCGGCGGCTTCCTCACGCCGGTCGAGGGCAGCATCACGCTTGCCGGCCGTCCTGTTACTGGTCCCGGGCCGGACCGCATGATGGTGTTTCAGGAATTCGAGCAGCTCATGCCCTGGAAGACCGTGCTCGGCAATGTGATGTTCCCGATGCGCGTGGCGCGGTCCTTTCCTGCGCGCGAGGTTCCGGCGCGCGCGCACGCCGCCCTCGAGAAAG
>JASHRV010000234.1 GCA_030037175.1 Acetobacteraceae bacterium
CCTTCACGGGCGTGCAGTTCCAGGTCGGCGCCAACGAGGGCCAGACGATCGATCTTTCGATCGGCAGCACGATGGCGAACGGGATCGGCCTCAATACTTTGAATGCCGCTTCCGGCGCGACGGCGCTCTACAAGGGCTCCGGCTCGGCAGCGGCGACCGCGGCCGGCACGGCCTTCACTGCCGGGACGATGACGATCTACGGCTCCGATGGCTCGGCCAAGGTCGCGGTGACGGCGGATGAGTCGGCGGCCACCCTGGCGGCCGCGATCAACGGCCTGACTGACCAGACCAACGTCGCCGCCCAGGCGAGCACCTCGGTCGTGCTGAAGGCCAAGGGCGGCTCGGGCAGCGCCTTCGATTTCACCCTCGGCAACGGAACCAAGGCCGACCCCACCGACATGGTGACGATCTCTGCAACCGGCGCCTCGGGCGTGATCACGGCCATCAACAACGCCACCGCGACGACGGGGATCACGGCGACCGAGAACGCGAGCGGCGACATCGTGCTCACGCAGAGCCAGGGCCAGAACATCAGCATCACGGGGGTGAAGAACGGCTCCTTCACCACCGAGAACACGCCGGCCGCCGGCGTTTACGGCGGCGTGACGAGCGCCGCCGGGGTGTTCACGGCGGCCGCCAGCGGCAGCAGCCTCGTCGTCCAGGGGAAGGTGTCGTTCCAGTCCGACGAGAGCTTCTCGGTCGGCAGCGCCAAGCTCGTGGGCCTGCAGTCGCAATCCACGCTCGATTCTCTCTCCAACATCAACGTGACCACGGTGAGTGGGGCCAACAGCGCAATCAACGTCATCAAATATGCGATCGAGGGGCTGAACAACCTCGATGGGTCGCTCGGCGCCACGCAGCAGCGGCTGTCGGCCACGCTGCAGAACCTCACCACCACCAACACCAACCTGCAAAACGGGCTGGGCGTGGTGCAGGACGCCAATATTCCCCAGGTCAGCGAACAGCTCACCGAGACCGAGATCCAGGCTCAGGCGGGGGTCGCGGCGCTCAAAAGCTCAACGACGCTACAGCAGGCCTATCTTTCTCTGCTGCCGTAAGGACTGTGGCGCGAGAGGGCGCAATCCGTGGGACAAAGGGCGACGGGGAAGATCCCCCGCCGCCTGTCCGCGCGGGGAGTTAAAGAAGTGGAAAGAGGCCGAGTGTACAAGGTCGGATCATGGTGGGGTGACCGATGAGCAACAGCATTTCGAGCTTGTTCAGCTCCTCCGAAATCAGCCTTGTCGTCAGCCAGCTGGAGACGAGGCTGGACGCCCCGATCACCGTCGAGAAGGACGAGGTCAAGACGGACCAGGCGCAGATCTCGGCGCTGGGCGCCGTCCAGGGGGCGCTCTCCTCGCTGAGCTCGGCGCTGTCCCAGATCTCCGATCCGTCCTCCATCGATGCGATGCAGGCAACGGTCTCCAACAGCAACGTGACCGCATCCGCCGCGGCGAGCGCGGTCGGCGGCTCCTATGCCCTTTCCAACATCATCCTGGCCAAGCCGCAGGAGCTCCTCTCGACGCTTTATGCGTCGGGGTCGGCGCAAATCGGCAGCGGTGCAGGCACGCTGACTTTCACCTTCGACGGCGGGGGCTCGGCGACCGTGAACGTCGCCTCCGGCAGCGCGAGCGTGGGCGGCATCGCCAAGGCCATCAATACGGCCGATGTCGGGGTGACCGCCAGCATCATCCAGTCTGGCAGCGGCGCCTATCTCTCCCTGCAGGGCACGGAGACGGGGACGAGCGAGGCCTTCGGTGTGACGGGAACCGGGAGCCTCGCCGGGCTCAACTACTCTGCGAGCGGGAGCGGCTCCACGCTGAGCCTGACTCAGGCTGCCCGCAATGCCCAGTTCGACCTCAACGGCGCGCTGGTGGAGGAGCCGGGCAACAGCGATCTGAGCGTCGTGCAGGGGCTGACCATCAACCTCACAGCATCGGGCTCGGCGAGCATCAAGATCGCCGCCTCAACGGAGAATCTTTCAACCGCGCTCACGAGCTTCACCTCCGAGTTCAACAATGCTCTCTCCGTGCTCGCCAAAGAAACGGAATACAAGGCGGCCTCTTCGTCTTCGGGCAGCGCGAGCAAGAGCAGCAGCTCGGCCCAGGTCGGACCGCTTCTCGGGGACGTTTCGGTGGAGCAGCTTTCCCAGGCGCTGCTCTCGAGCATCGCGAGCGCCGCCGGCAGCGGCGTGAGCGCGGCCTCGATCGGGCTCACTCTCGGCAGCGGCGGCTCGCTCACGTTCAGCAGCGCAACGCTGGCTTCCGCCTATGCGAAGAATCCGGAGGCGGTGAACAATCTGGTGCAGAAGATCGAGCAGAGCGTGAGCGGCGTCCTTGCCGGAGCCATCGGCAGCGGCGGATCCTCCACGAGCGGATCAGGGGCCGGCGAGATCGGGGAGGAGAGCACCAATCTCCAGAGCACCGTCACCTCGCTCGACGAGGCCATCAGCACGCAGGAGTCGCTTGCAGCCCAACAGGTCGCGAGCCTCGAGGAAGCCTTCAGCACCGCCGAATCCAAGTTCAGCTCGGCGAGCACGACGCTCAGTTATCTCAGCGCCATTCTGGGCACCTCGAGCGGTTCGGGAGGCTAAGGACGATGGGCGCGGACATGCACGGGGCCGGGCATTACAAGCAGGCGATCATGTTCTCAGAGCCGCCGGGGGCGATGTGGATCGTGCGCGGCTGGCGTGGGCTCAGGACGTACCTGCTGCGCGCAGCGCAGGCAGCGGAGCGTGGCGACGTCGCAGGGAAGGTGGCGGCGGTCAAGAAAAGCTCCGATCTGCTGGCGTTTCTCTACAAGATTACGCCGGCAGGGCGAAACGCCCGGCTCGGAACCGCGATCGCCAGGGTCTATGAGCGTCTCCACTGCTTGCTGGCGCTCGGAAACGTGAAAAACGATCCCGCGTCGTTCAGGGATGTGAGCAATGCGCTGGCACATCTCGAGGCAGTTTTCCTCAAGGCCCATGAAATCTCGAGGACCTTGCGATGACGAGCCCGGTTTCCTCCGCCCTTCCATCGGCCGTGACCGGTCCCACATCGGCGCCGACCACCGCCTCTCAGACCAGCGCTGCGGCCTCGGCGGCCGCCGGGACGGGCGAGGGGCGCGATAGTGTCGAGTTCAGCGACCAGGCGGACGCTGCGGCAACCATGCTCGCCGCCGCCAAGGATTCGGGTTCAGGCACGACGAATCCCGCGCTCGACACAATCGCCCAGGACATCGCCAGCGGGATCTACAATCCTCCGCCGAAAGCGATCGCCGAGGCGCTGGTACGCTATGAACGCAGACTGCTCCAAAGCAGATAGAGGAAATGGACGGCAGGAAGGAATTCTCGCGCCTGCTCGAGGAGGCCCTGGAAGGCGCGGGAAGTCTGCGCAAGAAGGTCGCGGCACTTTCCACCGAGGTGCTGACCGGCGAACCGCCCCGCATTTTCCGGGCGGCCATGCGGTTGGAAGAGGAGGCAGAGGGCAGCCGTGCGGTGCTGGAGCGGCTGATCGCCATTCTCGCGCGCGCTCATCTGCACACGCTCGGCTCGGCATATGCTGCGCTGCGTGCCGCCAAAGGTCGTGAGGCCGACGCTGAGCGGATGCGGAAACTGATCGCCGAGTACCGTGAGGCGAAAACAATCATGGGAATGGCCGCCGGGCATATCGACGCCGCCATCGCGAGCCTCGGCGCGATCCATCCTGATGTGGTCCCAGCGCCCGAGGGAGAGCGGGGAGACGCGCGGCAGGGCGCGCTGCTCGCCAAGGCCTGAACATCGGCCGCGCATCCGGCGACCGGGCCTCGGCCCAATGCCAAAACAAAGATTTGGGCGCCTGCCTCCCTCGCGACCGGCCAATCTTGTTCCGATTGACGATTTTGCAAGGTTTATAGCCCTTTGAATCGGGCCCCAGGCAGATAGGCGCAGACGCCGGAGGCCAATCTGGTTTTGCCGCCAACGGGTATCGGGACACGTCAGATCCGTCACCACTTTAGGGAAACTCACAATTTCTCATGAGTCTTGGCCCGCCAGCTTTTTTGACCTTTGCCGAAAATGTCCTCCATCTTCGGGACGTTCGAGAGAACCTGCTCGCCGCCAACGTCGCCAACGCCGACACGCCCGGCTACAAAGCTGTGGACATCGATTTTCCGAAAGCGCTCGCAGCGGCCGTGGACGGCTCATCGGGCGATCCTACACCGCAGTACCTGCAGGATTTTCCCGTCGGGCTCGACGGCAACGACGTCTCGCTGACGACGGAAAAGGTCGAAGCTGTCGAGAACAACGACGAAATCGCAGACGAGGTGACCTATCTTCACCAAGCCACCAGTGACTTGATCACAGCGCTCCGTCCCAACCCCAACGGTGTCTGATGCCCCAGAATCCAATTTCCGGAGTGACTGGAATCATCGGCAGCGGCCTGCTCGCGCAGGACGAGCGGATGAGCCTCATCGCCTCGAATATGGCCAACGCAGAATCGATCACCGCTCCGGGGACCGCGCCCTATGCAGCGGTTGAGCCGGTTTTCGCGGCGCTGCCGCTTTCGGACACGGAGGAAGCCGCGGATCCTACCGACCCCCCGGGCGCCGCGAGCGTCGATGTCGTAACGACAGCGCAGTCCGACGCTCCGGCCAAGCTCGTCTACGACCCAGGCAATCCCTATGCCAACCAGGCAGGCTACGTCACGGAGTCCAACGTCTCGGAGGTGCAGCAGATGGTCGACATGATCGACGCCTCGCAGAGCTACGCCGCCCAAGTTGCAGTGCTCGACGAGCATGAGCGCACGGAGACCCTGATCGTCCAGAGCTTCATTGCGTGACACTGGAAGAAACCCCACGATGACGACACTTTCCACGGCCACCTCGACCAGCTCGCAGTCCAGTACAGCCGGGAGCAGCACTTCCGGATCCTCGAACACCACGCTGACCGAGCAGGATTTCCTGCAGATGCTGGTCGCCCAGCTCGAGGATCAAAATCCGCTCTCGCCGAGCAGCCCGCAGGACCTCGCCAACGAGTTCGCGGAAATGTCCACCGTGACCGGCATCAACAACCTGAACACCGCCGTCAGCGAGATCCAGACCAGCAATGCAGCGGCCGAGCTTGCCCAGGCCGCCGGCCTTGTTGGACAGACCGTCGCCATCCCGGGCAACACGCTGACCCCGTCTTCCGCGGGCAAAGCCGAAGGGGCGTTCAGCATTTCCTCCGCGGCGAGCAGCGCCACGGTCTCGATCTTCAATTCAAGCGGCGCCCTGGTCGGCACCGAGTCGCTGCAGAATCTCTCCGCTGGGCTCAACTCGTTCACCTGGTCGGGCGGAACTTCGGGCCAGAGCTACACGTTCTCGGTGACGGCCACGGGAACGAGCGGCACGGCGCTCACGGCGACGACCTATTCGGCGGCACAGGTCCAGTCGGTCGATCTCTCACAATCATCGCCGTCGATATCGATCGGCGCCGGCCAGCCGGAGGTTTCCCTCTCGTCCGTTGCCGGCATTCTCGGAGGATAATCACGATGTCCCTCATGACCGCTCTTTCCGGCCTTCTTGCCGCCCAGGACGGGCTCAGCGTCACAGGCAACGACCTCGCAAATGCGACTACGGTCGGGTTCAAAGCCGGTTCCTCGATCTTCAGTGACCTTTATCCGGGGAGCAGCGCCAACGTTCCCGGCGACGGTGTGAGCGAACAGGAAATCCAGCAGGATTTCTCCCAGGGGAATCCGGAAACGACCAACGACCCGTACAACCTGATGGTCGAGGGGAACGGCTTCTTCGTGGTGCAGAAGGATGGGCAGGACTACTACACCCGCGACGGCGCCTTTCAGTTGAGCTCGGGCGGGCAGCTGCAGACCGCGAGCGGCAATGCGGTGCTGGGTTACGGGGTCAATGCGAATGGCACCTCGAACGGGATCCTGAGCCCGATCACCATCCCGACCACCAGCCAGGCCTCGAAGGCCACCTCGGCCGTTTCTCTCTCGGCGGCGCTCAACACGGCGGACTCGGTGATCACGAATGCGTTCAACGCGGGCAGCAGTGCGACCTATGACGAGACGACATCGGTGGCCGCGTACGATTCGCTCGGCAATGCCAACCATGTCCAGCTCTATTTCGTGCAGAATGCGGCGTCCGGCTCAGGAACAACGCCGAACACCTGGACGGTCTATGCGCAGCCTGAGAATGCCAATGGCAGCGCGATCGGCTCAGCCACCAACCTGACCACCCTCGCCTTCACCTCGAGCGGCGCGCTCCAGTCGGGCGGCTCCGCCACGCTCAATGTGAACTGGGGCAACGGGGCCGCGCCCTCGAAAATCGCCTTCAACTTCAACGGCACGACTCTGGCCGCGCAGTCCTTCGCGGTCAACGGGCTCACCAACAACGGCTACGGGCCGGGCCAATATACCGGCGCGACCATCAGCGATACCGGCCAGGTTCAGGCCGAATACAGCAACGGCCAGAAAGCGACCGTCGGCAATATGGCGCTCGCGACCTTCATCAACAATCAGGGCCTGGTGCCGCTGTCGCAGAATCTCTATGCCGACTCCGAGACCTCCGGCCAGCCAGTGATCAATACGCCGGGAGCGGGAACGAGCGGCACTCTGGTTTCGGGCAGCGTCGAAGAATCCAACGTCCAGACATCGAATGAGTTGGTGCAGCTGCTGAACTACCAGGAAGCCTACCAGGCCAACACCAGTGTTCTGCAGGGAGACTGGCAGGATACCCAGAAACTCCTTCAGCTGAGCTGAATGGCGCGGGACAGTGGCGACCTCCTCTCTGTTCACGGCAATGGCTGGACTCGAGGCCGCCTCGAGCGCGCTCGATACCATTGCGGAGAATGTGGGCAATGCCGACACGACCGGCTATGCGGCAGCGCAGACGGCAGCGCTGGCGCTGCCCTACTCCGGGGAGGATTCGCCCCCGGGGGCGGACGTGACACCTCTGAACGAGGGGACGGATCCAACGGAAGGGCCAATAGAGCGAACCGGTGGGCCCCTCGACCTTGCGGTCAGTGGTGGCTGGCTTCTGGTGCAGACTGAGGACGGTGGAGTCGCGCTCACCCGCAACGGTGCGTTGGTTCAAGGATCCGACGGGCTTCTGGAGACTCAGAATGGCGATCCCGTTCTCGATGTGAACCAGCAACCGATCAGCCTACCGGCACTGCGCAATCTGCAGGTCTCTTCGGACGGGACGATCTCCGGGATCCCGGCGAACAGCGAATCTCAGCAGACTACGGTCTATGCCCAGCTCTATCTCGCCGCGACGCCGCAGAACTCAGACCTCGTTCCGCTCGGCAACACGCTTTACGGACTGCAGAACAATATACAGCCGACCCAGGCCACGAATGCCACGGTGATGCAGGGATATCTTGAGGGCAGCAACGTCAATCCGGTGCAATCCATGGTCGAGATGATCGCGGGCACGCGCTCATTCCAACTCCTGTCCCAGATCATCGCCGGCTCAAACAGCAGCGACCAATCTCTCAATCAGGTGCTCGCCACGACCTCGTAAGGGAGACCGCGAAAATGCTTGCAGCCCTGGAAACCATCGGCACTGGCCTTGAGGCGGTGCAGACCCAGATGGATTCGATCGCGAACAATATCTCGAACGTGAACACATACGGCTATAAGCAGTCCCTGCCGGTTTTCGAGACTCTGCTCTACCAGAACCAGATCCAGCCCGGCGCCTCGTCGAGTGGCGATACGCTCTACCCGTCCGGCATGGATCTCGGCACGGGCGTGAAGGTGGCCGCGGAAGTGCCGGTGCTGACGCAAGGCAACCTGACCCAGACCAGCAACCCGCTGGATGTCGCCATCCAAGGCAACGGCTATTTCCAGGTTCTCCAGCCCGATGGCCAGCTCGCCTATACGCGCGACGGCGCCTTCCAGCTCAACCAGAACGGCCAGATCGTCACCGCGGACGGCTACCAGGTGCTGCCAAACATCACCGTGCCTCCGAATGCGACCAGTGTCACCATCGCCGCCGACGGCACCATATCGGTGACCACCCCGACTTCGACCAATGCCGTCGTGATCGGTCAGATACAGCTCGCCAACTTCATCAATGCGCAAGGGCTGCAGCCGGTCGGCCAGAATCTCTACCTTGCCACCACCTCCAGCGGGCCGGCGATCACCGGCACACCCGAAACCAACGGCCTCGGCTCCATAAACCAGGGCTATCTCGAAGATTCTAACACCAACGTGGTGTCCTCGATGGTCGACCTGATCTCTGCCGAGCGTGCATATCAGCTGGGAACCGACGTGGCGCAGTCCGCTGGCTCAGAGCTCGGCTATCTTGCGCAGATGGCCGCCAACGCGTGAGCCTCGGCGGGTCGGAGAAGATCGGGTCCAGAGCGTGATTTCTCTCGATCATCATATTTTCGCGCGTGCTCTCGGGCTTGCCGGCCTCGTTGTGCTGGCCGGTTGCGCGACCGAAGCTCCGGGGAAAATGTATTTCGTCAAGCCGAACGCGTTTCCGGTGCAGGCGCCACCCATTCCGGATGCGACCAATGGCACGGTGTATCCCGCCGATTCAACCGGCTCGCTTTATGGCAACCAGCGCTTCTGGGAGCCGGGCGACATCGTCACGGTCGATGTCACGCTCGCCTCGAATGCGCAAGGAACCGATGGGGGGACGCTCAACAAGAACGAGTCCCTCAATGCCTCGGTCACTCAGTTCCTCGGGGTTCCGCTGCAGTTCGGCTACGCAAACGGCAGCCGCTTTTCGCCCGCTTTCACAACGAGCAATCAGCAGCAGTTCACGGGCACCGGATCGGTCTCCGGATCGAGCACGGTCTCAACCAACATCGCCGCAGTGGTGACGGCGGTCGAACCGAACGGCGTGCTCCAGCTCTCCGGGCGAACGAACGTGAACATCAACGGCAATGTCACCGGAATCGTGGTGACGGGATATGCCCGTCCGCAGGATATCGGCGCCAACAACACCATCAGTTCCGACCAGCTCGCCCAGGCCAACATCCAGTATGTCGGCGTCGGCGAGCTCAACTCAGCGCATCATGTGCCATGGCTCGAAGGCATCTTCTCGCAATATTTGCCATTCTGACCGGGTGTCTTGGCTGGGTCACCGCGGCCCGGGCCGAGCCCGTTCGCGACCTGGTGACAATCGGCGGAGCGCCGGAGAACCAGCTCGTGGGCTATGGGCTCGTCGTCGGCCTTGCGGGCAGCGGGGATCAGACGACCCAGGTGCCGTACACGCAGCAGGCGATAACCAACATGCTGAGCCATGAAGGGATCACCCTGCCCCAGACTTCGTTCATGCTGCCGAGCGACGTGGCGAGCGTGATGGTGACGGCGACGGTGCCACCCTTCGCGGAGCCCGGCTCCGCCATCAATGCTACCGTGGCGGCAATGGGCAACGCCACCTCGCTCGCCGGCGGAGTCCTGTTGCCGACCCCGCTCAAGGGTGGAAATGGCCTGATCTATGCCCAGGCGCAGGGGCCGCTTCTCGTCAGCGGCTTCGCGGCCCAGGCGGCCGGCAGCTCGGTGACGACCAACACGCCAACCGTCGGGCGGCTCAGGGGCGGTGCCATCCTTTCCCGTCCGATCCCCACGGCTGCGGATCACGACGGGCACATCGCTCTTCTCCTCCGGGACCCGAATTTCGCCGACGCTGCCGGCATCGCGGCAGCGATCAATGTCAGAATGGGCGCCGGAACCGCCCGCGCCATTTCCCCCGGTCTGGTCGAGGTCACCGACTACTCTCCCATGGCTGGTGATGTTCCCTTTATGGCCGAGGTGCTGGCCGTAGACGTCCAGACCGCGCCACCAATCCCGACCGTCGTCGTGGATGCGCAGAGCGGCACCATTGTCATGGGTGGTGGCGTCGAGCTTGGCCCAGCCGTCGTCAGCCATGGCGATCTGACAGTGCAGATTCAGGCTTATAACGGTGTAAGCCAGCCGGCGCCGTTCAGCAACGGAAGGACAACCGGCGTCACCAATGCAACGATCAACGCAAGGCCGCCGCCCGCCCATGTCGTCAACCTGCCACGCAGCACGACGCTCGCGCAGGTGGCTGCGGCGCTGAATGCCGTCGGCGCAACGCCGTTGGACCTGGTGGCGATCATCGAGGCGCTGAAGGAGGCGGGGGCGCTCAAGGCGGACCTCAAGGTCATCTGATGCTCAATTCCGCGCCCGCCTCAAGCTCCGCCGTGTCCGCGAACCAGGGCAGCCGGGGCGTGCAGCTCGCCATGTCGGCCGAACGTCTTCTCGCCATGCTCTGGAACATGGCTATTTCCGGCATGCTGAAAAGCGCGGTCGGCGACGGCACACTCGGCACCGGATCCGGCCTGCTCAACAACCTTGCGAGCGAAGCGGCTTCCAGCGCGCTGTTCGGGAAGACCGACTCTGCGGCCGTGAATCAAATCGTCTCGCAGCTTGGCGCGAACGGCTCCACGGCGGTTTCGGGTCCTGCCGGCCAGAAGCAAGCCCCCCTGCTTTCGACGATGGAGAACGTGCTGGGCCCGGCGGCTTCCTCGGACGTCTCGGGAACGATGGGCGCCCTCGGTGCGACCATTGCCGACGCGGTGTCCTTCGCGAAATCGATATGGCCGTTCATCGCCCAGAGCGCGCAGTCTCTTGGAGTATCCCCGGTCGCGCTGCTTGCCCAATTGGCACTCGAAACCGGATGGGGCACGTCGATGCCTGGCAACAATATCTTCGGCATCAAGGCGCATGGAGGTTTGCCGACGACGACGGACGCGACCACCGAGGAAGCGGGTGGAAGCATTGTCAACACGACCGCCAACTTCGCGGCCTATCCTTCGCTCGCCCAATCGGTCGCCGACTATACCCACCTCATCATGGCGCGCTTCGGCAATGCCATCGGGTCATCCAGCATCGCCCAGTTTGCGACCGCCTTGCAAAGCGGCGGATACGCGACCGACAGCGCTTATGCCAGCAAGATCGTCGGAGTTGCCCGCTCACCCTTCATGGAGGACGTGCTGCGGGCGCTTGGAATCGAGGAGACCGCGCCATGAGTGGCCTTACCGCCGCTATCAATGCTGCGCTGAGCGGGATCGATGCCTTCGAAGAAAGCATCCAGACCGTCAGCACCAACATCAGCAATGAGACGACGCAGGGCTATGCTCTCCGCACGGTGGAGACGGAGACGAGCGCCTACGGGTCTAGCGGGGCGGGGAGTGGCGTCATCGACCCCGCTTCTGTGCTACGGGCGGCAGACGGTTTTGCAGCGCAGCGGCTCTACAGCGCCACCTCGGCGAATGAGGCCGCACAGACATTGTCCGCAGCACTTTCAGCAATCGACCAGGCATTGCAAGGCAGCGGCGACATCAATACCGCCGCGGACACATTTTTCGCCGATCTCTCGACGCTGGCCTCGGAGCCGACCAATTCTGCGCAGGCGGATACCACGCTCGCCGACGCAGAGAACCTGGCCAATACGTTCCAGGCCGCCTCCGAAAGCCTGAACAGCCAGTTCTCCGGGATCGACCAGTCGCTCCAGACTTCGGTTGGCAGCGCGAACCAGCTGCTCTCCCAGCTGGCAACGATCAACGAAGAATTGCAAACATCGCCCAACGACAATTCCCTGCTCGATCAGCAGCAGTCAGCACTCACCTCGCTGTCCGCATTGATAGGTTTCCAGACGGTACCGCTGCAGAACGGTGCCATCGAGGTGACGGTCAACGGCACCGTTCTGCTCGATCAGAGCGGGGCGCAAACTCTCTCGCTCACCCAGACCACCCCAACAGGCACGCCCGAGCTGACCGCAGGGGCTGCCGATATTCCAGCCAAACCAGATAGCACCTCGGGGTCGATCGGCGCCAATCTCGCCGCGTTCGCGAGCACGCAAAGCGCGCTCGATTCCCTCAATTGGTTCGCCGCTTCACTCGCCGGGAGCGTCAACCAGGCGCAAGCCGAGGGACTGAACAGTTCGGGCAGCCAGGGCAGCGCCCTCTTCACCATTCCCTCGCCGCAGGTCGTTGCCGGCACGGCGAACACCGGGTCGGCGTCGCTGACGGCGACGGTAACCAATGCGAGCGCGCTTCCGAGCAACGGTGCAGGCTATGTGCTCGCTTACGGATCAAGCGGCTGGTCGGCCACCGTTCCGGGGACGACACAGAGCTATTCGCTGGGCACCGGTCCGACCCTTTCCTTGCCCGGCCTCACGGTGACGGTGAGCGGCGCCGCCGCGACCGGCGATACGTTCGTGATCGACCCGACGCCCGGGGCCGCCGCCTCGATCTCGCTGGCAGTCACAAGCGCGACCGCCCTGGCCGTGGCCGATCCATATGTCGCGACCGCGGGGACGGTTTCCGCAAGCGGCGCGGTCACCAACACCAATGCCGGGTCGGAGACGGAGGCCTCCGGGACAGTGACCGCGACGCCGGCGGGCAGCGCCACCATCGTGCCTGCGGCCTATTTCGGACAAGACCTGACCCTCACCTTCACCAGCGCGAGCGCGTACCAGATCACCAACGCCTCCGGAGCAACCGTCGCGTCCGGAACCTGGTCGAACGGTGCCGCCATCGCCATCGCCTATCCCTCGTCGAGCCTCGCCGCCGGGCAGTATTTCCAGATCTCGCTGGATGGGAGTCCGGCTGCCGGCGACGTGGTGAGCCTGACCCCAGGTGGGACCGACAGCGGTTCGAATGCGCAGCGCATGGCGGATCTCTGGCAGGCGACATCGAGCATTTCCGGGGGCTCGCTGCAAGGCGCCATTCTCTCGGTCGTCGGCAATGCCGGTTCGAATGCTTCAGCCGCCAGTTCGCTCGCGACCAACACCGAAGACAATCTCACGAGCGCGCAAGACAATCTGACGACGATCGCCGGCGTTGATCCCAACAGCCAAGCCGTGATCCTGACCCAGTACCAGCAGGCGTTCCAGGCTGCGTCCCAGGTTATCTCGATCGCCCATCAGATGTTTGAGGACCTGGTAACTGCAATCTGATGATCTTGATGGCCGGTCCGGCAGACGCGCGCAGCCGAAAGAAAAGCACCGGCCTGCGGACAGCGAGCCCCATGCCGTAGGAGACAGTCTTGCAGACAACGTTCTATACCGACGCGGCACAGAGCTTTACGTCCGGCGAGGCGAGTCTGCAGACGCTCGAGCAGGAGCTCGCCACCGGCAACGCGGTTCCGAACGCGGGCGTCAACCCGGCGGCCTTCATCGGCGCCGCCGCGGACGCGAACGATATCAGCCAGCTCAACGCCGAAGATGGCAACCAAACCAGCGTTCAGGACACGCTCGGGCTCGGCACTTCGGCCCTCGACGAGGCCTCGACCGTCCTCGACCAGGTCCAGCAGATCGCGCTCGAGGCCATCAACGGAACGGTCGACGGCTCCGAGTACCAGGCGCTCTCCGAGCAGGTTCAACAGAATCTCCAGCAGCTCCTCGCCGTCGCCAATACCGCCGGGAACAACGGCAACTACGTCTTCGCCGGCACCGCCGCGAACACCAAGCCGTTCGTCCAAACCGCCGGCGGGAGCGTGAATTATATGGGCGATGACGGACTCTCGAGCGTCGAGGTCTCTCCCGGCATCACGATCAACGCCGCGTTGAGTGGGGCACCATTTCTTGGTGGTTTCTCGGGAGATGGCTACGCCTCGGTCACGGCTGCATCGGCCAACACAGGAGCGGCGACGTTTCTTCCGGTGGGCGTGCTGAACGCGGCATCCGCCTCCGCTTTTCAGCGGGCCTCGGCGCCTATCACCGTTTCTTTCTCCACGACGGCGTCGGGGAAGGAGACGTATCTCGCAACGCAAGGCAGCGCCACCCTCGGCAGCGGATCGGCGCAGCCAGGGCAGGATATCACGCTCGACGGAATCCAGTTCGGACTGAGTGGAACGCCATCTGCCGGGGACAGCTTCACGGTCTCTCCGGCGCGGCCGCAATCCGTTTTCGATCTCGTGCAGACCATCCAGAATGCGCTGGCGAGCCCGGGGACCACGGCTGCGCAACGCGCCCAGACCACGCAGGTGCTCGGCAACGCGCTTTCCGGAATCACACAATATCAGGGACTCTTCACATCCGCGAACGCACGGATCGGCGTGGTCCTGCAAACGGTGTCCAACGCGGGGACCGCCAATGCACAGAGAAGCACCAGCGACCAGACCGATGCCGCCAATCTGACCTCTGCGAACACTCCCGATGTGCTCACCGCAATCGACGAACAGACCACCGCCCTGCAGGCCGCGCTTCAGGCTTTTGGCATGACCGAAGGGCTGAGCGTCTTCAATTATCTCTAACCAAGATTGGAGCGAACGCACAATGAAGAGCGCCCAGCCAAAACTGGCGCCGCGCCGCGGTATCTTGATCGCCGGATATTACAGGACGGGGACTTCCGCGCTCAGCGGAGCGCTCGCCGAGGCTGGGGTAACCGTCCTCAACAATACCGAGGCCAACGAACACAATCCGCGCGGGTTCTTCGAGGATACGGCGCTGATCCAGCTGGAGATGGACGTGCTGAGCGCCCTGGGCTCGATCTGGAGCGATGTCCGCTTCCTCCCCGAGGGCTGGATCGAGCGGCCGGACATGTCGATCTATCTCGAGAGGCTCACCGAGCTTTTGGAAAAAAAGTTCGGCTCCGCGTCGCTCTTTGCCGTCAAGCACCCGCATATCTGCCGCCTGGCGCCTCTCTATCGCCGGGCGCTCGAATCGATCGGTGTCTCGCCGTGCGCGATCCGCACGCATCGCAATCCGTACGTCATCGCGACAAGTCAGAAAAAGAAGAACGCGCTTCCACGCGCGCATGCGCTGTTGCTCTGGGCAAGCTACGTGCTCGACGCCGAATGGAACACACGCGGGATTCCGCAAGCCCTCGTTCTCTATGACGCCCTGGTCGAGGATTCGGTGGGGACAGTCCAGGCGGCGCTCGCTGAGCTTGGCATAGCACCTGCCGACGGCGCTCGCGGCTTCGTCACCAAAACGCTGAGCCGCAGCGCTCCCGTGGCTGTCACCGGCCTCTACCGGCCTCTCGAGCAGCTGGTGGGGGAAGTCGAGCAGGCCGTCATCAGCGGTGCTGCTCCTGAGACATGGGACGAGCTCCGCCGCCGCGTTTCCGACCTCGGCGAGTTCCTGGCCGAAGTCGGGGAGACGCGCAACCGGATCGTGCCGGGCATCGGCAGCGCCATCGCTATGCAGAACCGCCGGCAGACAGCATCGCTGACGAGCGGAACCCACGCCGGTCACAAGTTGCGCCCCCCGGAGCGGACCGACGAAGCGGCCAGAACACGCATCCTTGCCCGCCTCGAAAACGTTCCCGCCGCGCGCCTTGCCGTATTCGTGGCGGTGCCGGAAGGCATGTCGGGGCAGCGTGCGGTGACTCTCGAGTCCGTGCGCGCCGGGTGGCGCCAGCCCGACAAGCTCGTGATCCTCGAGGTCGGCAGCGAGGCGGAGCGGCCGGACAGAGCGGCCGTTATGTGCGACAGCGATGATGCCCTGGCCGGCGAACTGCGCCGCCGCCTGAACACCGAGCAGGATACGGACTATGTCGCCGTGCTGAATGCCGGGGACGCGATCGAGCCGGACGCGGTGGCAAGGCTCGTGCTCACGGCGAGCTTGGCGGCCGAGCTTCCGGCGATGCTGTATTGCGATGAAATCGTCGCCTCGGCCGAGCATCCCTGGATTCGGACCAAGCCGGCCTGGGATGTCCATCGGCTGCGTGAGTCCTGCTTTGTCGGCGACTGGGTGTGGTACGCGACCGCCGCACTGCGCGTGATCGGCGGGTTGCGGGGCGACTATCCGGGAGCCGAAGAATACGACACGCAACTTCGCATGGCGGAGCACGGGCTCGATGTCCTTCGCGTTCCGGAAGCCTTGTTCGTTCGACGTCCTGGGTCGCGGCGCGATTCGGTTCCCTTGGACGCGGCGATCGCCAATGCGATGTCTGCAATCGATGCCCACCTGACGCGTTCGGGCATCGCAGCGAAGGCGAGGAGCGGGCGCTTCGCCGGGACTTTTGCGCTCGATCACGGCATCGCGGAAACACCAATGGCAATCGGCATCTCCTGCGACGGCGCAGACGGTGCAGCGGTGCATGCGGCCGCCGCGCGCGTGCTCGCTTCCATGCGGGTCGGCGACAAGCTGGTCTATCTCGCTGGGAAGCTTCCCGAGGGAGATCCCCTCGCAACCTATCTATCGAGGGTGACCAACGAGGTCGCGCCCGAACACAGCAACGTCCTCGTGCGCCCGCGCCCGGCGAGCCTTGGAGAGGTTGTCCGCGACCTGGCGTCGCTGGTTGATGAGGGCGGCTATGTGGCGGTGATCGATGCGCGGGCCCGGCCGGAGCGCGATGACGAGTTCGATCTCATGAGGCGGATCCTGAACGAAGCGAGAGAGGCGGCGATCGCCGGCCTGCGCGCTTATTATCGCGAGGGAAAGGCCACCCGCCTGCTGGGACCGCTGCTTCACGGGGCCGCGGCGAGGATCGGCGCCGGGCGCGACGTCGAGAATCCCGGCCCGGGTGCCTGGCTCGCGGCGACGCAGAAAGTCTGTGCGGTGGACGGGCCATGCGTCGTCGTGCGCAAGGCGTCCGCCCCGTTCATCGAACGGATCGCCGGGCTCGCGACCTGGAGCGAAATCTGCGAGGCGGCCGCGGCTCAGGGCCTGGCGACGCTCTGGTGCCCCTCCGTGAAGTCAGAGGTGCCAGCGCCCGAGGCCACGAGCAAGGATCCGGAAGTGACGGCGGCCGCCAGAAGTCAGTATCGCCCCGAATGTCACCATCCTGCGCTTTCGATGATCGGAGATCCCATCCTTCTCGAATCCCGGCTTGGACTGGTCGAGGAGAGTCCGCGCGATATCGGCAACCTGATCTCCGGTGAGCCGGAATGCCATGTGGTGAGCATCGTCCGCGGGCTGCGACGCCGCGGGCTCACGACAGCGACATGGACGCCGGACGGGGTCGATCCCTATAGCGTTCGGCGATCCGTGCGCGCCGGCCGCCGGTGGGTGCGGATCAATCCAAGCTATCTCTGGGAAGAAGTAACAGGCTTCACCGCAATCTGGACCCGGCCGCCTTCGACCGCCGAGCACAAAATCGTCAAGGCAGCGGGAATGAATGTCGGGACATCGCGGCCGATCATGCGCACCCTTGCGGGCATGGGGGCAAGGCGAACCAGGCTGCTGCCTCCGGCGCTGGATCGCTCCCTTTGGGAAAACATGACGTTCCCGCCGCATGAGAAAGCGGTGGCGATATGGATCGACGAGAAAATCCGGATCCCCTGGCTCGCCGACATGATCAGCGCCACGCGCGAGCGCTTTGCCTGGGCCGTGGTCAGCAATGCAGAGCTCGCTCTGCCCGGCGACGTCGCCAAGCTGCGCCGGCCTGTCTTCGAAGATGGCTGGCGCGATCTCTTCGCCTCGCTGCGGCCGGCCTTGCTTGTCCGCCCGACCCCCAACGTCAACTGGCTGGACGATCATACTTTGCTGCTGGGAGCCGCAGCAGGGTGCTCCCTTCTTGCCGGGCGCGAAAGCCTTTCCGAGAGGCTGGACGCGAGCATGGACGTCACGTGGCTCGCCTCGGATCGAACCGATGCCTGGATCGAGGCCGTCAACTCGTGCGCCGGAAAAGGCGCGGCGATGCAACCCTCCTTCCTCGAACAGAGCAAGAGCTTCTGGCTCCAACCGGAACATGCCCTCGGCTGGCTGGAAATCGACCCCGCGCCTGTCTCTCCGTCGGATTCAATCGCCCAAGTCGCGTGATGCGCCCGATCTTGATATGGATCGCGATGGCCGGCAGCCTGTCGCTCGGAATCGGAGCGGGCGCAAGAGCAGCGATGTCGGCACGCGAAACGCAGGCCGACGTGAACAAGGCAGTCCTTTCCGCGCTGCCGAAAGGCGAACACAGTGTTGCGGAGATAGGCCCATCGGCCGCTTCGCGCATGGAGCGCTGCCAGGGCCCGCTCACGGCATTCATCATGGGGGAGGGTGCCTATCGCACGGCACGGGTGGAATGCCAGTCTCCGCACTGGACCCTTTATGTCGAGGTCTCTCTGGTAAGGATGGAGAACGTTCTGGTCGCGACCCGGAGCCTTGCCATGGGCCGTCCGCTGGAGGAAGGCGATTTCCAGGTCGTCTCCATGGCATCCAACGATGTTGCCGGTGACCCTGTCTCGACGAGCGAAGCGATCGGAAAGGAAGCCGCGGCTCCGCTCGCTCCGGGTGAAACCATCACCCGCAACCAGATCGTCGTACCTCTCGCCGTCCACAACGGGGATAGCGTCATCATTCATTGGACATCGAGCAGAGTGGCTGCCACCGCAGCCGGAACGGCTCTCGAGTCCGGTGGCATCGGGGAAAGCATCCTGGTGGAAAACGACGGCAGCCACCGGCGGATCACCGTCATCGTTCTCGCGGAGGGTCGGCCACCCACAGAAGGTCAGCCCTTCATTCTCGCCCCACAATGAGGCGACCACGCCCCAAAGCGCCCGCGGATCGGGATGAGAGAGGCTCGGGCCGCCGCGAGCGCGGCGCACTTCCACACGGCCAAATATCTCCCTAGGCTCACCCGGCCGGAGTTCTCGTTCTCCCGACGCATCGTTCGTCTTGCGGCAACACCGAGGACGTGACGTTCGGCAGTTGGCGAGGCCATTGTCAGCGAGCCCGAGGTGGCTGCTCTCTCAGCCGCTTCGTTGCATCTCATGAGCACATCGTGGGCCCGCCCATCCTTCTGTCTGGCTGGCTTGCAAGAACGATACCTGGCCCGGCAAGGTCTTGGGACGTTTCGATACCGATCGCTGTAACCCGGTCCTTTGCGCTTTCGGATCTGGCTGTACCCGATGCTGTCTCGACAAAGATGCGGGGGGCTTCTTCCCCGTGCTCCCATGGGTGATGGTTCCCCGCCTATGGGCTCAATGTAGCTGGTCGATACGGGGCCTGCCGCCGGATACCGATACGGCTCCGAGGTGCGCTTGATCTGGAAGTTCCCGACCCACAACGTCTCCACGATCCTTGCCTCGTTGCCTCTTCCGTCATCCGGAACCGTACCCCCTCGCGTGCCGGCGGAGCTCACATCGCGGCGTCGGTCAGCGTCAGGACGGTTGCGTTGAGCGTGGCGGGTCAAGATTGCAACCGCGATCAGCACCCTCAGATCTCGAGCAACATTTGAATCTGCGGCCGAGCGCCTCGATTTAGAGGGTGTTATGCACCCTGATGAAGTATTGAGAAGGACAAGCCTTCTTTTTCTGAAGAAAAAGAAGCAAAAAGACTTTCCCCCGTTTTCCGGACCCGGCGCCGACCGGCGACTCCGAACGAAGGGATTAATGAACGGATAAAAGTTTTCTGGGTCTCTTTTTCAAAAGAGAACACTCTTTGTTGCTCATCGCGCGAGGATGCATGGGAAGGTTCATAATACCCTCTAGGCCGGTCAACGGCACCCTGAGTGCGTGCCATATCCGAGACGCCGCGCGACGACAGATTGCCCGGCCGGGACGGAAGGATGGCGGAGACGGCACGAGAACCGCTCGGCCACGATTGGAAGCGGCATAAGAGCCATACAAATTGTTGTGTTCTGCTGAGATCGACGTTCATTACCCATGACTTCCGGTGAATCCCAGGTTAATAAATGCGGCCTCCTCGATCATGCGGAGACAACAAAAGGGGACCCGGGCTCCGCGCGTGCTTGCCTGGATCATTGCGTCAGAAGGGAAAGACCGGCACGAGATGCAGAAGACCACCAAAAAGAGGGGTTCCCGCCATGGCAAATCGATGGTCCCACCGATTCCCCCCGGCAATCCGGGACATCGCACCAAGGGAAAGATCCCGATTCAGTTTATGGCGACCCCCCGGCAGCGGGATATGCTCAATGCCATGTCGGAGCAGACTGGCCTGACCAAAAGAGTCATCCTCGAAATGGCTCTGGATCAGGTAGAACCGGTCCTCAAGGAGATCGCGCGGATAAGGCGGAAGGCCGCACGCGGTGGCGTTTCGAGCTGACAATGTCGTAATCCATTAAGCGCCTTTGCCTCGAGCTTCATGGCAAAGTCGGTCGGCCGGGCATCGTCCTTGCCCTTCCGTCAAGCTCTATCCCCGATCCGCTTTTTAATTTCCGCCATCGAACCGCCGAAGCGCAGGCGTGCTTAGCGCTTTTCGATCCATCCAAGCCCTCGGAGGATCTTCGAAAGGAAATCCTATCGGCGAAGCGCAGTGCCACGCAGTGCCGCCGCGCCGCTCACGCCTTGGACAAGTGGCCCTTGGCAAGCGGGCTTAGCCCCTGCGCAACATCGGAGGCCATGGCCCTGGCCACGGGCCGGCGCTTCCGGCTCCGTGTAGCCAGCAAATCGATGATCCTCCCGTAAGCCGTTGCGATGTCCCTTCGCATGCGCTGACGATCGCTCGGGCCAGGGGCGTCAGAGTCGTGCAGCACTCGCTCCATCGCCCCAAAAGCCTCGTCCACCTCACCATCGGCCTCCGCCCATCGTCGATAAGAAGGCGGCGGGCGGCGAAGCACGGTCCACAAGTGATCCCACCAGGACATGTTTTCGAGATAGCATTGAGCAATCTCGATGCGCTTCAGCAGCACCCCGGCCGCTTCCGCCAGTTCGGCGCGCCGCCGTTCGGTGCCGGCAAGCGCCAACTCCATGGCTTGAGCATACTCGTCGAGAGCTGCTCTCAGCTCGGCGCGAGATCGGACCTCCAGCGTTCGAGTGGCGGAGCGCGCATCGCGGTCCCTTTCTTCCGAAACCATTTGTAAATTGCCGCGCCCGCCGGCATCGGCCTTTTGAGTCGGCATTGCGGTTACCAATCTATCTGCGTCCAACCTGCCCACCACCGTGTTGCCGGCGGCCGTGCCGGGACCGGGGGCTCATCACCCGCCGATGCCGCCGGAAAAGTCTTCCTAGGTTCGGCTCAGCGTAGGCCATTTGATTGAAGAATTGCTTGCCGTCCTCGCAGCATGGTCGCCCTCATTGCAATGGCCAGTCGGGTACGTCCCCGCCACCATGGCCCCGCCCATTTCCTGGATCTTAACTCACCTCCCTCATAGTGATCGTCGGCGCCGATCCGGACGGCAAGCCAATGCGCGGCCTGCTTGCCGATCTGCGGGGCGGGTTTCCCGTTCGCCTCCGGCGGACATGCGCGTGACGCGGCTGCGCATCGCAAGTTGCGGAGGATGATAACGGCGCCCGCGCAATCAAGGCGGACGCGCAGGGCGGCCTGTCTCCGTCACCTGCGTCGATCCACGCCGCGAACCCACCAAGGAAAGGATATCGCAGAAAACGCAGGTGTCGCCGACCGCTTTCTGCATGGCAAAGTCCAACACTATATACGTTCGGACAAATGCCTTTTTATGTCGGTGCCGAGGCGCCAGACGCGCCCGTTCTCATTGATGGAAGGGAGTTCTCATGGCACTGCCGGTCATCCCCATGCCGCTGGCGGGCAACTCTGGTGCGGAGAGCGGAGCAGGATCCTCCGCCTCAGTGGATCAGCAAGGTTTTGGTGCGACCCTGCAGCAGGCTCTTGCGGATGTTAGTCAATCCCAGACGGCGGCAAGTGCTGCGGAGAACGCCGTGGCGGCAGGAGCTCCGGGAGCATCGACGTCCACGGCGCTGGTGCTTTCCGATCGGGCCGAGATCGGATGGAACGCGGTGGTCGCAGTACGAAACGAAGTGGTGTCCGCCTACCAGACCATGATGAGCATGCAGATCTGAATCGAAGGGACCGCAGGGCATTGTTCATGACGGAGACGGGCGGGCAGTCGGAAGGCGATGAACTCAGCTGAACCGTTCAATACTTCGCGGCAAGGTGCCAGGGCGAGCGCGGAATGACGGTGAGCGACGTCAAGGCGATCGGTCTGCGTTGGCTGGAAAGGGCGCGGAATTTGCCGCTGCCTGTGTTTTTCGGCGCGGCGGCCGTTCTGGCCGCCCTTCTGCTGCTCGCTGTCGTCAGCATGTCGGGCCCTCCCTACCAGGTGCTGTACGAGGGCCTCACTCCGCAGCAAGGCGGGGAGGTGATCGCCGAGCTGCAAAAGCTCGGGATCCCCTACCAGCTCGATCGGGCCGGCACGATCATCGAGGTGCCGGCGGCCGATGTCGGCAGAGCGCGTCTCGAGCTCGCGAGCAACGGCGCGCCGGCGGAAGACGCGTCCAGCGCCTGGAAAAGCCTCGAAAGCGCTCCCATGACGGCCAGCCAGGCATCGATCCAGGCCCTGCAGCTCGAGGCTGCGCAGAATAGCCTGGAGCAATCGATCAAGCAGGTCTCGGGGGCTCGCGAAGCGCAGGTCATGATCGCCCTGCCCCGCGATACGCCATTTCTTGCGACGCAACCCAAGCCCAAGGCTTCGATCGTCATCATCGGCGCCCCCGAGCCGGACGAAGCGCTCGGTGATGCCATCGCGCGCCTGGTCGCCGGGGCGGTCCCCGGCCTTGCCGCGGGGGACGTCGTGGTTGCGACGGGGGGCGGGAAGATTCTCTATCCCGTCTCCTCGACTTACGACGCCTCGCGACAGCTTGCGATCCAGCAGAGTGTCGAAGCCGCGCAGGAGGCAAAGATCCGCGCGCTGCTCACTCCGATCGTCGGTGCCGCGAATTTCCGCGCCGCCGTCTCGGCCGACATAGAATTCGGCACCACCACGATCGAGTCCGTGTCCTACGGCCCGCACTCCTACCCGGTCTCTCAGGACATCGAGCACAGCCGGCGCGTGGGCAACCAGATCCTGCCCATAGGGATTCCGGGAGCGCTCTCGAACCAGCCCCCCGGCCAAACCGCAGCCCCCCTGAACGCGCAGGCGGCCGCACCGCCCGCCAATACGCCCGCCAATGCTCCGCCCGCGGCCCAGGGGCCGCCCACCGCAGGCACCACCCAGACACCGCCCACGCAGACGGCCCAGCAACTCCCGGTCAGCACGTCGAACCACGAGCAAACCCACTACGCCCTCGATCAGACAACCACGGAAGCTCATCCCGCAAGCTGGCGCGTCAAAGCGATCTCGGTTTCGATCGTGGTCAACCAGGCGGCATTGGGTGCAGCGACGCCGGCGGAACTGAAAACGCTCATCGCTGCCACCGCCACCATGCCGCTCACGGATGTTGCAGTCATCCCGGCGAGGTTCGTCGCATCCGGGGAGGCTCCCCAAGGATTGGCCGGCCCCGCCTTTGCGAATATCCTGCGCGCTGCGCTCGTCCTGCTGGCGGCGATCGCCCTGCTCGCCGGCCTTCTGCTTCCTTTGCGGCGTTGGCTCGCGGGCCTTGCCGGCCGGCCGCTGCGGCTGATCCATGAGCCCCCACCTCCTCCAGAGGAGGATGCGCGTGCGCAGGCGCGCGCTCTGTTGGGGCACGCGGTCGACAAGGTCCGCCTCACCGTTCAATCCGAACCGCTCACCGTTGCGAGGGCGCTCCAAAAATGGCTGGAACAGAGCTAGCCGGCACGCCGCTTTCTCCGCCGGAGAAGGTGGCCGCCGCCCTGCTGACGATGGGAGAATCCTCTGCTGCGGTCATTCTGCGGCAGATGGACGAGAAGTCCATCGCGGCGGTCTCCGACGCGATGGCGCGGATGCGCACGGTGGACCTCAGGACCGCGACGAAGGTGATGGAGGATCTCGTCACGGATCTCGAAGCGAACGGAACCACAACGCCGGGCGGGATCGGCCATCTTCGTCGCCTCCTCGCCACGGCCTTCGGCGACCAGCGCGCCGGGGAAATCGTTGAGCGGATGATGCGCGCCCGGGACGGCGCGATCGATGTCCTTTCCGAAATCGATCCGAAGACCCTCGCCGAACAGCTGCGGCAGGAGCGGCCACAGCTCCTCGCGGTGCTTCTCGGCCACATGAACAAGCTTTCCGCCGCCGGGTTTCTGGGCAGCCTGCCGGAGGAGACGGTGACCGAGGTCGTCTATCGTTACGCCCGCATGGACACGATCCAACCCGCGGCGATGTCGGAAATGAGGACCATGCTCGCGGAAATGCTCGGTGGTCACGTCGAATCGAAGACGACGATGATCGGTGGCGTCCGCAATGCGGCGGATCTGCTGAACGGAATGGGACCCACCGCATCGGAACGAGCGCTCGCGCGCATTCGCGAGACCGATCCGGAGCTGGCCAATCAGATTCGCGAGAACATGTTCACTTTCGACGATCTCATGCGGCTTTCGGATCAGACGCTGCAGACGATCCTCCGTGCCGTCGCGCCGGAAGGCATCGCCCCGGCGCTCCGCTCCGCTTCACCGGAGATGCGGGAACGAATTTACGCCAACGTGTCGCGCAAGGCCGCACAGTTCCTGCGCGACGAGGTCGAGAACGGACCCCTCGTCACACGCTCGGACGCACAAGCGGCACAGCGGGTCATCCTCGAGGCGGCGCTGGCGCTGGCGCAGGAAGGCAAGCTCTCGCTGCGCGGCGAGGAAGAGATGGTGTGACCATGGGCGGGGGGCATCCGCGGATGGCGGACAACGCGCGCGGGTGGCCGCGATGACGCGCCAAATCCGGCCGACGGTGCCATCAACAAAGGGGGCCGATCCGCGCGCCGCGCCATCCGCCGCCGATGCGCATGCCTGGCAGGAGGCCGCGTCCGCAGCGACCGCCCATCTGAGAACGGCCGACAAGGAGTCGAGCGAGGCTTCGGCCGAGTCGAGCCCCAACGGCGAAATCGACAGCACAGATCACGGCAATCGTGCCGCGCGGCAAGCAAGCGCGAAAAGCATCGAGAGCGATGATGCCGGCGGCACCGATGACAGCATCGAGCCAGCCATACCGCTCGCGTCCCAATCGTTCGCTGCGCTGACCAATGCCGGCAGCGAAAATCCTTCCCTGTCCGGAAGACTGCGTTCCGCTTCCTCGGAGGCGAAGCCGTCGCACGCAAACGCGCACGGAACCTCAAATACCCGCCCGACCGCGGCGGAGGAGGAATCGCCCCATAAGGTGAAGCTCGCGGATACGAAGGCGCGTCCGCGCGATCACGATTCGGCAAGCCCAGGCGATGCTGCCGCCGGGACGCCGGATAAGAAAGCGGTCCCAACGCACCATGCCGCAAGAGCCGCGCAGACCAACGCGGTCCCGAAGGCGAGCGGTGCGTCCAACCCGGCCGGTACGGCGGCCCATTCCGTCAGGCTCGCCGCTTCGGTATCCGCCGCTCCGGCGGGATCGGCTCGTGCCGCAGAGTCGGCCCGTCCGGCTTCATACGTTCCTCCGGCGGCGTCGCCCTCACCGGCTGCCTCGTCTTCCGCACCAGCGTCTGCATCCGTCACGAAAACCGCAGCCGTGAACGGCCCCGTTGCCGATCTTGGCCAACCGGGCGGTGAGACGGCACCGGCCATAACGCCGGACAATCGCGCCCGGCTCCTCTCCGTGCCGGCGGCGGGCGGCCTGACATCATCGTCGCCGGGATCCCCAGGATCGTCTCCGTCATCGTCCCCATCATCGGCCGTGCCATCCACCACCACATTGCCCAATGCCGAGGCGGCAACGCCATCTCCGCAAACGGACCAGCCGGGCCTGCAGCGTGCCGCCTCCGGCCTCGCCGCCATGGGGGGCGGCAGCATCTCGGTCACCCTGCGCCCGCCGACGCTCGGCTCGGTGCGCGTCCAGATGGCGATCGGGGCAAGCGGGGCGACCCATATTCAGCTCACGGCCGCAACTCACGACGGCTATTCGGTGCTCACCGCAGCCGGCCCGGCGCTGGTGCAGCATCTCGCAAGTGCCGGCATCACCGTCGGCTCCCTCCGGACCGCCATGCAGGGAGGCTCGGGCCACGGACAGCCGCAGCAGGAGTCTTCGCGCGGCCACGGCGCGCCTCCCGAAACGAACCGCGCAGACGACGAAGACGAGGACCGGATCCTTGGCTATGCCTGAGCACGCACCCGCCCAGAAGATCGATCTCGTGCACAGGCAGCGGCATTTCACGAACACGCTGCCGGATCTTCGCCTCTACCGCGAGCGGTTCTTCCGCGCCTGCCGCACCCGCCTCTTCCAGACGCTGCGTCGCAACGTCCAGGTCGAGGATGACCGCTCCACGACGCTGCTCCACGACGAGTATCTCAACGCGGTCCATGATGGGCCTTGCCTCTACACCATCTATGCGATCCCGCCGCTGCGCGGTCTTGCTCTGCTCACGATCTCGCGGTCCCTGCTGGCGGCGGTCGTCGATGACCTGTTCGGCGCCGGCGGGATCCACGCGAAGATCGGGCAGAACGATCTCGATCTCTCCGGCATGGAGCGCCGCATCGGCGTGAAGTTCGGCGTCATGGCGGGACAATCGCTCAGGGATGCGTTCCTGCCGCAGATCGAGTTCACTCCCACCGTTACGGGCACGGAATCTCACGCCGCCCTCGTCTCCGTGGCCGACTCCGCGGAGCCGTTCTCCGTCATGGCCGCGCGGCTCTCGCTCTCGACCGGCGGCGGCCTCGTTTCCGTCGCCATTCCCTATCGCGCGCTTGAACCCTATCGCACCGCCCTCTCGTCGGTGATTTCGATCGGCGGCAAGCACGACAATGAAAAAGCCTGGGAAGACCAGATGGACGCCTCGCTGGGCGAGGTGCCGATCGAGCTCGCAGCGCAGGCCGGCGTGGTGAGCATTCCCGTGCGTTCCCTTTCCCGCCTTCAGGTCGGCGACATCGTGGCCCTGCAGATCTTCAGGCATGCGAGGCTCGTGCGGCCCGATGGCGGCGTGCTGTGCCTTGCCGATTATGGCGAGCGCGACGGCGAGATTCATTTGCGGGTGCATTCGGACGGGGTGCCATAAATGGGCGTGCGCAGCGTCAAAGAGGACGGAACCGCCACCATGCGGACCGAGATGGAGAAGCTGCCGGAGGCCGGCGGCCCGGGCGACACCTCGGTCATTCCAGCCGGAGTCGTCGAGAACGTCGTCGTCGATCTCGCCGTCGAGCTCGGGCGGATGAGCATGCGGATCCGCGACATCAAGTCTCTCCGGCAGGGCGAGGTCATCAGCCTCCAGCGCCCGGTCGGCGATCCGCTCGATATCCGCATCAATGGCCGCATCGTGGCCCGGGGCGAGGTCGTCGCGACCGAAGGACGCCAGTACGGCATCCGCGTCACCGAGATCGTGATGCCCGAAACCGAACCGGGTGGCGCATGACGATCCCCGACTGGTACACGGACGGCGCCATGTCGTCCTTCCTGGCGCTGGCCGGGCCGCCTCTCGCGATCTGCCTGGTGCTCGGCGTTCTGGGCGCAATACTCCAGACCACCACCCAGATTCGTGAGGCGGCAATCACGTTCGTGCCCAAGGCCATCGGGCTCATGCTGCTCATCGGGTTCGGCGGCGCGCTGATGTTCTCCGCGGATGTGCACTACGCCCGCCACGTCTTCCGGCAACTCGGGCCAATCGTCCATGTCGGCCAGCGCGACTGAGGGAAAACCGCCGCTTCCGGCGGGGAATCTGGCATCGCGGATGGCGGCGCCGGTCACGGTCGCCGCCGTTCTCGTGATGCTGATCGTGCCGCTCTCGCCGACGGCGATCTCGCTGATGTTCGCGCTCAATATCTCCGCCGGCCTGGTCATCCTGGCGGCGGCCATGTACGTCCAGCAGCCTGCCGAGTTCCTCTCGTTCCCTTCGGTGCTCCTGGGCACAACCCTGATGCGGCTCGCGCTCAACGTCGCAACCGCACGCGCGATCCTTCTTGAAGGCTACACCGGCACGGGTGCCGCAGGCCGCGTCGTCGAGGCCTTCGGCAGCTTCGTCGTCGGCGGCAACTATGTCGTCGGCTTCATCATCTTTCTCATCCTCATCGTCATCAATCTGGTGGTCGTGACCAAGGGCTCGAGCCGCGTGGCGGAGGTCAGCGCCCGCTTCATGCTCGACTCGCTGCCCGGGCGGCAGATGGCGATCGATGCCGACGTCAATGCCGGAGCGCTCACCGCCAAGCAGGCGGAAGGGCGGCGCGAACAGCTGCGGCGTGAGGCCGATTTCTTCGGCGCCATGGACGGCGCGTCCAAATTCGTCCGCGGCGACGCCATTGCCGCCATCATCATTCTCAGCGTCAACCTGATCGGCGGCCTCTTGATCGGCACGCTCCAGCACGGCCTGCCGATCGGGATCGCAGCGCACACCTACACGCTTCTCACCGTCGGCGACGGGGTCGCAGCGCAAATTCCCTCGCTCGCCATCTCGGTCGCCGCCGGCCTGATCGTCACCCGCGTCGCGACCGGCGAGGACATCAGCACCCAGGTCATCCAGCAGATCTCGCGCTATCCGCAGGCGCTCTGGAGCGCCGGCGGACTGCTCACGATCCTCGGGCTGATGCCGGGCATGGCGCATCTGCCTTTCCTGCTGTGCGGATTCGCGCTCGTCGGGCTCGGGATTCGCATGTCGCTCGCCCGTCGGCGCAAGCGCGCGGACGAGCCCGTACAGGCCAAGACGGAGCCGGCGGCGGAGGGGCGCGGCCTCGACATCGCCTCGGTGCAAAAGATCGATCCGTTCGGCCTGGAAATCGGCTTTGCTCTCGTCTCCCTTCTCCAGCAGGCCAAGGGCGGCGGGCCCACTCTCCTCGCCCGTCTCACGGCCGTGCGCCAGCAGTACAGCCGGCGGATGGGCTTCGTCATTCCGAACATTCATGTCCGCGACGCAGCCGGACTTCGCCCGCAGGAATACGCTTTCACAATTCGCGGCGCCGCAGTGGCCAAGGGAGAAGTCATCCCCGATTCGATGCTGGCGATCGAGACCCCCGACGTTCTCGAGAAAATCACCAAGGGAAGGCACGTCAAAGACCCCGTCTACGGCCAGGACGCGATCTGGATCAGCCCGGCGAAGGCGCCCGAGGCGGAGACGCTCGGCTACACGGTCGCCGAGCCCGCGGCGGTGATCGCCACGCATCTCGGCTTCGTCCTCGACCGCTATGGATGGGAGATGCTGGGAAGGCCCGAGGTCGACGAGCTTCTCGTCCATCAGGCGAGGCTCCGTCCGAAGGTCGTCGAAGAGCTCCGCAATCGGGTCCAGCCCGGCGCGGTTCGTCAGGTCCTCCAGACGCTGCTCGCCGAAGGAGTCTCGATCAAGGATTTCGAGCGGATCACGGATGCCATCGTCGATGCCTCCGATGCCGTCGCCAAAGATCCGGAAAAGCTTCTTTCCCATGTCCGCCTGCTGATCGGCCGGCAGATCGTCTCGCGCTTCGCCGACAGCGATCAGATCCTCCGGGTCCTGGTTCTGGAGCCGCAGCTCGAAGCCCTCGTCCACAAAGCCGTGGCAACCGCCAAGGAGCACGGGTTCGAGCAGATCATCGAGCCCGCAACCGCCCGCCTCCTGCGCGCCGCCGCCGCGCAGGGACGCCAGGCGGCCGAGCGTCTCAAGCACAGGCCCGTGCTCGCGGTGCAGAGCGCGATCCGTCGCCCGGTCGCGCGCTGCCTTGGCCATCTCATGCCGGTGATCGCAGCGGAGGAGATTCCGCAATCGATGAATGTCGTCGTCATCGATGCGATCAGGCCGCCGAATACCGAGCAGAAAGCGGAAGCCGGCCGTGCCGCATGACGTGCCAGCCTTGGAAAAACCGTCCTCGGAGGCCGTTCTGAAACAGTGCGGCGCATGGATCTATCGGGCGGCCCGCCGCATCCGGGACAGAATGCCGTGGGCCGATCTCGACGAGCTCGTCCAGCAGGGAATCATGATCGCGCTGGAGCAGCGGGAGCGCTACGCCCCGGAACGCGGCGTGCCGTTTCTGGCCTTCATCAAGCCGCGGGTGTTCGGCGCCATGATCGATCTGATGCGCACAGCCGGTGCCGCTTCGCGAACCGCCGCCTCGTTCTCGGAGCTCGGCGCGGAAGACGAGGAGAGTGCGCTCGAGATCATCATCCGCCAGGAGGATATCGAGAGAATTTCGCAGGCGGTCGACTGCCTCAAAGCGGAGGAGAAGACGGCGCTCGCGCTCTTCTATCTGGAGGAGCTGACGAACAAGGAAGTCGCGATCGCAATGGCGATCGACGAAAGCCGCGCGACACGTCTGCGCCAGCGGGCGATCAGGCGGCTTGCAGACATCGTCTCTCCCGCCGCCGCTTCGCGGGCGCGCAATGATTGCTGATCGTTATGCCGCTGCCTTTGCTCGGAGACCGTTCGATAATGCTGCTGCGGCGGTCGTCCGGCGCCTGCGGCGCCTCCGACTCGCCGGAAGCCGCATTCTCGAACGGTCTCTCGGGCCGATCAATGTCATCGCTCAGGCGGGGCGGGCCGATCCCGCCGGAAGCCGCAGTGACCTAACGAAAGGGACCTGAACGGTGTTTGCAATCCTGGGGATCGCCCTCGGCATCTTCATCGTCTTCTTCGCCAATCACCTTGAGGGCGATCCGATGATCGCGCTGCTCAAGGTGGATGCGGCCCTGATCGTCTTCGGCGGCACCTTTGCCGCGCTCATGATTCATGCCGGGCTGCAGGATCTGCTTTCCGCCATACGCTGCCTCGCCTGGGTCGTCAGGCCGCCCAAAACCGACGCTCCCGCCTTCATCAACGAGATCGCCGGCTGGGCAAGGACGGCGCGGTCCAAGAGCATCCTCGCGCTCGAGCCCGATGCGGACGCGAACAGCGATCATTTCACGAAGGTCGGTCTTCGCGCGCTGGTCGACGGACGTTCCTACGAGGATATCCGCGAAACGCTGATCCTGGTCGGCGATGCCGAGGAACGGCAGAATTCCGTCGCCGGCGAGGTGTGGGAGGCGGCCGGGGGCTACTCGCCGACGATCGGCGTTCTCGGCGCCGTCCTCGGCCTGATCCATGTGATGGTGAACATGAACCATCCGGACCTGCTCGGCATCGGGATCGCCACCGCTTTCGTCGCCACCGTCTACGGCGTCGGCGGCGCCAACCTGATCTTCCTGCCGCTCGGCGCGCGGATGCGATCGATCGCCAGGCGCCGCATGATGTATCGCGAGCTGGTGATGGAAGGGCTCCTGATGCTGAAGAAGGAGGCGAGCCCGATGCTGATCAGGGACCGGCTCGAAACGCTTCTGGAAAGCCGGCTGCAGGCGCGAAGGGAAATGGGGGAAGTCCGCGCGGAGGAACCCCAGCCGATGGAAGCCGATTGATGGAGCGGCGAAGGCCCAGGCGCTGGCAACGCCGTGCGCCCAATCACGAGCGCTGGATGATCTCCTACGCCGACATGCTGACGCTGCTGCTGTCGGTGTTCATCATGCTCTGGGCCTCGGCATCGACAGACAAGTCGAAGCTCGAAAAGGAAGCAGCCGGCCTGCTCGAGGCGTTCATGGGCACGCCGCCGTCGATCGTCTCCCTGCCCTCGAGCCCGCACGGTCTTTTTCATGCGCTGCCCAAGCCGATCCCGATGCCGCTTCCGTCGATGCACGCGCCGCTGCCACCCGCCAGGCCACCGCATCCCGCCCGGGAGCCGGCCAGCGACCAACCCTCGCATCCGTCCGCTCCGCGGCCGCCCGAGAGAATGCCGGTCCGGGAACGCGCAGCCGCGGCCAGAGCCATCCTCCCGATCGCCGAGCAGGAGCGCCTCCAGCCCATCGTGCTCGCGATGAACGCGCTCCACCAGCAGCTCCAGAAATTGCTGGCACCCGAAATCGCGAGCCACCAGATCGCGATTTTCCAGCTCCCGCTCGCGATCCGCATCCGCCTGAACGCGCAGATCCTCTTCGATACGGGAGAGGCCGCCCTGACCAAGGAGGCTCTGGCCATCCTCGATCCGATCGGCGACGTGCTCGCGCATGTGCCGCCCGGATACATGATCACCATCCAGGGCTACACCGACGATCGGCCGATCCATACCGCTTCGTTCGCCTCGAACTGGGAGCTTTCGACGGCGCGGGCCGTCAGCGTCGTCAAGCTGTTCCGGGGCCGGAACGTGCCCGGCGCGGCGCTGAGCGCGCAGGGCTACTCGAAGTTCCAGCCGATCGCCAGCAACGCCAGCCCGGACGGACGGGCGAAGAACCGGCGGGTCGAAATCGTCATCACCGCGCCGAAACCGGCGGGATCGGCCGATGGAGGATGAGCGCAGGGAGACTCCGCCACCGAAGCCGATCCGGCCCTTCCTCACCGGGCTGGCGATCGCGGCGGGCTGGGGCGCATTCAACATGCCCGACGATCTCACGGCCGGCGCGTTCGGCGCGTTCGCGGCGACCATAGCAGCCATCACGCTCGTCACCGGCGGCGGGTGCGCAATGCTGGTCGAAGCGGTCAAGCTTGCCGTGCGCTCCATCCGGACGCGATTGCGCAGATGACCACGCGATTCCGCCCCATCGTTCCGCAGGCGTCCCCCGCATCGTCCGCTGCGGACGAGGAGGCGGACGAGGAAGCGCAGAGGCGGAGCGCGGAAGCGGACCGCGCAGCCCAGCTGGCGGCGGAGCGCCGGCGCGCACGGGAAGAGGGCCGCAAGAGCGGCTACGAAGAGGGCTGGAACGAAGCCGCGGCGGACGTTCGCACGCGCCTCGAGGCACCGCTCGACCAACTCGCCGAAGCGCTGCGGACCCGGCTCGCGGAAATCGATGCCCTGCTCGCCGGGGTCGCGCCCGACATCGCGCGGATGATCGTGCAGCACGCGATCGATCTCGCCGAGGCATTGGTATCCTTGCCCTCCGCCTTCGACCGCGTCAGCCTGGCGCGGCGCCTGATCGCGGAGGCGGCGGCGGAAAATCGCGGACGGAGAAAAATGATTTGCCTCGCCCACCCCGATACCGTCGCCGCGCTGGAGCAGGATCTCCTCCATGCCGGTTGCGTCGCAGAGCCGTGCCCGGACATGGCTCCCGGCGGCGTTGTCGTGCGCATCACCGACCTCGATCTCGGGCGCGCGGTGGCCGAATGGGATGCATCCGTCGGGCGGCAGGTCGGGCTGCTGCGCAAGCTTCTCGCCGAGGAGCAGCTTGCCTATGGAAAATGAGCCGCATGGGGAATGAACCGGCCGCGCGCTTCCTCGCGGCCATCGAAGCCGCCGCCGCGCGGCAGGCGGAAATCGCCGCGGGCGGCTTCGCGCCCGTCTGCAGAAGCGGGTTCGTCGTGCGCTGCGCCGGTGAGATGCTCTGGTCGACGAGCCTTGGCGTGCCGACCGGCGCAAGATGCGTTATCGAAACGACATACAAGCCCCTCGGCGCCGAAGTGGTTGGTTTCGACGACGGCATGACGATGCTGATGGCCGAGCGCGGCAACAAGGGCGTCCGGCTCGGCGACCGCGTCACCGCAACCCACGGCGTGGTCGCCGCCGCGGTGGGAGACGCATTATTGGGCCGCGTGCTCGACGCCTATGGCGATCCTCTCGACGGCGGCGCGCCGGTGAGCGCGGAAGAGCACTGGCCGCTGACCGGAAAACCCGTCAATCCGATGGCGAAGGCACGCATCTCTCTTCCGTTCGACATCGGAATCCGCACCGTCAACGGTCTCGCCACGCTCGGCCGCGGCATGCGCGTCGGCCTCTTCGCCGGCTCCGGCGTCGGCAAGTCCACATTGCTCGGGATGGCGGCGCGGCATGCCGAGGTCGATTGCGTCGTCGTCGCCATGATCGGAGAACGCGGCCGCGAAGTCCGCGAATTCGTCGAGGACCATCTCGGCGAGATGCTGGGCCGCAGCGTGGTGGTGGCGAGCGCTGCCGGAGAGCCCGCGCTCGCGCGGCTGCACGGCGCGCAAAGGGCGGCGGCGATCGCGGAGTATTTCCGCGCCCGCGGCCGGCACGTGCTGTTCCTGGTCGATTCCCTGACCCGCCTTGCGATGGCCGGGCGGGAGATCGGGCTCTCCGTCGGCGAGCCGCCGACGACCAAGGGCTATCCGCCGTCCGTGTTCGGTGCGCTCGCCGCCTATGTCGAGCGCGCCGGAAACGGCAGCGACGCGCAAGGCTCGATCACCGCGATCTACACGGTGCTCGTCGAAGCCGACGATCATATCGGGGACCCGATCGCCGACGCGGCGCGCTCCGTGCTCGACGGGCATATCGTCCTTTCCCGAAGATCGAGCGAAGCCGGGATCTATCCCCCGATCGACCCGGCAATGTCCCTCTCCCGCCCGATGCCCACGCTGATCTCCGATGCGCACAACGCCGCCGCCATGCGGTTCCGGCTGCTGTGGTCCCGCCTCGAACAGAAGCGCGAGCTGGTCGATATCGGCGCCTATGCGCCCGGCCGCGACCCCATCCTCGACGACGCCCTCGGGCGCAACCCGCGCATGGAGGCGTTCCTCCGCCAGGGCAGGCACGACAAGGTTTCTCTGGAGCTATCGGTGGCGGCGCTGCGGCGTGCGGTCGAGGAGGAGGGTTGAGCATGGCCTCGGCCCGGCTCATGCGGCTTCTCTCGCGCCTGGCCGCGCGCGACCTCGCCGCGGCCGAAAGACGGGCCGCCGAAGCCGCCGCCAATCTCCGCGCCATGGCCCGCAATGTCAGCGTGCTCGAAGCCTACACCAGGGATCTCTCCTCGGCCCTGGCCGAAACCGCGCAGAGCGGCTACGACTTCGCCGTGACGATGGGATTCCGCTCGAGCGGCATCAAGGCAACCGGCGACGCCGCCGTCGCGATGGACCGGGGACAGGGGCTGCAGCGTGCCGCCTTCGATCGCCTCGCCATCGAGCTGCAGCGACGGGACGCCATTGCCACCGCTTCCGATGCCATCGCGGCCGAGGCGGAACGGGTGCGCGCCCGCGCCGAGGACCGAAAATAAGCGAAAGGCGCGACATATGGCGGCTCGCGGGGAAACCGCCGCGACAGGTTCGGCATGAGCAGCGCCGCGCTCTGGGAATTCTCGCTCGCCCTCTACGCAATGGAGGGCGTCGCTTCGGCCTCTCTCCGCTGCCAGGACGAGGCGGGCGCCGATGTCAACCTGCTGCTCTTTCTGCTCTGGCACGCCGGAGATGGCGTGGCGCTCGACGAATCCGAGATCGAGGCCATCGATGCGAAGGTGAAAGAATGGCGCGCGCACGTGGTGCAGAAGCTGCGCGCCGTGCGGCGCGCGCTGAAGGGCACGGGCGAGGACTCGCTCCGTGCCCAGGTGGCCGCCGCCGAGCTCGAGGCGGAGCGCGTGGAGCAGGCTCGGCTCGCCGCGCATGCCGCAACCGCAGCCCCGCCGGCCCAACGCCTCCCGCCTGCCGCCGCGGCGCGCGCGAGTCTTGCCGCCTATGCGCGCGTGCTCGGCTGCCCACTGCCTGCGGAAGCGACCGGGATCCTGCTCGCTTCCTTCGTCCGGCACCGCGCTCACCCTGAGAAGAGATGAGCCCGCCGCAACCGGGCGCCGCAACAGACCCGGCCGATCGACGCCGGATAGGCGCGCCGCCATAATCGCCGGTCATGTCGTCGAATCTCCCCTTGGTCATCGGCATATCCGGCGCGTCCGGCGCCATCTATGGCATCCGGCTGCTGCAGCTCTTGCGCGCGCAAGCCGTCGAGACTCATCTCGTCGTCTCGCGTTCCGCGGAGATCACGATCGCCCAGGAGACCGATCTCAAGCCTGCCGATGTCAAGGCGCTGGCGAGCCATGTCCACGCGCCGCACGATGTCGGTGCCGCGATCTCGTCCGGTTCGTTTCGTACCCGTGGCATGATCGTCGCCCCCTGCTCGATGCGCAGCATGGCGGAGATCGCCACCGGCGCGACCTCGAACCTGCTGACACGGGCCGCCGATGTCACGCTCAAGGAGCGGCGGCGGCTGGTGCTGATGGTGCGCGAAACGCCCTTGCATCTCGGCCATCTCCGCGCCATGGCGCAGCTCACCGAGATGGGGGCGGTCATTGCCCCGCCGGTCCCGGCCTTCTACGCCCGTCC
>JASHRV010000235.1 GCA_030037175.1 Acetobacteraceae bacterium
GTTCCTGCGCTGCGGGATGGGGCCGTGCCAGGGGCGGTTCTGCGGGCTGACGGTGGGCGAGATCATCGCCGATGTGCGCGGGGTTTCGCCGGCGGAGGTGGGGTATTACCGGCTGCGGCCGCCGGTGAAGCCGATCACGGTGGCGGAGCTGGCGAGCATGGCGAGGAGCGAGGCGGATCTGCGCGCGGTGGTGAGGAGCTAGAGCCTCAGCCCGGAAGAAGTCAGCCAAGCAGGAACCAGAGGCGGAAGAGCAGGGTTTCGAGGCGGGTCTGGCGGTGGAGGCCGGCGAGCGCGAGCGTGGGGAAGCGGCGCCAGGGCGGGGATTCGAGGGCGGCGGCGATGCGGGCGAGACTCGCGGCGGCCTCGGGCGAGAGCAGCTCGGGTGTCGCGGCGAGTGCGGCGAGATGGGCGCGGAAGACCATCATGAAGGGGCGCGGGCCGCGGCGGAGCGCGCCGAGCGCGCGGGGGAGCCAGGCGCCGCGGGCGCCGACGAGGTTGCCGGCGTGCTGGCGGTAGAGGACCGCGGGCTCGGGGTCGGCGAGGATGCGGCCGCCGGCGGCGGCGACGACGAGGTAGCTCCACCAGTCATGCAGCGTGATGGGCGGCGGGCGGCTGGCGGCGATCAGGCGGACCGCGGCCGGGTTCAGCACCGCCGTGCAGCCGGTGGCGATGTTCTGGGTGAGTGCTGCCGGAAAGCCGGGCGGGCGGCGGATGGGAAAGGAGAGCCCGATGCGCGCGAGGGTGGGGCCGACGAGGGTCTGGCGGGCGCAATAGAGGGTGGGGGTCTCCGCGGGCGCGTGGGCGAGCGCGGCGAGGCCGCGGGCGAGCTTGTCCGGGAGCCAGACATCGTCCTGATCGGCGAAGGCGATGGCGTCCGCCGGGGGCGCGAGGGCGAGGAGCTCGAGGAAGCTGCGGGTGGCGCCGAGGCGGCCCGCGGGGCTCGGCAGCTCGACGACGCGGCCGGCGGCGGGGCCGGCGGCGAAATCGCGGAGCAGCGCGCGGGTTGCGTCCGTCGAGCCGTCGTCGCGCCAATAGAGGCGCCAGGAGCGGTGGGTCTGGGCGAGGAGGCTTTCGAGCTGGGCGGGAAGAAAAGGAGCGCCGTTATAGGCCGAGAGCAGGATCGCGACGCTGCGGCCGGAAGGGTCGGACGGATCAGCTTCGGTCGCCATCGAGGAGCGTGTCGATGAGCGGGCGGAGGCTCTCCCGCCAGGGCGGCATGCGGAGGCCGAAGGTGGCGGCGAGGCGGGCGCAGTCGAGGCGGGAATCGGCGGGGCGGCGGGCGCGGGTGGGCCAGTCCGCGGTGCGGATGGGCGCGATCTCGGGCGGGGCGACGCCGTGGCGGGCGGCTTCCTCGAAGACGGCGGTGGCGAGCCCGTGCCAGGTGGTCTCGCCGCCGCCGGCCGCATGGAAGACGCCGCCGAAGCGCTCCTGCCAGCCCTCGCGCTCGATGCGGGCGAGGATGGCGAGGATGGCGGCGGCGAGGTCGGCGGCGGAGGTGGGCTGGCCGCGCTGGTCGGCGACGACGCGGAGCCTGTCGGTTCTGGCGCGGGCGGCGATCATCGTGCGCACGAAATTGCGCCCCGTGGGGGAGATGACCCAGGCGGTGCGGAGGATGACCGCGCGGGCGCCGGAGGCGAGCACCGCCTCCTCGCCCGCGCGCTTGGAGGCGCCGTAGACGCCGAGCGGGGCGGTGGGGTCGGATTCAAGGTAGGGCGCGCCCTTGCTGCCGTCGAAGACATAGTCGGTGGAGACGTGGATGAAGGGAATGCCGGCCCGGGCCGCATGCGCGGCGAGGCGGGCCGGGCCGTCGCGGTTGGCGCGGTAGGCCGCGTCCGCGTCGTCCTCCGCGGCATCGACGGCGGTGTAGGCGGCGGCGTTGACGATGGCGGCGAGGGGCGGCCCATCGAGGGCGGCGGCGACGGTCTCGGGCCGGTCAAAGTCGAATGCGGGGCGGCCGATGCGGAGGATCTCCCTCCCCTGCCCCGCTCCGGCCTTTTCCAGCGCGGTGGCGAGCTGGCCGGCCCCGCCGGTGACGAGGATCGCGCCTTCCATCAGGCGAATTCATAGGTGAACCAGGCGGGGCACTCGGCAAGGCGCGGGCGCGCGCGGTCCTTCTCCGAGAGGATCGCCTTCTCGGGCGGGACCGGCCAGGGAAGGGCGAGGTCGGGGTCGTTCCAGAGGGCGCCGCACTCGGTGGCGGGGGCATATTCGGAGCAGGCCATCTTGTAGACGATCTCGGTATCGTCCACGAGCGTGCAAAGCCCGTGCAGGAAACCGGGCGGAATCCAGAGCTGGCGCCAGTTCTCCGCGCTGAGCTCGGCGGCGACGTGACGGCCGAAGCTGGGCGAGCCATGACGGACATCGACCGCCACGTCCCAGATCGCGCCGCGGGTGACGCGGATCAGCTTGCCCTGGACCGAGGGAGCCTGCTGGGCATGCAGGCCGCGCACCGTGCCGGCGGCGGCGGAGAAGGTGTGATTGTCCTGAACGAAGGGAAGAGCGACCCCGGCCTCGGCCAGCCGGCTGATGCGAAAGGTCTCCGAGACGAAGCCACGATCATCGCCGAAACGACGCGGGGTGATGAGCAGCACCTCAGGAATGGATTGGGGTTCGATCTGCATCAGGGCTCCGCTCAAGGCAACTTTTGCAACCAACATACCGGACGGCCACCAAAGCCCGCCAGGAATGGTTGTGCGCCGCGAAGGTAAGACCAGGGGACGCTGTCCCCTGGACCCCTGCCAGGGTCTGGGACCCTGGACCCCACTCGTTTGGCGGCGGAGAGGCCGGTCAGTTTTGAGCGGAACCGCTCAAAACTGACCGGCCTCTCCGCCGCCAAGGATGGGTTCCAAGGGCTCAGCCCTTGGCGGGGGATCCAAGGGGGCAGAGCCCCCTTGGCCTTTCCTGCGGGCGCCGACCAGCTCGGCCATGCCGAGGATGTCGCGGGCGCGTTTGGCGTTGCCGGGGTCGTTGGCGATGGCGCGTTCGGCCGCGCGTTTCGCTTCGGGCCAATCGCGTTGGTCGAGCAGGAGCTCGGCGGTTGCGGACCAGAGGGCGGCGTCGCCGGTGCGGCGTTCCATGAGCCGGCTGAGGTGGGCGTGGCCGGCCTCGGTGTTTCCGGCGCGGATGAGCGCGCGGGCGAGGGCGAGGCGGGCGGCGGCGCTTTGCGGGGAGGCGGCGAGCCAGCGTTCGGCGGCGGGGCGGGCGTCGCCGCATTGCTCGAGGAGGGGGACGGCGCGGGCGAAGCTGGCGGGGGACGGGTCGCGATCGAGGAGGGCGGTCAGGCGGTCGCGGGCGGCGGCGCGTTTGCCGGCGGCGAGGAGGAGCTCGGCCTCGCGGAGGGCGGTGGAGGGCGAGTCCGGGGCGAGCGCGCGGGCGCGGGCGATGGCAGAGAGGGCGCGGGAGGATTGGCCGAGCCCGGCGAAGAGGTCGGCGAGCGCGGCCCAGGCGGTGGGATCGGGGCGCAGGGAGGCGGCGAGGCGGGCGGCGGCGCGGCGGGCGGAGAGGCGTTCGAGCCAGTTGCCGTGGCGGGCGCGGATCGCGATGAGCTGCATCCGGGCGGTGGCGGGCTCGCCGGTTTCGCGAAGGACGATGCGGAGGAGGTCCTCGGCGCGGAAATCCTCGCCGGCCTGGATATAGGCGGTGGCGATGGCGACGAGCGCGGCCGGATCGGTGCCGAGCCGCTTGCGGACGCCGGCGAGGAATTTCCGTGCGTCCGGCGCGAGGCCGGCGCGGACCAGGCGCGCCGCGAAGTCGAGCTGGGGGGCGAGCTCGGTCTCGCGGAGGACGGCGGCGCGTCCGGCCGTCCTGGCGGCGTCGGCATGGAGCCCGACGGCGGTGAAGGCGGACGTGGCCTCGTCCAGCAGATCGGCGCGGATGGTGCCGGGACGCTCGCGGACGGCGAGGAGGTGGGGGAAGGCTTCTTCCTCCTCGTCCCGGGCGAGGAGGAGCACGGCGAGCTGCAGGCGCGAGGCGAGATCCTCCGGCCGCTCGGAAGCGGTGGCGCGCGCGAGGGCGAGGGCTTCGGCTTCGCGGCCGGCGCGGCGGAGCATCAGGATCAGCCATTCGATGCGGCGGATGCGGGCCCGCTCGCGCGGGAGGCGTTGCGCGATGGCGAAGGCCTCGGCGGACGCGCCGCTGCGCTCCAGGGCGATGGCGAGCTCCATGCGGAGATCGGGATAGCCGGGAAGGGCGGCGACCGCCTCGCGCGCGGCGGCGAGCTGCTCCGCGGGCGCGCCGAGCCGCTCATAGAGCAGGAGGATGCGGCGCCAGAGGGCGGCGTCGGGGTCGATGACGGTGCGCGCCTCGGCGAGGCGGGCGAGCGCCTCGTCGCGCGAGGCGGGGCCGGATCTGTCCTCGGCGAGGGCGAAGGCGAGCTGGACGAGGTTGCCGGCGTTGGGCGATTCTTCGGCCATGGCGCGGAAGAGCGCGAGCGCTTTTTCCTTCTCGCCGAGCGTGCCGAGCAGGACGGCGAGCCTGAGGCGGCGGGTGATCCGTTCCCGGGCGGGCCAGAGATCCTCGACGATCGCGGCCGCGCTTGCCTTGTCTCCCGCATCGAGGCGGATGACGGCTTCCTCGAAGCGGAAGGCGGGATGGCTTTGCACCTCGGCGGAGGCGCGGCCCATCATCGCGAGCGTTGCCCGCTCGCCATGGATGCGGCGGTAGCAATCGATGTAGCGGAGCCAGAGATCGACGGGAGAGCGGGCGGTGAGGTCGATTTTCTCGAGCTCGCGCTCGGCTTCGGCGGAGAGGCCGCAATTGAGGAGGGCGGTGGCGAGCGCGAGCCGCCAGATGGGCGCGTTGGGGGCGAGGCTCTGGGCGGTTTCGACGGCGTGGAGGATCGTCCGGGCGGCGGCGGGGCGGCGGGCGGTGAGCGTGCTGGCGCGGGATTCCCAATAGACGAGCGTGCTTCGGCGCGTGCGGCGGACCATGAGGCGGAGGGCGGAGGCGCGGGCGGGCGCGGGGTCGAGAAGGCGGAGAAGGAAGGGCGCGGCGATGTGCCCTTCGGCGAGGGCGCGGACCGGGGCGTGGCCGGTGAAGGGAAGCGGGAAGCGCGCGACCGGGCCGAGGGCGGCGATCCGGTCCGCGTGCTTGCGGTCCACGGTCCAGAAATTGTCGTAGAGGACGTGGTTCTCGGGGGCGAGGTCGGCGCCGCAGATCTGCATGCCGGCGTGCAGCGCCGGGTCGTGATGGCGGAGATAGCGGGGATCGAAGCGGGCGACGTCGGCGGGCGCGATCGAGATCTGGGGGCTGAAGGCGATAGCGGCATCGACGCCGAGCAGGGCTCCGTATTTCAGCGCGGCGTAGCCGCCCATGCTGACGCCGTAGGAGACGAGGCGCTCGCCGGGCGCGCGCGCGAGTGCCGCGCGGATCGCGGCGGCGGCGCGGCGCATTTCCTCGGCGGGAAACCAGTCCGGCCTGGCCGAGACGAAACCGATGGCGGCGAGGCCGTATTTGGCGAAGAAGCCGTCGCCCCAGAAGCGCGGGGGCGGATCGCGATAGAGCATGTGGCTGAAGCTGACGAAGCGGAGCGGGGAAGAGAGAGTGTTGGCGACGACGCGGAGAGATTCGCTCTGGTAGAGGATTTCGGGCTTCGGCGCGCCGGCGCTCATGCGCGCCTCAGCGGGCGAGGGTGGCGGAGACGGCATCGGCGACGGCCGCCGCCTCGGCCGTGCCTTCCCGCTCCAGCCCTTCGATCACGCCGACGCGGTCCGGCATGGGGCGGTTCTGGCTCATCTTCCATTTGCCTTCGAGACGGGCGATCGCGAGGCGGAAGCCCACGATGCCCTTGAGCTGGGAGGCGATGAAGTCCGCCGGCGCGTCGGTGACGGCCCAGGGCGCGGGGCGCGCGGCCTCGTGGGCGGCGGTGAGGCGGGTGACGAGGGCGCGCAGTTCCTCCGCGTCTTCGAAGAAGGCGAGCGGGCCGGTGGCGTGGACGGTGACGTAGTTCCAGGTCGGCACGACCTTTCCGGTTTCGCGCTTCGTCGCGTACCAGGACGGGCTGATATAGGCGTCCGGGCCTGGGAAGATGGCGAGCGCGGGGATGTCCGCGGCGCTCTCCCGCCATTGCGGGTTGGCGCGCGCGAGATGGCCGAGGAGGGTGCCGTGCGGGCCGTCCTGCTCGTCGAGCAGCATCGGCACGTGGCTCGCGAGCGGGCCTTCGGGGCCGTAGCTGACGAGGATGCAAAGCCCGCTCGCGCGGATGGCGGCGCGCAGGATTTCCGGCCGGTCTTCCCGGAAGGCTGGGGGAACGTACATGCTCTCCTCCTGGGTTCTCGCCCTGGGTTCTCGCCCGCGGGGTTGAGAACCGGGCGAGGATGGCAGGATCGGCCGGCGAAAGGAATGCCGGCGCGGGGCTCGGCCTCCGTGCGATGTCTCCGCGATCTTCGCCGCAATCTAATTATGCAATCTATATGCAATCTATATGCCGGAATGCCGCCGGCGCCATCGAAGTTATATGCCGCCCACGCTAGCTTGCATCCGCGATCGCTTCGACCGCGAAGGGGGCAGGCATGCTCGACGTCATCTACATCCTGATCGGCGCCGTCTTTCTCGGCGGCGCGATTCTTTACGCGCTCGGCTGCGAGCATCTCTGAAGGTTCACTGCGATGATCTTCGATTATGCGCTCGGCGCCGTCGTGGTTGCCGGGCTGTTCGTTTACCTCGTCTATGCGCTGATCCGGCCGGAAAAATTCTGAGCGCGGCTATGAGAGGCCCCCTGGGGAGCGTTATGAAATGATGGGCCATACGACCATCAATGGCTGGGTGCAGATCGCGCTCTACGGCGTGGTGCTGATCCTGCTCACCAAGCCGTTCGGCGGCTACATGACGAACGTTTTCGAGGGAAGGCCGACCTTCCTCTCGCCGGTGCTGCGGCCGTTCGAGCGCGGCATCTACCGGATCTGCGGCGTGGCCGAGACGGACGAGCAGCATTGGCTGACCTACGCCATCGCCATGCTGATCTTCAGCTTCGTGGGCTTCGTCGCCACCTATGCGATCGAGCGGCTGCAGGGGATGCTTCCCTTCAATCCCGCGGGGATGGGCGCGGTCCCGCCGGACCTTTCGTTCAATACCTCGGTGAGCTTCCTCACCAACACCAACTGGCAGAGCTACGTGCCCGAGCAGACCATGAGCTATCTCACCGAGATGGCCGGCCTCACGGTGCATAATTTCGTTTCCGCGGCGACGGGGATCGCGCTCGCGGTGGTGCTGATCCGCGGCTTCGCGCGGCGCTCGGCGCAGATCCTCGGCAGCTTCTGGGTCGATCTCACGCGCTCTGTGCTCTACATTCTGCTGCCGATCTCGATCGTTTTCGCGCTCGTCTTCGTCTGGCAGGGCTGCCCGCAGAACCTGAACGCCTATGCGCATGTGGCGACGCTGCAGGGCGG
>JASHRV010000236.1 GCA_030037175.1 Acetobacteraceae bacterium
CCGAGGCCGAGCCCGGCCATCGGCCCGGCCTCGTCGAAGCCGATGGCGGCGGCGAGGGACTGGCGCGGGCGGTAGATGGCGTGAGAGAGCAGGAGCGCGGGGTTCGTCGCATCGAGATTGTGGTGCAGCCAGAGCGCCATGTCGTCGCCGGTGCTGTAGAGCCCGCCGCTGCCGCCGGTCGCCTCCGTGTCGACGCAGGGGCCGGGGCCGCCGATCCCGCTGCCGATCATCAGCCGCTTGCATTGGTCGGGCGTCGGATCGAAGCCCGTGTCCGTCATGCCGAGCGGGCCCGTGACGTAGGTGTGGAGCAGCGTCGCATAGGGCTGGCCGGAAGCGGTCACGAGCGCGTCGGCGAGCAGGTCGAAGCCGATATTGGAGTAGGCCGCGACCGCCCCCGGCGGCCAGCCGAGCTTCTCCTTCGCGAGCCACGCCCAACGATCGGCGCGTGTCGGCCAGGTGAAGGGGGGCTTGTCCGGCGCGAAGCCCATTTCGCGCGGCAGGCCCGCGGTGTGGGTCGCGAGGTCGAGCAGGGTGATCGGCGGCGCGCCGGGCATTGTAGGAACCGGGGCGCCGGCGGCGTATTTCTGCAGCGGATCGGTCAGGCGCACGGTGCCGTCGACAACGAGGGAGGCGAGAACCTCGGTCGCGAAGACCTTCGTGATGGACCCGAGCCGGAAGAGGCTTTTCCCGGTCGGCTCGGTCTTGTCGCCCTTCTCCGTCTCGCCGTAGCCTTCCACGACGCTGTCGGGGCCGCGCACGACGACCAGCACCATGCCCGGCGCGCCCGACACCAGCCACAGCACGGGGCCGGTCAGCGTGATCGATTCCGCGAGCAGCGGATCCGCGGCGCGCGCCGGGATCGCCGCCAGCGCCAGCCAGCCGGCCAGGGCCAAGGCCAGAACCAGTGCTAGAAACGATCGCATGAGCCGCCTCCGTTTCTTTCGCGCTCTGGTGCCGATCCTGATTCAGAACGAATAGCGCCGCAAGCCGCCATCCACGGGGATGACCGTGCCGGTGATATAGCCCGCGAGGGGTGAGGCGAGGAACACCGCGAGCATGGCGAGCTCCTCCGGCTCTCCGTAGCGGCCGAGCGGGATCTCGGCGGCGGAGAAACGCGCGCGCTCCTCCTCGGGATAGTTGCGCCGGATCTGCTCGCTCATGATCCTTCCCGGGGGAATCGAATTCACCGTGATGCCGTGTTTGCCGACCTCGCGCGAAAGCCCTTTCGCCCAGGCGTGCATGGCCGCCTTGGCCGCGAAGGCCGCGTTCAGCCGATCGGGCTCGGATTTTCCGGTGATGTTGATGATGCGGCCCCAATGGGCGGCGATCATCTGCGGCAGAAGCGCGTGGGTGAGCTGGCGTTGGCGGGTGAAGTTGAGGGTGATCGCCTCCTCCCATGCCGCTTCGGGCGCGTCGATCGGCAAAGGCCGGCTGCCGCCTGCGCAATTGACGAGGATCCCGACACGGCCGAGGCCGGCCAGCGCCGCCGCGGCGATGCTTTCCCCCGCTTTCGGCGCCATGACGTCCTGGACGATGACGACGGGCCGCGCGCCGCCCGCGGCGACGATCTCCTCGGCGAGGCTGTCCAGAAGCTCGCGGCGGCGCGCGACCGCGGCGAGGCGCACCCCCTCCGCCGCGAGGCCGCGCGCGATCGCCCGCCCGATGCCCATGCTCGCCCCGGTGACCAACGCCGTGCGGCCCGCAAGCTCGAGATTCATGCGTTTCCCTTTCGTCGTGGGGCTTGCCGGCGCCGGGTCCGGAGAACGGAAAAAAGTCTTTTTGCTTCTTTTTCTTCAGAAAAAGTTTTTTCCCCCCTTTTCAATGCTTCATCGGAGGGCTCGACAGATTTTAGTCGGCCGCCTCCGCGTACGCCTCGAGCGGGGCGCAGGTGCAGACGAGGTGCCGGTCTCCGTAGACATTGTCCACCCGCTTGACCGGCGGCCAGTATTTTGCCGCCGCGACGAATGGCAGCGGATAGGCGGCCTCTTCCCGTGAATAGGCATGCTGCCAGTTGCCCGACAGCAGCTCGGCGGCGGTATGCGGCGCGTTCCGGAGCGGATTGTCGCGCCGATCTGATCGCCCGGCGGCGATCGCCGCGATCTCTCCGCGGATGGAGATCATTGCGTCGCAGAAACGATCGAGCTCGGCCCTGGACTCGCTCTCGGTCGGCTCGACCATCAGCGTCCCGGCGACCGGCCAGGACATCGTCGGCGCATGGAAGCCGTAATCCTGCAGCCGCTTGGCGATGTCCTCGACGGTGATCCCGGCCTCCTTCTCGAAACCGCGGCAATCGAGGATGCATTCATGCGCCACCATCCCCTGCGCGCCCGCATAGAGGACGGGATAATGCGCGCCGAGCCGGGCCGCGACGTAGTTCGCGTTGAGGATCGCAACCTCGCTCGCGCGCTTGAGCCCCGACGGCCCCATCATGCGTATGTAGGCGTAGCTGATCGGCAGGATCATGGCGCTTCCGAACGGCGCCGCGGCGACCGGGCCGTAGCCGCTCGCCGGGCCGGCGGATTCGTTGAGCGGATGGTTCGGCAAATGCGGAGCGAGATGTGCCGCGACCCCGATCGGCCCGACACCGGGCCCGCCGCCGCCATGCGGGATGCAGAACGTCTTGTGCAGGTTGAGATGGCAGACATCGGCGCCGATCGCGGCCGGGCTCGTCAGCCCGACCTGGGCGTTCATGTTGGCCCCGTCCATGTACACCTGCCCGCCATGGGCGTGCACGATCCCGCAGATGTCCCGGATCTTCTCCTCGAACACGCCATGCGTGCTCGGATAGGTGATCATCAGCGCCGCGAGCGTTGCCGCATGCTCCGCCGCCTTGGCGCGGAGATCGGCGAGATCGACATTGCCGCGTCCGTCGCAGGCCACGACCACCACGCGGCAGCCGGCCATCGCCGCACTCGCCGGATTGGTGCCGTGCGCGCTCGCCGGAATGAGGCACACATCGCGCGCCCCTTCGCCGCGCGCCTCATGGTAGGCGCGGATCGCGAGCAGCCCCGCGAACTCGCCCTGCGCCCCGGAATTGGGCGCGAGCGAGAACGCGGGAAAGCCGGTGATCGCCGAGAGCTGCCCGGAGAGCCTCCGAACGAGCTCGGCATAGCCTTCGGCCTGGCCGGACGGCGCGAAGGGATGAATCTCGGAAAAGCCGGGCAGCCCGATCGGGATCATCTCGGCGGCGGCATTCAGCTTCATCGTGCAGGAGCCGAGCGGGATCATGCTGCGCGTGAGCGAGATGTCCTTCTCCTCGAGCCGCTTGAGATAGCGCAGCATCGCATGCTCGGAGCGATGGCTGCGGAAGATCTCGTGCGTGAGGATGGGCGAATGGCGGACGAGGGCAGCCGGAATGGAGCCGGCGGGAGCGCCGAGCGGGGCGCCGAGCACGGCTGCGAGCCGCTCGAGCTCGGCCTCGGTGACCGTCTCGTCGAGCGAAATGGCGACCGCCGTCTCATCGAGGCGCCGCAGGTTGAAGCCCGCCGCGAGCGCTTTTCCGATCAGAACAGACGCACCCGCGCCCGCTTCGATCGCAATCGTGTCGAAAAACTTCTCGTGCCGGAGCGAAAATCCGGCGCGGACCGCGGCACCGGCGAGAAGCCGCGCGCCGAGATGCACGCGGCCTGCGATCCGCGCGAGCCCCTCCGGCCCATGCCAGACGGCGTAGAACCCCGCGATCACCGCGAGAAGCACCTGCGCGGTGCAGATGTTCGAGGTCGCCTTCTCGCGGCGGATATGCTGCTCGCGCGTCTGCAGCGCGAGCCGCATCGCCGGACCGCCGGCCGCGTCGACGCTCACGCCGACCAGCCGCCCCGGCATCTGCCGCCTGAAGCTTTCGCGGGTTGCCAGGAAAGCCGCGTGCGGGCCGCCATATCCCATCGGCACGCCGAAGCGCTGTGCCGAGCCGATGACGATATCCGCCCCCATTTCGCCCGGCGGCTTGAGCGCCACCAGCGCGAGCGGATCGGCCGCGACGATGGCAAGCCCCCCGGCCTCGTGCACGGCGGCGATCTCCGCGGAAAGATCGCGCACCGCCCCGTCCGTGCCCGGATATTGCAGGAGTGCCGCGAACGGCCGTGCCGCGGCGATCGCGCCCGCATCGCCCGGCGCGAAATCCTCGAGCCGCCATCCGTGCGGCCGCGCCCGGGTCCCGACCACCGCGCGGGTCTGCGGATGCACGTCCGCCGCGATCAGGAACATCCCGTTCGCCGCGCGCGTCAGCGCGTGCGCCATCGCCATCGCCTCCGCCGCCGCCGTGCCTTCATCGAGCAGCGAGGCATTGGCGATCTCCATCCCGGCAAGCTCGAGGATCATCGTCTGGAAGTTGAGCAGCGCCTCGAGCCTTCCTTGCGCGATCTCCGGCTGGTACGGCGTGTAGGCCGTGTACCAGCCGGGATTTTCAAAGACGTTGCGGCGGATCACCGCCGGCATGTGGGTGCCGTGATAGCCTTGCCCGATCAGCGACTTCTTGACGACGTTGCGGCCCGCCAGCGAGGCGAGCTCAGCCATCGCCGCCGCTTCGCCGACCGGCGCGGAGAGATCGAGCGGCCGGGTGTCGCGAATCGCGGCGGGCAGCGTGCGCGCGATGAGGTCCTCGAGATCCTTGCAGCCGATCGCGGCAAGCATCGCCGCGACATCGTTTTCATCCGGCCCGATATGCCGCTGAGCGAAAGAGCCGCCATCGCCGAGGGCGGCAAACCCGGCGAACGTGTCCATCAGAGCGTCTCCAGAAAAGCCTTGTAGGCGGCTTCGTCCATCAGAGCCGACGGATCGGCCGTCACCCCCTCGAGGCGGAAGAACCACCCCTCGCCCGCCGGGTCGCGATTGACGAGCGAAGGATCATCGACGATCGCGGCATTGACCGCGGCGACGTGCCCCGCCACCGGCGCGAAAATGTCCGACGCGGCTTTCACGCTCTCGACGACCGCGCAGGTATCGCCCGCGGCCACCGTGCGGCCCGGCTCCGGCAGATCGACGAAGACGAGATCGCCGAGCGCCTGCTGCGCGTAGTCGGTGATGCCGACGGTCGCGGTGGTGCCGTCCAGGCGCACCCATTCATGGTCCTTGGTGTAGCGGGTCTCGGGCATGCGGGGATCCTTCAGCGAAGGTAGCGATGCGGAACGAAAGGCATCGGCGCGACGGCGCAGGGGAGCGGCTTGCCGCGCACCAGGGCGGCGAGCTTCGTGCCCTCGGGCGCGAACGCGGATGCCACGTAGCCCATGGCGATGGGCGCATTGAGCGAGGGCGAAAAACAGCCGGACGTGATGCCGCCGATCTCCGCGCCCGAGGCATCGAGCAGCTGCGCGCCGGCGCGGGCCGGGGCCCGGCCTTCGGGGCGGATGCCGACGCGAAGCCGCGCCGGCCCGTGATCATGCTGGGCGCGGATCGCGGCACCGCCCGGAAAGTCCCAGGCCAGGCGCCGCCGCTTGCCGATCGTCCAGCCGAGCCCGGCCTCGATCGGCGTTGTCGTCGTGTCGATATCGGCGCCGTAGAGGCAGAGCCCGGCCTCGAGGCGAAGGGAATCGCGCGCGCCGAGCCCGGCGGGCCGCACCTCGGGCTCGGCGAGGAGCGCGCTCGCAAGCCGCTCCGCCGCTTCCGCCGGCACCGAAATCTCGAACCCGTCCTCGCCCGTGTAGCCGGAACGGGCGATGATCGCCCGCGTGCCGAGCAGGCGCGCCTCGGCGACGCCGAGGAACGGCAACGCCGCCAGGCCCGGGTCGAGCCGCGCCAGGACGCGCGCCGCCGCGGGGCCCTGCAACGCGAGCAGCGCGTGATCCGGGTGCGGAACGAGCCGCACCGTTGCGGGCAGGGCGGCTGCGATATGGGCGAAGTCGAACGCCTTGCGGCTCGCATTGACGATCAGCAGAAACCGCGCGCCGAGATTGGCGATCATCAGATCGTCGAGGATGCCGCCCGCATCGTCGGTCAGCAGCGTGTAGCGCTGCCGCCAGGGCTTGAGGCCCAGGATGTCGCCCGGAACCAGCCGTTCGAGCGCGGCCGCCGCGGCTTCGCCTTCGAGGCTCGCCTGGCCCATGTGCGAGACGTCGAAGAGCGCGGCCTCGGCGCGACAGTGAAGATGCTCGGCCATGATGCCGGCCTCGTATTGCAGAGGCATCGCGTAGCCGGCGAAGGGCACCATCCGCGCGCCAAGGCGCCGGTGCAAAGCATCGAGGGGGGTTCTTGCAAGCTCGGTCTCTGCCTCGGTCACCGCGCGCTCCAGAGTGGCCTCCCGCCGGTCCGTCACCGGCAGGAAAGACCCCCCTCTGTCGCGGAACCTGAGAGATTCGGGCCCCGAAACCGTGGCGGACCCTTACTCCGTCGGTGCGGCGGGCAGAGAAGTCTGCCGCCGGCTTTCCAGAGACCCGTCCGCGCGCGGTCCTCTCTGCCTGAGCGTTTCCGGGGGCCGGTTGCGCCTTCGGCGGCGGGCCGTATCATTCAGCCCGCTCTCTCCCGCGCGCGCATCGTGCGGGCGAGCCACCATGCCCGATCCCCACCGCCACTTCAACCACGTCGTCGCTGCAAGGATTTCGGACCGCCGCCCCTCATGGCCGTCTACACGGAAGTCTCGGACGAGGCGGTGGCCGGATTCCTCGCCGAATACGATATCGGGCGCATCGTCGCCTTCCGCGGCATCGCGGAAGGCGTCGAGAACAGCAACTACGCGCTGCGCACCACCGGCGGGGACTATATCCTCACGCTCTACGAGCGCCGTGTCGCGCCGGAGGATCTGCCCTGGTTCCTCGGGCTGATGGAACATCTCGCCGGGCGCGGGATTCCCTGCCCGCGGCCGGTGCCGGGGCGGGACGGCTCGGCGCTCCGCCATCTCGCCGGCCGTCACGCCGCCATCACGACCTTCCTGCCGGGCGTCTGGCCGCGGCGCATCCAGCGCGCGCACTGCGCCCCGCTCGGCACGGCGCTGGCGAAGCTCCATCTGGCCGGAGAAGGCTATGTTCCCGAGCGCGGCAACGGCCTCGGACCGCATGCCTGGCCGCGCCTGCTCGCCGCGATCGGAACCGGCGGCGACATGCTCCGCCCCGGCCTCGGCACCGAGCTCGAGGCCGCGCTCGCGCGCATCCTCGCCGCCTGGCCCGCCGGTCTTCCGCGCGGACACATCCACGCCGATCTCTTCCCCGACAATGTCTTCTTCCTGGAAGGAAGGATCTCCGGCCTGATCGACTTCTATTTCGCCGCGACCGATCTTTTCGCCTACGACGTCGCCGTCTGCCTCAATTCCTGGTGCTTCGAGTCCGACTTCTCCTGCAATGTCACCAAGGCGCGCGCTCTGCTTCACGCCTACGACGCCGCGCGCCCGCTCTCCGCTCCCGAACGGGCGGCGCTGCCCGTTCTTTGTCAGGGGGCCGCGATGCGCTTCCTGCTCACCCGGCTCTATGACTGGATCAACACGCCCGCGGGCGCGCTGGTGACGCGCAAGGACCCGATCGAGTATCTCCGCCGCCTCTATTTTCATTTCGAGGCGCGGGACGAGCATGCCTACGGACTCTGAGGAGCTTCCGCGCGTCGAGATCTGGACGGATGGCGGCTGCCGGCCGAATCCGGGCCCGGGCGGCTGGGGCGCGATCCTCCGGGCAGGCGGGAAGGAGCGCGCGATCTCCGGCGCGGAGGCCGCCACCACCAACAACCGGATGGAGCTCACCGCCGCCGCCGCTTCGCTCGAGGCGCTGAAGAAACCGTGCCGCGTGATTCTGCACACGGACAGCCAGTATCTTCAGCAGGGCATCACGACCTGGCAGAAAAGCTGGGTCAGGCGGAACTGGCGCACGGCCGAAGGCAAGCCGGTGCTGAACCAGGATCTCTGGCGGCGGCTGCTGGCCGCCGCGGCGCGGCACCAGGTGGAATGGCGCTGGGTGCGCGGACACGCGGACGATGCCATGAACCACCGCGCCGATGCGCTCGCCACCGCCGCGCGCGAGGCGCTCACCGGGCAAGGTTCCGGGCAAGGTTAGAGCAGATCGCGATCAGCCGGGATCGGCTGATCGCGTGAATCTGCTCGGGGAAACAATGAGCGGGAGCGGTTTCCGTGAGCCGGAGCGAACGGGAAACGCTTTAGAGCGTGATCGCCGAAGGTGGAGAAACCGAAGGCGTTTGATCACGCGGGGAAAACAAAGACCTAGAGCGGGATACGTGAGCAAGAGCGAACGCATCCCGCTCTAGGCCGGGCGCGACAAGTCAAGAAAGTTGTTCTTTCTTGAAAGAAAGAACCAAAGAACTTTTTTCCGTTTTCAGGCCGCGAGCGCGGTGCGGACGGCCTCCAGCGCCGCCTCCGCGCGGCTCCCGTCCGGGCCGCCGGCCTGGGCGAGATCGGGGCGGCCGCCGCCGCCCTTTCCGCCGACCGCGGCCGAGGCGGCACGCGCGAGCGCCACCGCGTCGAACCGGCTCGTGAGGTCCGGCGAAATGCCGACGACGATGCTTGCCTTGCCCTCCGCGGTCGAGACGAGTGCGACGACTCCGCTGCCCATCTTGCGTTGGATCACGTCGGCGAGGTTCTTGAGCTCCCGCGGCGGCACTTCTCCGAGATTGCGCGCCGCGAGCCGCACGCCGTTCACCTCCTCCACCGTCGCGGCCTCGCCGCCCGTGGCCAGCCGGCGCTGGAGCTCCGTGATCTGCCGCTCGAGCCGGCGGCGCTCCTCGATCATCGCCTCGATCCGCGCGGGAAGCTCCGTGGGCGGGGTTTTCAGCGCCGAAGCCGCCTCGGCCAGCACCCGGTCCGTCTCGGCGAGGCGGGTGAGCGCAGCCTCGCCGGTGGCGGCCTCGATCCGGCGCAGGCCCGCACCGATCGCGCTCTCGGCCACGATCCGGAAGAGCCCGATATCGCCCGTGCGCCGGACGTGAGTGCCGCCGCAAAGCTCGATCGAATAGGCGGGCTTCTTCCCGTCGCCCCCGCCCATCGAGACGACCCGCACCTCTTCGCCGTATTTCTCTCCGAAGAGCGCCATCGCCCCTTCGGCAACGGCCGCTTCGGGGCTCATCAGGCGCGTCGTCACCTCGGTGTTCTCGCGCACGCGCGCATTCACCTCCGACTCGACCCAGGCGAGGTCCGCATGCCCGATCGGGTGCGGATGGCTGATATCGAAGCGCAGCCGGTCGGGCGCGTTCAGGCTTCCTTTCTGCATCACATGCGTGCCGAGCCGCCGGCGCAGCGCTTCGTGCAGAAGGTGCGTCGCGGAGTGGTGGGCACGGATCGCGGTGCGGCGGGCGTGATCGACCTCGGCAGCGACGGGCGCGCCGACGCGTGCGGTGCCGCCGGTGACACGGCCGATATGGACGATGAGATCGCCGACCTTGCGCTGGGTATCGGCGACCTCGATCAGGAGTCCGTCCGCGCCGGTGATGCGGCCGGTATCGCCGACCTGGCCGCCGGCTTCGGCGTAGAAGGGCGTCTGGTTCAGCACCACCGCGAGAGCGCTGCCGGGGGGCGCGGCGTCCGCCGACCTGCCCTCGACGATCAGGGCGGCGATGGTCGCCTCCGCCGTTTCCGTCGTGTAGCCCAGGAACTCGGAAGCGCCGATCGCGTCGCGAACCTCGAACCAGACCCGCTCGGTCGCCGCATCGCCCGAACCCGCCCAGGCCGCGCGCGCACGGCGGCGCTGTTCCGCCATCGCCTCCGCGAAACCTTCCGTATCGACCGTGCGCCCCTCCTCGCGCAGCGCATCCTCGGTCAGGTCGAGGGGGAAGCCGTAGGTGTCGTAGAGGCGGAAAGCGACCGGGCCGGGCAGAGGCTCGTCGGCGCCGAGCTTGTCGGTCTCCTCGGCGAGCAGGGCGAGCCCGCGTTCGAGCAGCGCCTGGAAGCGGCCTTCCTCGAGCTTGAGCGTGTCCGAGATGAGGGTCTCGGCGCGGCCGAGCTCGGGATAGGCGCCGCCCATCTGGCGGATGAGCGCGGGCAGCAGCCGGTACATCAGCGGCTCGCGCGCGCCCATGCGATAGGCGTGGCGCATGGCGCGGCGCATGATCCGGCGCAGCACGTAGCCGCGGCCTTCGTTGGCCGGCAGCACGCCGTCGGCGATCAGGAAGGCGGAGCTGCGCAGGTGGTCGGCGATGACGCGGTGATCGATCCGATAGAGACCGTCCGGGTCCTGTCCGCTCGCCTCGGCCGAGGCAAGGATCAGGGCGCGCAGCGTATCGGTGTCATAGTTGTCGTGCTTGCCCTGGAGGATCGCGGCGAAGCGCTCGAGGCCCAGGCCGGTGTCGATCGAGGGGCGCGGCAGGGGTGCCCGCACGCCGGGCGGCCCCTCCTCGAACTGCATGAAGACGAGGTTCCAGATCTCGACGAAGCGGTCCCCCTCGGCCTCGGCGCTGCCGGGCGGACCGCCCGGGATCTCGGGGCCGTGGTCGTAGAAGATTTCCGAGCAGGGACCGCAGGGACCGGTATCGCCCATGCGCCAGAAATTGTCGTTCGTCGGGATGCGGATGATGCGCTCTTCGGGCAATCCCGCGATCTTGTGCCAGAGGCGCGCCGCGTCCTCGTCCTCGGCATAGACGGTGACCGAGAGGCGCTCGCGCGGCAGGGCGAAATCGCGGGTGACGAGCTCCCAGGCATAGGCGATCGCCTGCTCCTTGAAATAATCGCCGAAGCTGAAATTGCCGAGCATCTCGAAGAAGGTGTGATGGCGGGCCGTGTAGCCGACATTGTCGAGGTCGTTGTGCTTGCCCCCGGCGCGCACGCATTTCTGCGCGGTGGTGGCGCGGCTGTAGGCGCGCTTCTCCTGGCCGGTGAAGACGTTCTTGAACTGAACCATCCCGCTGTTCGTGAAAAGCAGGCTCGGGTCGTTGCGCGGGACGAGCGGCGAGCTCTCGACCACCTGATGGCCGTTTCTTGCGAAGTAGTCGAGGAAGGTGGCACGGATCTCGTTGCTGCTGGTCATCTTCAATCGGACTTTCGGGGGCGATCGAAGCCTCGATTAGCGCAAGGTGCGGGCAGTGTCACCGAGGCGAACCCGCCAATCCGGCCGTTTCCGCCCAAGCTATTGATTCGGCTCATCTTGCGAGGGCATTCCCGAGATGCCGAAGCCTCGGCGGGGCGGCTGCCTTCGTTCCGGCGGCTGCTCAGGCCGCTTGGGTGTTCGGCGGGAAGGCGCAGGCCAGCGCCGTGGCCGATCCACCTGGCCATCTCCACGATGTCGAAGAGGATGCCGGGATCGTTCGGGTCATCGGCACCGCGGGACCGCTTGCCCTCCGCGGTCGTCGCGACGAGCCGGCTCGCCTCGCGGGCCTTCGTCTCTGGCCGCCAGGGATTTCGTTACGGTAGGGACTTCGTTGCGGAAAAGCATCACTGATCGCGTGCCGATCGCAAACCTTGTTCGCGCCTCCTCTCCGGCCTGCCGGGATGCCGCCACGCCATCGCGCCAGTCGCACGCCGTCGCGCCAGTCGCAAATGAACCGCAAGCGGTACGGAATCGACCCTGGCCCGTTCTCGGAATCCTTGACGAGGCTTGTCCAGGGCGCGACGGTTCTTCACTTTTCCCCGGTGGACCCGCCTGCAAAAAAGAACAGGGAGCGCACATGTCACTGCAACGTTTCAGTTGGGCCGCTATCGTAACGTGCCTGACAGGGCTGCCGGGGCTTTGCCCAAGCGCAGGCCTGGCACAGGGAAAAAACATCCTCCTCGTCACCAGCGGCGATTGGATCGCGACCGAACAGAGGGATTCCGCGGCGGCACCGCCCTATCTCTGCTCGACCCTCACGCGAAAGGCCGGCCGCAGCTTCGAGATTCAGGCGAACATCGTCGACACCGAAGCCCGCTTTGCCGATGCCCGCTGGTCGCAGCCTGCGAGCATTCCCGGAACCCTCGTCATCGCCATCGGGGCCTACCAGGTGACGCTCAAGGTCACCGACACGGCGAACGATGTGGCGATCGCGGCCATCGGTGCGGATCAGCTTCGGCTCATGATCGGGGCGATGGAAAAGGCCGACGCGATGACCCTCACGCCCGGATCCGCCATGCCGCAGACGATATCTCTCAAGGGGAGCAACGTGGCGACGAACGCCTTCCGCGCCTGCGCTGCCCAACTCCGCGCCGCGCACAATCCCGCTCCGGGTCCGCTCCAGTAGCCGGGATCGTTCCGCGTGGCCGTTGTTCGGCGGGCGGCTGCCGATATTTCCGCGCTGTGGCTGGGAACTGGCAGCCGGCCGTGGTGATGGCAACAGCACGGGTGCACCAGGCGTAAGCGACGCGGCCTATCCGCTCGAGCCCGGCCAAGGATGCCGAGCTGGTTCGCGCAGGGCGCGCATGGCCCCGCCTTGGCTCCGCTCCATGCCGCGCGTAATTTCGCAACGGGCGGCATAATCAGGATGGTGCGAGCGTGATCGAGACCCGGGGGCAGAGCAGCACCGCGGGCATCCTGCTCGGCCTCCTCGCCTACGCGCTCTTCTCGGTGCACGATGCGACGATCAAGTGGCTGGTCGCCGATCTGCCGGTCTGGGAAGTTCTCTTCTTTCGCAGTGTCGCGATCATGATCACCTGCCTCGCGCTCGGCCGCCAGCGGCTTCTCGAGCGCATGCTGACGACACGCGTGAAGGGGCCTCTGCTTTTGCGCGGCGTCATGATCCTCGCCGCCTGGGTCCTCTATTTCACGGCGGCGCGCAGCCTGCCGCTCGCCCAGCTGCTCTGCCTCTATTTCGCCGCGCCCCTGATCGTGACGATCCTTTCGGTGCCGCTGCTGGGCGAGCGGGTGAGTGCCGGGCGCTGGCTTGCGGTGTTCATCGGGTTCATCGGCGTCATGGTGGTGACCAACCCATTCGGCCTTCACATCTCGCTGCCGGCGCTGCTCGTGCTCGCCGCGGCCGCGCTTTGGGCGTATGGGGTCATCACGATGCGCCAGATTGCGCGACACGAGAGCTCGCTCGTGCAGATCTTTGCGATGAGCGTGATCTTCACCCTCGGCACCGGGGCCGCGAGCGTTCTTTCCTGGCGCATGCCGAGCCTCTGGCAGCTCGTGCTGCTGCTCTCCGTCGCTCTCTTCGGCGGCCTTGCCCAGTTCAGCCTTTTCGAATCGGCGCGCCATGCGGCCGCCTCGGTGCTCGCACCCCTGGAATATTCCGCGCTGATCTGGGCCTTCATCCTCGGTTACGCGATCTGGGGCGACATCCCCGGGCTGCCCACCTTCGCCGGCGCCGGGCTCATCCTGCTTGCGGGGCTGCTGCTCGTCTTCACGGAACGTCGCGGCGGGCGCCGGCTCGCGGAGGCTTCCCAGAGCCCGGGATAGAGCGTGATGACCGGAGGCGGGATCGGGGCACCCCAGCGGACTTGTCCGCTGGGGACCCCGATGCCGGAGGTCTGAATCACGCGGGGAAAACAACCAGCGTGATGACCGGAGGCGGGATCCGGGCACCTTAGCGGACTTGTCCGCTGGGGACCCCGATGCCGGAGGTCTGAATCACACGGGGAAACGGACGCTCAGACCGGCCTTTCCCCCTGGACCGTCACGCGGAAGCCCGAGCGCGTGTGCGGCCAGTAATCCCACATCGCGTGGTGCTGGGCGCAGCGATTGTCCCAGAACGCGACCGAGTTCGGGCGCCAGCGGAAGCGGCACTGAAACAGAGGGTGCTGCATGTGCTCGAAGAGATAGCGCAGGATTCCCTCGCTCTCGTCGGTCGGAATGCCGAGAATGCGCCGCGTGAAGCCCCGGTTGACGTATAGCGCCTTCTTTCCGGTCACCGGATGGGTGCGAACGACCGGGTGCTCGGCACGAGGATATGTCTTCTTGTCCTCGACGCCGTAATTCGCGTAAGTGCCGCGATACACCTGCTCGCCGTCATGAATGGCGGCGAGCCCGTCCAGGTACTGCTTCATCCGGTCCGACAGAGCGTCGTAGGCGGCGTACATGTTGGCGAACAGGGTGTCGCCTCCGACGGGAGGGCAGGTCCTGATATAGAGGATGCTGCCCATGGGCGGCTCCAGATCGCACGACACGTCGCTGTGCCATTCCTCGCCGTTGGCCCGCGGACTGTCCTTGTCGGCATGGATGATCATCATCTCCGGATGGCCCGGCGCGTGCGGGGCGGCAGGATGGATGTGCAACGGCCCGAAATGACGGCCGAACGCCAGGTGCTGCTCGGGCGTGAGCTCCTGGTCGCGGAAGAAGATGACGAGGTTCTCGGCCAGCGCGCGGTGGATCTCATCGAGGGCGCGGTTGGTAGGGCGGGCAAGATCGACGCCGCCGATCTCGGCCCCGATGATCGGGGTGAGCTTCTCGACCCGGATGGTCCCGTAAGGCTCGCTCTCTCCGCTTGCGTGCTTGTAACGCGGTCCTCCGTGGCCACGCAGTGCGCTCATGACCGTTCCTCCTCGTCAAGCTTCCGATCGGATCATGAAATTCTACAGCGTGATCGCCGAAGGTGGAATCACCGGAGGCGTTCGATCACGCGGGAAAGACAAAGGCTGGAGCGGGATAAGTGAGTGCTAAGCGAACGCATCCCGCTCTAGAGCAGATCGCGATCAGCCGGAATCGGCCGATCGCGTGAATCTGCTCGGAAAAACAATGAGCGAGAGCGGTGTCCGTGAGCCATGGCGAACGGAAACCGCTCTAGCGCACGGGAGCCTCGCATAGAACCGCCGGGCGCGGCTTGCTTTCTCAGTAGAGGTGGCAGGAGACCCGGTGCGCGGGTGACGAGGCGGCGCGCTCGTCGGGAAATTCGCTCGTGCAGCGCGGCATGGCTTTTGGGCACCGCGGATGGAACGGGCAGCCGGCGGGCGGGTGCTCGGGATCGGGAACGTCGCCTGCGAGCACGCTCTGGGCGGCCTGGCGGCGGGGGCCGGACTGAGGAATCGCCGCGATGAGCGCCTGGGTATAGGGATGGCTCGGCCGCGCATAGATCGCCTCGACCGGCCCGCTCTCGACGATCCGGCCGAGATACATGACCAGCACCCAGTCGCTGATATGCTCGACGACCGCGAGATCGTGCGAGATGAAAAGATAGGAAAGCCCGAGCCGCTCGCGCAGGCTGACGAGCAGGTTGAGGATCTGCGACTGGATCGAGACATCGAGCGCCGACACCGGCTCGTCCGCGACGATCAGCCTGGGCGAAAGAGCGATCGCGCGCGCGATGCCGATGCGTTGGCGCTGGCCGCCCGAGAACTCGTGCGGGAATTTTCCCACCGCCTCCGCATCGAGCCCGACGAGCCCGAGCACCTCCAGGACGCGCGCATGGCGGGACGCGCGATCGCCGATGCGATGGATCTCGAGCGGCTCCGCTAGAATCGCGCCGATGCTCTGACGCGGATCGAGCGAGGCATAAGGGTCCTGGAAGACGATCTGCATATGACGGCGGAGCGCGGCAAGGCGCCGCGCGCTCAGCGCCCGCACATCCTCGCCATCGAAGGTGATCTCGCCCGAGGACGGCTCGATGAGCCGCAGAACCGAACGGGCCAGCGTCGATTTGCCGCACCCTGATTCGCCCACGATGCCGAGCGTGGAGCCGGCATCGAGCGTGAACGAGACGCCATCGACCGCCCGCACGATGCCGGCGCCGTCGCGCGCGCGGAAATGGGTCTTGAGCCCCCGCACCGCGAGCAGAGCCGTCACGGAACCGGGTTCCAGCAGGCGGCTTCATGCCCGGGGGACGCGCTCGACCCGACGGGCCCCCCGACCGGAGCGAGCGGGGGCGGCTCGGCGGCGCAGCGGGCCAGGGCACGCCCGCAGCGGCCGACAAAGCCGCAGCCCGGCCCGCGCTTTCCCGGCGGCGGAACCATGCCCGGGATCGTCGGCAGCTCCTTCACCCGCTGCCCGAGCTTCGGCGCGGACTCCATCAGCCCGAGCGTGTAGGGATGGCGCGGCGCGGCGAAAAGCCTGGCGGCGCTCGCCTGCTCGACGATGCGCCCGGCATACATCACCGCGACAAGGTCGCAGACCTCGGCCACGACGCCGAGATCATGCGTGATGAGCAGGACGGACATCCCGAATTCCGCGCGCAGCCGGGCGATCAAATCGAGGATCTGCGCCTGAATGGTGACATCGAGCGCCGTGGTCGGCTCGTCGGCGATCAGCAGGTCGGGATCGCAGGCGAGCGCGATCGCCATCATCACACGCTGGCGCAGCCCGCCGGAAAGCTCGTGCGGATATTGCCGCAGCCGACGCGCGGCCGGCCCGACGCCCACCCGCTCGAGCAGCGCGCCGGCGCGCTCATGGGCCGCCACGCCGCGCGCCTTGCCGTGCAACGCGAGCGCCTCGGCGATCTGGAAGCCAACGGTGAATGTGGGATTGAGGCTCGTCATCGGCTCCTGGAAGATCATGCCGATACGATCGCCGCGCATCGCCCGCATCTTGCCCGCGGGCAGCGCCAGCAGGTCCTGCCCGCGAAAGAGGATGCGTCCGCGATCGACCCGGCTCGGCGGCGAAGGCAGGAGGCGCATCACCGACATCGCCGTGACGCTCTTGCCGCTGCCCGATTCGCCGACAAGGCCGACCGCCTGGCCTGGGAAAATGGAGAGGTTGACGCCGTCGAGAACGCTGACGCGTCCGCTCTCCGTCCCGAACGAGACGGCGAGATCCTCGATCGCGAGCAGCGGAGCGGACGCGCCGTCCTTCGGAATCACTCCAGCACGATGCGTGGGAAATAGAGCGAGACCACCCAGTTCGGTCGATCCACGATCTCGCTGATGCGCAGATCCGCGCACACGCTCGCGAGCATATAGGCCTCCGCCGGCGCGAGTCCGGCCTCGCGGCCGAGCCGTTCGATCATCGCGCTCACCGCGGCGCGCGCGCCCTCCATGAGATCGGGCCCGACCCCGGTGGTCACGAAATAGCCCTTGGCATCGAGGTGCCGCGCCACCGGTCCGGCCGTCTCGAACTCGGGAAAGGCGCGGTGCGCACCTTTGACAAGATCGAAGCGAAGCGCGATGCGCATCGGGCTTTCGATCGCGGTGCCGCACACCTCGCCATCGCCCTGCGCGGCATGCGTGTCGCCCACCGAGAAGAGCGCGCCCGCCACCTCCACCGGCAGATAGAGCGTGCTGCCGGCAGCCAGATCGCGAATGTCGAGATTGCCGCCGACACGGCGGGGCGGAACCACGCTCAGCAGTCCCGGCTCCGCCGGAGCGAGCCCGATCGTGCCGGCGAACGGCTTGAGCGGCACCCTTCCGCCCGGACCAAAGACGGCGGGCGCGAGGCTTGCCGCGTCGTATTTCCAGAGATGCAGCGCGGGGTCCGGGAACTGGTCGGCGAGCAGGCCGAAGCCCGGGATGAGCGCCGTCCAGCCCCAGCCCGAAGGGACGAAGGAGAGGACCTCCACCTTGAGGAGGTCCCCCGGCGCCGCGCCATCCACATAGACCGGGCCGGTGACCGGGTTCACCTTGCCGAAATCGAGCCCGGGCACGTCGGCAACGGTGGAAGCGGGCGAAAGCTGCCCGCCGGAGGCGTCCACCGTCTCGAACTCCACGCTTTCGCCGGGCGCGATGGTGAGCGCCGGCGCGAGCGCGTTGTTCCAGCCGAAATGCGCGTGCGCAGCGTGAATCGTGCGCTGCGCGCCTGTCTGCGTATGAGTGTGCTCAGGCATTGGTCTTGTAGATCATGTTGTAGTTGACGGGGATATTGATCGGGTCGATGAAGATGCTCTCATCCGGCGCTTTCACGCTCGGCTGGTGCACGGTGTAGCGTTTCTCGTTGAAGACCGGCACCCAGGGCGCGTCCCCCATCAAATCGACGAAGATCTTGCGCCACATATCGATCCGCTGCGCGGCCTCGGAGGGCTTGACGAGCGCATCGGCCGCCTTCGCCATCGTCTCCATCTTCGGGTTGCAGTACCACGACCAATTCCAACCGCCCTTCACCGCGCCGCCGCAGCCGAGGATCGGGTAATAGAAGTCGGAGGGGTCGGGGAAGTCGTCGATCCAGCCCATGCCGCCGGACCAGACCATCGCGGCCTCGCCCTCCGTGCCGCCGGCGGCGATCACGGTGGCCTGCGCGAGGCTTCTCACATCGGCCTTGATGCCGATATTGGCGAGGTCCTGCTGGATCGCCTGGGCGATGCGCGGGTTGGGATCGACATTCATGCAATAGAGCGCGGTCGGGAACCCGCTGCCCACGCCGGCTTCCGCCAGCAGCTTCTTCGCTCCGGCCGGATCGTACGGATAGCCCTTGTAGTTCGGATCGTAGCCGGGCATGGCGGGCGGGAGCGGCTGGTTCGCCACCACCGCGCGGTTGTTGATGATGCGGACGATGCGCTCCTTGTCGATCGCCATGTTGACGGCCTGGCGCACCCGCACGTCATCGAGCGGCTTCACGCGCGTATTGAGCGTGATGTAGCTCGTCTCGAGCTGCGTGCCCACGACGACATCCTTGCGCCAGCGCGGATTGTTCATCACGCTCACGAACTGCGCGGGCGGGATGCCGTCGCCCAGCAGATCGACCTCGCCGCGCTGGAAGCGGAGCAGCGCCACCGTCGGGTCCTGGCCGAGCTGGAACGTGATCCCGTCGAGCAGCGGCTGGCCAGGCGTGAAATAATCCGCGTTGCGCGTGAAGATGATGTGCTGGCCGAGCGCCCATTCCTTGAGAAAGAAAGCGCCGGTGCCGACCGGATGCTTGCCGAAGTCCTTGCCGTACTGAACGACCGCTTCCTTGGGCACGGCGAAGGCGAAGTTGAGCGCGAGCTTGTGCAGGATGGCGGCGTCGAGATCGGCGAGCCTGACCTCGACCGTCATCGGGTCGACCGCGCGCACGCCCGTGAGCGGGCCCTTCCCCGCGGAAGCCTGATCGTAGCCTTCGATCGCGCTGAAAAAAGTCTGGCCCGGGCTCTCCGTCGCGGGATCGATCGTGCGCGCGATGGAGTAGCGCACATCCTCCGCCGTAAGCGTGCGCCCGTTATGGAACTTCACGCCGGAGCGGAGCTTGAAGGTATAGACCTTCCCGTCCGCGGAAACGGTGAAGCTTTCCGCGAGATCGGGGATGAGCTCGGTCGTGCCGGGCTTGTAGCCCATGAGCCCGTTGAAGAGGCTCTTGATCATCGACCAGTTCTGCCAGTCATAGCCGATCGCCGGATCGAGCGTTGCGACGTCCGACTGGAACGTCACCAGCACCTGCCCGCCGCGTTCCGCCGCAGCGGCCTCGGCGCGCCCGACACCGAAGCCGGGAAGCCGCCCGGCCGCGGCAAGAAAAGAGGCGGACGCCGCGGTGCCGAGCAGGCCACGGCGGCGAATCGGGCGCTTCGTCATATCCTCGTTCATGGCTTCATCTCCCTCCTTTTTGAGCTCGCCTTCCCAACGTGCCGTTTGGTTGCGCTCACCGCACCCGAATGCGCGGATCGAGCGCGCCGGTGATGATATCCGCGAGCAGGTTGCCGAGCACGATCGCAACCGCTGCCACGATCGTAACGCCCATGATCACCGGGATGTCCAGCTGCTGAATCGCCTGCCAGGCGAGCTGGCCGATTCCGGGCCAGCCGTACACCGCCTCGACGACGACGACACCCTGCATGAAGTTGCCGATGTCCAGACCGATCATGGCGATCACCGGCAGCACCGCGTTGCGGCCGGCATGCAGCAGAACCACCCGCCACTCCCCCGCCCCCTTTGCCCGCGCGGTGCGCACATAGTCCTGTCGCAGCGCGTCCACCATGCTGGAGCGGCTCTGGCGCGCATACCAGCCGCCGCCGGCGATCCCGAGCGTGAGCGCGGGCAGGAAAAGATTGGCGAGCCCGCCATAGCCGCCGAGCGGAAAGAGATCGAGCAGATAGCCGAACACGTAGAGCAGCAGGAGCCCGACGACGAATTGCGGCGCGGAGACGCCGATGAAGCTCAGCACCATCGTTCCCTTGTCGGCGCGGGTGCCGCGGCGGGCGGCGCTGAAGGCGCCGGCGGGCAGGCCGAGCAGCAGCTCGAAGAAGATCGCGCCCGCCATCAGCTCGAGCGTCGCCGGCAGACGGCTTTCCACCACCGTGCTCACATCGATCCGCTGCACATAGGAGCGGCCGAGATCCCCGCGCACGAGGTGGCCGAGATAGCGCAGATATTGGACGGGAAGCGGCCGGTCGAGCCCGAGCTGGTGACGCACCGAGGCAACCTCCGCCGCCGAGGCGCTGCGCCCGGCGATCATGCGCGCCGGATCGGCCGGCACCGCGAAGGAGATCAGGAAAGTGACGAGCGTGACGCCGAGAATGACGAGCACCGACTGCGCAAGGCGGCGGGCGAGGAAGCGCAGCATCACGTGATGCCGCGCTGCGTCGGGTCGAGCGCGTCGCGCAACGCATCGCCCACGAGATTGAAGGAGAGCGCGAGAAAGATGATCGCGAGCCCCGGGAAGACGACGAGCCAGGGGGCGACCATGAAATAGGACTGGCTCTGGAAGATGATTCCGCCCCACGAGGGCGTGGGCGGCTGCACGCCGACGCCGAGGAAGGAAAGCGTGGCCTCGATCAGCACTGTCGAGGAGATACCGAGCGTGCCCCACACCAGGATCGTCGGCAGGAGATGCGGCAGCACGTGGCGCGCCAGGATGCGCCATCGTCCGGCGCCGAGCGCACGCACCGCCTCCACGAATTCGCGCGCAGCGAGCGCCCGCGTCTCGGTATAGATCACCCGCGCGATCTGCACCCAGTTCACGAGCGCGATGACGAGGGCGACGATCCAGAGGCTCGGATGGAGGATGGCGGCGAGCGCGATCGCAAGCAGCAGCGCGGGGAACGCCATCATCAGGTCGGTGAAGCGCATGATGACGGTGCCGATCCAGCCGCCCAGAAAGCCCGCCGTCGCACCGAGCGTGGTGCCGATCACCACGGCGGCGAGATTGGCGGCGAGGCCGATGATCATCGAGGCGCGCGCGCCCCAGATCAGCCGCGAAAGGAGATCGCGCCCGAGCAGATCGGTCCCGAACCAATAGACACCGTCCGGAGGCCGTGGCGCGCCTTGCAGGGTAAGCCCGTTCGCGAACTGCTGGTCGGGATTGAAGGGTGCCACGAAGGGCGCGAAGAGGGCCGCGAAGGTGACGACGGCGATGACGGCGAGGCCGAAGAGTGCCGCCTTGTCCCGGCGGATCCTGGACCATGCCGATCTCATTCGTTCGGATGCCGACCCCGGGACTGCAGCGGTTTCACCATCATTATCCGCCCTCCCCGGGCGGGAGGCAATCCGTTGCGCCTGCGGCAACCCGCCCGGCCCGGCCGCGCGGCGGGCCATTGTTTGACGAGGAGGCGTTTGACGAGGAGGCGTTTGACAAGGAGGGGCGGCATCCGATAGAGGGCGCGGGCCTCAGATGCGAACGACTATCAATTGCGTTTGATGAAAAAGAAAGGCCCGCCCATGCCCCCCTCCCCGCTCGCCCCCACCTTCCCGCCCGACCGCTTCCCGCTTGACCGCCGCACGCTTCTCCGCCACCTCGCCGCACTCGCCCCCGTCGCGGCCGGCCTCGCCACGTCGCGCCGCGCCGCGGCGGCAACGGAAACACTGACCCTCTATTCAGCCCAGCATTCCCAGGTCGTGAAGATGCTTACCACGGCTTTCACCACGGAAACCGGCATCGCCGTGCAAGTCCATTCCGGCGAGGGGCCGGAGATCGCCGACCAGATCCTTCGCGAGGGAAGCTCCTCGCCGGCGGATGTCGTGTTTGTCGAGAACTCGCCCGAGCTCGTCCTGCTGGCCGAGCACAACCTGCTCGCGCCCGTTGCGGCAGCAACGCTGGCCATGGTGCCGCGCCAGGACAGCGGCACGGGCGGGCGCTGGCTTGGCGTGCTCGCCCGCCAAAATGTGCTGGCCTGGAATCCCTCGCTCATCAATGAGCAGGACCTGCCGCGCTCGCTCCTCGACCTCGCCCTGCCGGCCTGGAAGGGCAAGGTCGCCATCGCGCCGAGCGATGCCGACTTCCTGCCCCTCGTCGGCGCCGTGATCCACGCCGAGGGCCGGGACAAGGCGCTCGCCTGGCTCAAGGGGCTCAAGGCCAATGCCAAGCTCTATGACGATGACGAGGGCGTCGTCGCGGCGGTGAATCGCGGCAGCGTCGCGACCGGCGTCATCAACAACTATTACTGGGCGCGGCTCGCGACCGAGCTCGGCGCCAACGGCACGCATAGCAGGATCGCGCATTTCGCTCCTGGCGATATCGGCAACCTCATCAACATCTCGGGCGCCGCGGTGCTGGCTTCCTCGCGGCACCAGGAAGCCGCGCAGCGCTTCCTCGCTTTCCTCGTGAGCCGCCCGGCGCAGGAGATGCTGGCGAAGAGCAGCGTCGATTACGAGTATCCGCTGGCCCCGGGCGTGGCACCGAACCCGATGCTGACGCCCGCCGCGGACCTGCGTCCACCCGCGATCGCGCCGGCGGCGCTCGGCGATGACCGGGAGTCCGCCACCCTCCTCCAGGAGGCGGGGCTGATCTGATCCGATGAGCGGGCGGGTCCTCCTCGGCAGCAGCGCGCGCGGGCCGGTCGCCGAGCCGGTGCCGCGCGCGCTGATCCCGCCGGCTGCGGTGCCCGCCCTGCTCGTCGCCGTTCCGATCGCCATCACCATCGTCGATGCGCTGGGGGCGGGGTCCGCCCGCACCTTCGCCCTGCTCGCCTGCCCGCTCGTTGCGGATCTGCTGACCAACACCGTGCTGCTCACGCTCGCGACCTCGCTCCTCGGCATGGTCATCGGCACCGCCGCGGCGATGCTCGTCGAGCGCACGGACCTTCCCTTCCGGCGCGTCTTCTCCACCCTCGCCGCCGCGCCGTTCGCGGTGCCCGCCTTCATCGCGAGCTATGCCTGGGTCTCGCTCAGCCCGAAATTCGAGGGCTTCGGCGGCGCGCTTCTGGCAACCACCTTCTCCTATTTCCCGCTTGTCTATCTGCCGGTCGCTGCGGCGCTGCGCGGCCTCGACCCCGCGCTCGAGGACAGCGCCCGCTCGCTTGGTCATTCGGCGCGCGGGGCCTTTCTCCGCGTCGTTCTGCCCCAGCTCCGCCCGGCAATGCTGGGCGGGGCGCTGCTGGTCGGGCTCAACGCGCTGGTCGAGTTCGGCGCCTTCGCCCTGATGCGGTTCCGCACCTTCACGACCGAGATCTATGCCGCCTATCAGGCAGGCTTCAGCGGAGCGGAGGCCGCAGCGCTCGCGGTCGTCCTGCTTCTGCTCTGCCTCGCCTGCCTTGCCGCCGAGCAGGCGATGCGCCGGCGCGTCCGCTATTCGCGCCTCGGGCGCGGCGCCCGCCGCCCGGCCCGCCCCTATGTTCTGGGTCTCTGGCGCTGGCCCGCCTTCACCATGCTCACGCTCCTCTTCGCGGGCGCGACCGGCGTGCCGATCGGCATGATCCTCTTCTGGCTCACCCACCACAGCGCCGCCGCGATCACTCCGGACGAGGTCTCGGCTGGCGCGGTCATCGGCGCGACCCTGACGACGGTGTTCCTCGGTCTCGCCGGCGCCGCGCTCACCCTTGTCCTCGCCCTGCCGCTCGGCATTCTCTCGACCCGCAGGCCCGGAAGCCGGCTTGCCACCGTGCTCGAGCGCGGCGCCTGGCTCGCCCAGGGGGTGCCGGGGATCGTGATCGCGCTCGCCCTGATCTCGGCGACCGTGCGGACCCTGCCCTGGCTCTATGAGAGCACGCCGCTCCTGCTGATCGCCTATGCGATCCTTTTCATGCCCTATGCGCTCGTCGGCATTCGCGCCGCCCTTCTCCAGGCCGAGCGCGGGCTCGAGGAGGCCGGGCGCTCGCTCGGGCTCAACTGGTTCGGCGTGCTGGTGCGCATCACGCTTCCGCTTGCCGCGCCGGGACTGGGGGCGGCGGCGGCGCTCGTCTTCATCGCCGTGACGACCGAGCTCACCGCCACGCTGCTGCTGGCGCCGATCGGCACCACCACGCTTGCGATCCGTATCTGGGACGATACCTCCACCGTCGCCTTCGCGGCGGCGGCACCCTATGCCGCGATTCTCGTCGCCCTTTCGCTCACGGCGAGCCTCGTGCTCGCGCGGCGCTTCGACCTCGCCACCGTCCGCCTCGATCTCGGGGGCTGAGGATGGCCGAACTTCGCATCGCGGGCCTCAGCAAGCGATTCGGCACGAAAACCGTGCTCGACGCGCTCGACCTAATCGTGCCCTCGGGCAAGCTGCTCGTCGTGCTCGGCCCCTCCGGCTGCGGCAAGACCACGCTGCTTCGTCTGATCGCGGGTTTCGAGCGCGCCGATGCCGGCAGCATCCATATCGATGACGAAACGGTCTCCGCGCCCGGCCTGCACGAGCCGCCCGAGCGCCGACGCATCGGCTATCTCGCCCAGGAAGGCGCGCTTTTCCCGCACCTCACGGTCGCGGCGAATATCGGCTTCGGGCTGAGGCGGCGCGCGGACCGCGAACGCCGCGTCGCCACGCTGCTCGAGATGGTCGGGCTGCCGCAGGACTATGCGGGCCGCTTTCCCCACCAGCTCTCGGGCGGCGAGCAGCAGCGCGTGGCGCTGGCGCGCGCGCTCGCGCCCGCCCCGCGGCTCGTTCTGCTCGACGAGCCCTTCTCCGCGCTCGATGCCGCGCTCCGCCAGTCGGTGCGCGACACCGTCGCCGACGCGCTGCGCCAGGCCGGGGCGACCGCGATCCTGGTCACCCACGATCAGGCCGAGGCCTTCTCCATGGGCGATCAGGTCGCGGTGCTGCGCGCGGGCCGGATCATCCAGCACGGGGACCCGGTCTCGCTCTATCGCCGCCCCGCCGACCCCGCGCTCGCCCAGTTCGTGGGCGAGGCGGTGCTGATTCCGGGGATCGCCGCCCATGGCAGCGCCGACTGCGCGCTCGGGACGCTGCCGCTTGCCGGCGCCTGCGCCGAAGGACCGGTCGCGGTGATGATCCGGCCGGAGCAGATCCGCCTCACCGCGCGGGGCGTTGCCGGCAGCCGGCCGGCGCTCGTCTGCGACGTGACCTTCTACGGTCACGACGCCGTGGTGCGGCTCAGCCTGCCCGAGTCGCCGGGGATCGGGATTTCGGCGCGACTCTTCGGGCTGGATGTGCCGCGGCCGGGCGAGGCGGTGGGCGTTGCCGTTTCGGGCGATGTCGTGGCGTATCCGGCTGCGCCCTAATCGGCTGATCTGACGGAAAAGATCTGCACGATCTTTACCCGAAACAGGGATTTTTCGCGCCTTTTGAGGGGTCTTGACGGCGCGGCCATAAATGAGAATGATTCGCATTCTCGATTCCCGCCGGAGGACCGAATGCGCCCGACCCTCAACCGCTCCCTTCCCTGCGCTCTGCTGCTCGGCCTCGCCGCAAGCCCGGCCGCGGCCGCCGAGCCCGGCCTGCTCGCCACGCTGCATGGAAACCGCTTGCTTGCCTCCACCGTGCCCGCGAACGGCGATCTCAACCCCTATGCCGTGGTGGTGGCACCGGTTTCCGCCGGCGGGATCAAGCAAGGCGACGTGCTGGTCGACAATTTCAACGCGCGCAGCAACTTCCAGGGCACGGGGACGACGATCATGGATTACGACCCCGCAACAAGGACGGCGCGCCTCCTCGCCGCGATCCCGCAGAAGCTTGCCGGCTGCCCGGGCGGCGTCGGGCTTACGGCGGCGATGGCGATGCTGAAATCGGGCTGGATCATCGTCGGCAGCGCGCCGAGCACCGACGGCACGCCGAAGACGCGTGGCGCCGGCTGCCTGATCGTTCTCGATCCGGAAGGAAAAGTTGCGGGCACGATCGCCGGGCCCGAGATCGACGACCCGTGGGGCAACATGGCCGTGATCGACCGCGGCAGCACCGCGACCCTCTTCGTCAGCAATGTCGGGTTCGGGATTGGCGCGGCCGGAGGGCCGCCCGCGCGGCAAGCGAGCGTGCTGCGCATCGACCTGATGCTGCCCGAGGGCAAGCCGCCGATGGTGGAAAGCAAGACCGTGATCGGCGACGGATTCGCCGCCGAGGCCGATGCGAGCGCGTTCCTGGTCGGGCCGACGGGGCTCGCGCTCGCGCCGGACGGCACGCTTTACGTCTCGGATGCGCTCGGCAACCGCGTGGTCGCGATCGACCATGCCGCGACGCGCGCGGACAGCGCCGGCACCGGGCGTGTGGTGAGCGAGGGCGGGCTGCTCAAGCGTCCGCTTGCCATGGCGCTCGCGCCGAACGGCAACCTCCTCGTCGCGAATGCGCTGAACGGCCAGGTGGTGGAAATCGATCCCGCGAGCGGCACCCAGCGTGGCGCGCTCTGGCTCGACCATGACGAGGCGCAGGACCCGCCGGGGAACGGAGATCTTTTCGGGATCGCGATGACGCCGGACGGCAAGAGCCTCTACTACGTGGAGGACGACACCAACGCGCTGATGGAGACACGTTGATGGAGGCCTGGGGATGACCTCGCGCCGGGCCTTCCTCGGGGGCGCGGGCGCGGTTGCGGCGGCGGCCGTCGCCCTTCCGGGCACGGCGGCGGCAAGGCCCGAGCTCTTCTTCGGGCCGCACCAGGCCGGCATCACGACGCCGCAGCAGGGAAGCATGCAATTCGCGGTGTTCGATGCCACCGCCGAAAACCGCGAGGATCTGATCGGCCTGATGCGCGCCTGGACGCTCGCCGCCGCGCGGCTGACCGCGGGGCTGCCTGCCGATCATCTCGGGACCGCGGACGCCGCCCCGCCGGGCGACAGCGGCGAGGCGATCGGGCTCGACCCCGCGCGGCTCACCCTCACCTTCGGCTTCGGGCCCGAGCTTTTCCTTCTCCAGGGCAAGGACCGCTTCGGCATCGCTGCCGAGCGGCCGGCAGCGCTCGTCGATCTGCCGCTTTTCCCCGGCGATCAGCTCGAAACCGGAAAGACCGGCGGGGCGATCGCGGTCCAGGCCTGCGCCGACGATCCGCAGGTTGCGTTCCACGCCGTGCGCCAGCTTGCGCGCATCGGCGCCGGCGCCGTGAGCCTCAAATGGACCAAGGCGGGGTTCTGCGCGGCGCCGCGGACCAAGGGCACGCCGCGCAACCTGATGGGGTTCAAGGACGGGACGATGAATCCCGACACCGCCGATGCGCGGGCGATGGCGGATTATGTCTGGGCGGGAAAGGAAGGCCCGGCCTGGATGGAGGGCGGCAGCTACCTTGTTGCGCGGCAGATCCGCATCGCGCTCCAGCATTGGGACCAGATGAGGCTCGGCTTTCAGGAGCAGGTGTTCGGGCGGCACAAATATTCCGGTGCTCCGCTCGGGAAAACGGACGAGTTCGCGCCGCTCGACCTCGATGCGACCGATGCGGAGGGCGATCCCCTCATTCCCGCGACCGCACACGCGCGGCTCGGCGCGCCGGCCCTGAATGGCGGGGCGCAGATCCTGCGCCGCTCCTATTCCTACAGCGATGGTGCGGACTTCGTCGCCGAACGCTGGCCGCCCTGGCGCCAGGCAATCGAATACGACGCCGGGCTGATGTTCATGGCCTATCAGAAGGACCCGCGCAGCGGGTTCATCCGCATCTTCGAGACCATGTCGCGGCTCGATGCGCTGAACCAGTTCACGACCCATGTCGGCAGCGGAATATTCGCCTGCCCGCCGGGCGCGACGCCGGGCGGCTGGCTCGGGCAGGGGCTGCTCGGCTAGGGATTTTGTTCCGATGAGATCGGGGGGCTTTGCCCCCTCACGGGTCCCCATCGGCGGGTCCCCATCGGCGGGTCCCCAACGCGTAGTACGCGTTGGGAGCCCCGGCCCCCCAGCAAAGGCGGAGCCTTTGCAATCCATTTGTTTATGCCGCGTAAGCCGCTTGGAGCGTGATGACCGAAGGTGCAATCACGGGAGGTCTGAATTACGCGACAAAACAAAGAGCGAGAGCAGGATGAGTGAGCGCGGGCGATCTCATCCTGCTCTAGGGGGTCCAGGGCCCCCCATGCTTGGATACTTAGGCCCTGCAAGAGGCGAAGCCCCTGACTTCGTTTATCCTGAATACCCCTTTTCACCATTTTTCTCATCCGCCTAATCGGCGGCGGCATGGGAGCGCGTGGCCGGTGGTTCCAGCTCCTCCGCTTCGTGCACCACGGCGATGGTGCGCAGCAGGCTGGAGGGATTGACGCTGATGGAATCGATGCCGAGGCCGCTCAGGAACCGGGCGATCTCCGGATAGTTGGCCGGGGCCTCGCCGCAGATTCCAACCTTGCGGCCGTTGCGCTGCGCGCCCGTCACCGCGAGGCGCAGCATCTCCAGCATCCCGGGATCGCGCTCGTCGAAATCGAAGGCGACGATGTCCGAATCGCGATCGACGCCGAGGGTGAGTTGGGTGAGGTCGTTGGAGCCGATCGAGAAACCGTCGAACACGTCCGCGAAGCAATCGACCTGAATGACATTGTTCGGGATTTCGCACATCACGTAGATCTCGAGGCCGTTTTCTCCGCGCTTGAGCCCATGCTTGGCAAGCTCCGCGATGACCGTTTTCGCCTCCTCGACGCGACGGCAGAAGGGCACCATCACGACGAGGTTGGTGAGGCCCATGTCTTCCCGCACGCGGCGGAGTGCCGCGCATTCGAGAGCAAAGCCCTCGGCGTAGGCCGGATGAGCGTAGCGCGCGGCGCCGCGGAACCCGAGCATCGGGTTGGCCTCGCGCGGTTCGAACCCCGCGCCGCCGATGAGCTCCGCATATTCGTTGGTCTTGAAGTCCGAGAGGCGGACGATGACCGGCTTCGGCCAGAACGCGGCCGAGATGGTGCCGATGCCTTCGGCGAGCGTGCGGACGAAGAATTCCCGAGGCGAGGAATCCGCGGCGGCGAGCGCTGCGATGCGCGCCCGGTCGGCGGGCTCGATCCGCTCGGGATGAATGAGCGCCATCGGGTGGATGCCGATATGCTCGCTGATGATGAACTCCATGCGCGCAAGCCCGACGCCAGCGTTCGGCATCATCGCAGTGCGGAAAGCGAGCTGCGGATTGCCGAGATTGACCATGATCGCGGTCTTCGGAATTGCGAGGCTGCGCGCATCGATGCGTGCGACGTCGAAGGGAAGCTGGCCGTCATAGACCGCGCCCACTTCCCCGCCGGCGCAGGAGACGGTGACGGTGCGGCCGGTTGCGAGGCGCGCGGTTGCATCGCCGGCGCCGACCACGGCCGGCACGCCGAGCTCGCGCGCGACGATCGCGGCATGGCAGGTGCGCCCGCCATGGTCGGTGACGATCGCCCCGGCGGTCTTCATCACCGGCTCCCAATCGGGCCGGGTTTCGGGTGCGACGAGCACCTCGCCCGGGCGGAATGCGGCGAGCTCGGCAACATCGCGCACGATTCGCGCTGTGCCGGCCGCGATTTTCTCCCCGACCGCCTTGCCGGTGACGAGAGGCTGCGCCATGGCCTTGAGCGTGTAGGTTTCGAGCATCCCGGCTTCCTTGCGCGATGCCACGGTTTCCGGGCGGGCCTGCACGATGTAAAGCTTTCCGTCCACCGCGTCCTTCGCCCACTCGATATCCATCGGCTCCGCATGGCCGGCGGCGGCGGAGTAATGGTCCTCGATGCGGATGGCATAGTCGGCGAGGGTAAGCACCTCCGAATCCGTGAGGCAGAAGCGGGCGCGAAGCTCGGGCCGAGTCTCCTCATCCGCGGTGCTGGAGCCGACATGGCCGGGGGCGAGCACCATGGTGCGCTGCTTGCCGCCGAGCGTGCGCTGCAGGACGGCCCGATGGCCCTGGCGAAAGGTCGGCTTGTGGACGTAGAACTCGTCCGGATCGACCTTGCCCTGCACCACGTTCTCGCCGAGCCCGTAGGAGCCGGTGACGAAGATCACGTCGCGGAAGCCGGATTCGGTGTCGAGCGTGAAGATGACGCCGCTCGATGCCTGATCCGAGCGCACCATCTTCATCACGCCGACCGAAAGCGCGACCTTGAAATGATCGAAGCCGTTGTTGACACGGTAGACGATCGCGCGGTCAGTGAAGAGAGAGGCGAAGCAGCGGCGGCAGGCTTCGAAGACATCGTCGAGCCCGCTTACGTTGAGGTAGCTCTCGTGCTGGCCGGCGAAGCTCGCCGTGGGCAGATCCTCGGCGGTTGCGGAGCTGCGCACGGCTACCGCGACGCCGGCGCCGTATTCGGCCTCGAGCTTTGCGTAGGCCTCGGCGATCAGGGCGCGCATTGCCGGCGTGCCGGTGGCAGCGTAGACGATGCTTCGCGCTTCTTCCGCGGCGCGGGCCAGTTCCGCGACGTCGGTGACATCGAGCGGATCGAGCAGCGCGTGCAGGCGGGGCAGGGCGCCGGCTTCGGTGAGCGCGTCGCGATAAACGCTTGCGGTGAGCGCGAATCCGTTCGGCACACGAACGCCGACGGCGGCGAGGCGGCTTGCGAGCTCGCCGAGCGACGCATTCTTGCCGCCGACTTCGGGGACGTCGGCGATGCCGAGCGAAGAAAACCAGCGGACAGATGCGACGGATTGCGACATTGCTCCCTCCCAGGTTGGCTCATTCGAGCCCTGGCCGCCCACCGGCGCGATGACCTGGATCAAAGGGATGATCTTTTGGCCATCGGAAAGGCCGGGAGCTCTGCCCCTTGCAATTGGTGAAAAAGCTCGTCCACGTGATCGCGCTGCACACGCGCTGTACCGTAGGTGGTGACGGCCGCCGAGCCGGCTGCGACGGCCAATGCCAGCGCGTCGCATTCAGACATTCCGCGCGCCAGCCCGAGCACGAGGCCGGCAAGAAAACTGTCTCCGGCGCCGACGGCGCTGTGCTCCTTGACCGGCAGTGCAGGAAGCCGGATGACGTCGGCTGCGGTTGCGAGCAGCGCGCCCTCTCGCCCGAGGCTTACCGCGATCATCCGCGCGGCACCGGCGCGGTGGAGTGCCGCGATCTCCTTTTCCTGCTGCCCGGGCTGGCGCGCTTGCTCGCCGATCAGGAATTCGAGCTCGCCGAGGCTCAGCTTGAGCAGATCGACGCCGTGGCCGACCGCTTCCTTGAGCCCGGGGCCGGAGGTATCGAGGACGAATTTCTGGCCGCGCCGCGCGGCGATGGCCGCGGCCTGGCCATAGAAATCGACGGGAACGCCGCGCGGCAGACTGCCGCTCGCAACGATCCAGTCCGCCGCCACGTCGCGCAGGATGTCGAGCGCATGGCGCCATTCGTTTTCTGCGATGTCGGGCCCCTCGGGAACGAAGCGGTACTCGAGGCCGCTCTGGCGATCATGCACGTTGAGGCTGATGCGCGTGCGGCCACATATCGGCAGCGATTGCCAGGGAATGCCGTCCGCATCGAGCAACTCCTCGACCAGCCGGCCGGTCACGCCGCCGGTCATGATCACGGCCTCGGCATCCGTGCCCAGCACGTGCATGACGCGCGCGACATTGATCCCGCCGCCGCCGGGGTCGAGCCGCTCGTCGGAGGTACGGATCTTGTGCGTGGGAACGACCGCGGGTGCGGTGCAGGCAATATCGACCGCCGGATTGAGCGTCAGCGTCGCAATGCGCGGATGCGCCTCAGGGCTGGACAATGAGGCGGTTCTCCACATCGCTGACGCCGGCGCTGCGCCACGCCAGCTCCGCCGCTTCCTCCCGGTCCTCGACGCTGCGCACCATGCCGTTCAGGATCACCTTGGAGCCGTTGGCGCTGATGACGATTCCGGCCCTGTGCAGCTTCGCGTTGCGAAGGAATGCCTGCTCGACCTCATGCCCGATATTCGCCCGTGCCGGCGCGGGGTGAACGATGATCCGATTGTCCACCGCGGTCACGCCGGCGAGCCTGTGGACGCGTTCTTCGGCCTCGTGCTTTTGATACTGCTGCCCCACGACACCGACCAGCGTCACGACGCCGCGCTCGACCTTGAGCTGGATGGAGCCCGGCGGAATTTGCGAATCCCAGCAAAGCACGTGTACCGCGCTGTGGGCGATCTCGTCATCGGGGAGGCGCTGTGCCGCCGGGATCAGCACCTCGATCTCCTGGGCGAGGCCGCGCACGCCGCGAAGGCGAAAGACCGCGCGTTCCGCTGCCTTCTTCTCGGCGAGGCTCGCGACGAAGCCGGTGAGGCGGACGATGCCCTCACGGACCGAAACGTTGACGCCGGAGGCATCGAGATGCGGCGCCCATGCGAGCTCGTCCTCGACAGTTCGCTTCAGCTCGGCATCGTCCATTGCAAGATCCTCCCGGAATTCGAAGCGGCGTGAGCCCCGTCGCGCTCCTCGACCGCGATCAGGCCCTGACGGTCCGAAGGGGGCATTGATCTGCCTCAACCATTTCGGAGCGCGGCCGGCTTGGCTAGCGCCGATCACCATTCGAGCGCGGCGACGCCGGGCAGGGTTCTTCCCTCCAGCCATTCGAGAAACGCGCCGCCGGCCGTCGAGACATGGGTGAGCCGGCCCGCAACACCGGCGCGCCGCAGCGCGGCGATCGTCTCTCCACCGCCCGCGACGCTGGTGAGATGCCCGGCCTCGGTCGCGCTTGCAACGGCGGAAGCGAAATCTGTTGTTGCCTTGTCGAAAGGCGGGGTTTCGAAAACGCCGAGAGGGCCATTCCAGACCAGAGTGCGCCAGGCCGCCATGCGCGCGATCAGCATGCGCACCGTCGCGGGTCCCAGATCGAGAATCATTGCATCGGCGGGCACCGCATCGACCGGAACGGTCCGCGCGGAGATGTCCGATGCCGGATGATCTCCGACGACGACATCCTCCGGCAGAATCACCTCGCAATTCTCCTGCTGCGCACGGGCGATGATTTCCCGTGCCTTCTCCTGCATCTCCGGCTCCTGCAGCGATTTGCCGACCGCCACACCCTGAGCGGCGAGGAAGGTGTTGGCCATCGCGCCGCCAAGCACCAGGATGTCCATGTGCCGGACGAGATTGTCGAGCAGCTCGAGCTTGGTTGAAACCTTGGCGCCGCCGAGAACGGCCGCAAGAGGATGCTCGGGATGCTCCAGCACGGCTTCGAGCGCCGCAAGCTCCGCCTGCATCAGCCGCCCCGCATAAGCCGGCAGCTTGCGCGCGACGCCTTCGGTGCTCGCGTGCGCACGGTGAGCGGTGGAAAACGCATCATCGACATAGACATCCGCGAGCCGGGCGAGATCCTCGGCCATCGCCGGGTCGTTCTTCTCCTCCCGCGGGTCGAAGCGTGTGTTCTCGAGAACCAGCACCTCGCCATCGGCCAGCGAGGCGACGGCCCGCTCGGCCGCGGAGCCAACGCAGGAGGAGACGAAGCCGACCTTCCGGCCGAGCACATCCGCAAGCGCGGCTGCGACCGGGCGCAAGGAAAACGCAGCGATCCACTGGCCTTTTGGCCGGCCGAGATGGCTGCAGACGGCGATGCGCGCACCGGCGCGGCTGAGCTCCCGGATGGTCGGGCAGAGCACCTCCAGCCGCGCGCGGTCGGTGACCTGCCCGTCCTTGAGGGGCACGTTGAGGTCGGCCCGCAGCAGAACCCGCTTGCCCTTCGGGGTGAGCTCGTCAAGCGTGTGGATTCGCATGAGACACGCTGCCTCTCTAAAGGCTTCCCATCAGCGCGGCGGTATCGAGCATCCGGCAGGAGAAGCCCCACTCATTGTCGTACCAGCCGACCACATGGGTGAGACCTTCGTCCACCACCGCGGTCTGAGTCGAATCGAAGGTGCAGGATGCCGGGACGTGGTTGAAGTCGACGCTCACCAGCTTCTCGGTGTTGTAATCGAGGATGCCGCGCAGCGCCCCTTCGCTCGCCCGCTTCATCGCCGCGTTGATCTCGGCGCTGGTGGCGGCGGTTCTCAGCACCGCGTCGAGCGAGACCAGCGACACATTGGGCGTCGGCACGCGCACGGCGACCCCGTCGAGCTTGCCTGCGAGCTCTGGCATCACAAGGCCCACCGAGCGCGCGGCTCCGGTGCTGGTCGGGATCATGGAGAGGGCGGCGGCCCGCGCGCGATGCAGATCCTTGTGCAGCGAATCGACGATATGCTGATCGTCCGTATAGGAATGGATCGTCACCATGTACGCGCGAAGAATGCCGAATGCGTCGTGCAGAACCTTGACCATCGGGACCAGGCAGTTGGTCGTGCAGGAAGCGTTCGAGATGACCGTCATCTCGCGGGTGATCGTCTTCTCGTTCACGCCATAGACGATGGTTGCATCCGCGCCCTCGGCCGGGGCCGATATCAAAACCTTGCGCGCCCCGGCCGCGATGAGCTCTGCCGCCTGCGCCTTCTTCGTGAAATGGCCGGTGCATTCCAGCGCCACATCGACGTTCCGGAACGGCACCTTGGCCGGGTCCTTCTCGGCCGAAACCCGGATCGGGCCGTAGGATTTCCCCCGGTAGCGGATGGTGATGCCGTCGGCGCCGACCTCGACGCTGCCGGGAAAGCGGCCATGCACGCTGTCATAGCGGAAAAGATGCGCATTGGCTTCGGCGCTGCCGAGATCGTTGATGGCCGCGACGACGAGATCGTCCCGCTCGCTCTCGACCAGCGCCCGAAGAACAAGGCGGCCGATCCGCCCGAAACCATTGATCCCGATCGTGACGGCCATGGCTTTTGTCTCTCCTTGCGGGGGCGGCGTGACCCGGCTGCCGGTCATGCCCCGGATCGAACGTTCTTCCGAAACGGAAGGCAGCAACGCGCGGAAATTATCGCCCGGGCGCAACCGGCCCTTTGATTTGCATCAATGGGGAAATCCGGCGGCGGCGAAACGCGCGCGGCACGGCACTGGCTCAGTGAGCGGTCTCGCCTCTCCGCCGCACGACGACATCGACCGTGATGGAGGCGAGCAGCACCAGCGCCGTCGCCATGAGCTGAATGGCGGCGCTCAGGCCCAGAAGCGCCATGCCGTTCACGATTGCCGCGATGACGATGCCGCCGAGCACCGCGTGCAGAGGATGGCCGCGGCCGCCGAACAGGCTGGTGCCGCCGATCACCGCCGTGGCGACGACGTAGAGAACGATCGTGCCGCCGTCGAAGCTCGTGGATATGGAGCGAAGCCGGGAGGCATAGATGATGCCGCCGATGCCCGCCGTCAGACCGGCGAGCGTGAAGGCCAGCGTGCGGATCCAGGCGAGGTTGATGCCTGCGCGCCGCGCGGCTTCCGCGCTTCCGCCGATGGCGTAGACATAGCGGCCGAAGCGGGTGCGTCCGAGCAGGAATGACCAGGCGACGAGAACGGCGAAGACGATCGGGATCACCCACGGCATTCCGCTCAAGGGGAATGCCGGCACGCCGCGATCGACATTGCATACCAGGACGATGGCCACGCCGGCCACCGCAGCCGCAAGAACCTTGAGCCCGACAAGAGTTTTCGGCGGCGTGCTCAGCCCGCTCCGCCGCCGCTGCCGGTCGCGGACCACGGTGAGGACCGCGAAGATGATGACCACGGCGGCAGTGATGATCCAACCGCCGGCGCGGCTCAGGGTCCCGTTGGCAAGATTGTTGATGATCTCGTCCGGTATGGGAATGGTGCCGCCCGCGCCAAGCAGCTCGATCATGAGGCCCTGAAAGCCGAGAAGCCCCGCGAGCGTAACGACGAACGAGGGCAGGCGGAGCCTCGTGATCAGCGTTCCCTGCAGCGCGCCGAGTGCTGCGGTGGCGGCGAGTGCCGCGAGGATCGCGACCCACCACGGCCTCGCACTCTCGGGCTGCACGAACTCGGTCACCACAGTGCCGCCGATTCCCGCCACATAGCCGAGAGAAAGGTCGATCTCCCCGAGCAGAAGAACGAACACCTCTCCCATCCCGATGAGCATGAACACCGAGCCCTGGACGAGCAGATTGACGAGGTTGCCGGCGGAAAGGAACTTGCCGTTCTGGGTCTGGAAGATGACGGCGATCAGGATCACGCCGAGCACCACCGGCAGAACCCCGCTCTGCCCCGAAATGACCCGGGACCATAGGCTGCGCGCGTAGCCGAAGAAGCTCTGCGGGCCCGGCCCGACCGCAGCGCCGGCAGCGGCGCCAGCGGATTCTTCAGCCGCCGCCTCCGTTTCCTGCCGGGCCCCTCGCTCCGCGGGCGGGCCGGCTTCGGGGTGCCTGCCTTCGGGCGGCCGCGGAATTGGTTCCGCTTCGCCAACGATCTGCGCGGCAGGGCCTGCATGGCGGGCCGAGCGTCCGGTCGTCATGAGCTCGACGACGAGTTGGCGGTCGAACTCCGACGCCTTGCCGATTCCGACCAGCCGGCCCAGGTACAGGATCGCGAGGCGGTCCGCGACAGCGAAGACATCGTTGAGGTTGTGCGAGATCATGATGACGGCAAGGCCTTGATCGGCCAGCCGCCTCACGAGCTCGAGCACCTGCTTCGTTTGCGCGACACCGAGCGCGGCCGTCGGCTCGTCCAGGATCACGAGCTTCGAGTTCCACATGACGGCCTTGGCCACTGCAACCGACTGGCGCTGGCCGCCGGAGAGAGACGCCACCGCCTGTCGGACCGAGCGCACGGTGGTGACGTGCAGGTCGGCGAGCGTCCCGGCCGCTCCCCGCTCCATGCTGTCCTCGTCGAGCAGGCCGTTCCTCAGCCGCTCCCTGCCGAGAAACATGTTCTCGACCACGTCCAGATTGTCGCAGAGAGCGAGGTCCTGATAGACGACCTCGATGCCGAGCTCCACCGCCTCGCGCGGGTTGTGGACATGGACGTGGCGGCCCTCCCAGAAGATCTCGCCCCCATCCGGCTCGTAGATGCCGGCGACGCACTTGATGAGCACGGACTTGCCGGCGCCATTGTCTCCCAAAAGCGCGGTCACCTGGCCGGCCGGCACGTCGAGATCGACGCCGACAACCGCCTGCACCGCTCCGAAATGCTTCTCGATGCCTCGGAGGCGGAGAGGCGGCTCGGCGGCTACGCTCGCTCGGGTTTCAGGCGGGGCAGCGAAGCGGTCCGCTTCAACCATGAAATCGACCACCGGCCCTGTGCAGAAGCCTGATGATCAGAGATCATCCCGCCCTAGAAAGCAATGCCCGCAGCCTTGCACGCTTTCGCCATCGCACCCGCGCACAAAGTCGCGGCCGGAACGAAATCGTCCTTGACCACGGTCTCGGCCATGTTCGCCGGCGTCACCCAGATCGGGGTCAGCAGCACCGAGGGAACCGGCTTTTTCTCGCTGGTGTCCATCGTCGTTCCGTTCACCAGGGACGAGGGAGGCGTTTCGCCCGCCCGCAGATAGAGCGCAAGCGCGGCCGCCGCCTGCGCCTCGAGATAGATGGGCTTGTAGACCGATCCGCACTGATAGCCGGAGAGCACGTTCTCCATCCCGGTGAGCGTCGCGTCCTGTCCCGTGGTTGGGAACCTCTTCGGCGGCACCTGCAATGTCTTGAGATAGGAGATCACCGCGTTGGCATTGTCGTCGTTCGGCACGACCACCGCATTGATGCTGGGATGGGCGGTATATTGCTCCTCGAAAGTCGTGCGGGCGACCGCCGGGTCCCAGGTGCCGGCGGGCTCTCCGACCTTGACGTATTGTCCGGAGGTGAAATAGGGCGCGAGCACGCCCTCATAGCCCTGGGCAAAGAGGGTCGCGTTGTTGTCGGTCGGCGCGCCGCGCATCACCAGAAGCTGCGGGTTCTTGATGTTCCAGGCCTGCAGGCATGCAACCATGCCCTGCCCGATCAGCCTGCCCACCTCGACATTGTCGAAGCTCACATAGTAATCGCGGCTGCCGCCGAGCGTGAGACGGTCATAGTCGACCACCGCCACGCCGTGCGAGCGGGCGTAGGACTCGATCGACCCACCCACGCCGGAGGAGATAGGATCCATCAGGAGAACCGTCGCCCCCTGCGAAATATCCGACTGCGCCTGCGTGAGCTCGGTCGATTCGCTGCCCTGGGCGTTGGTGATGACGAAGTCGCTCGGCGAAAGTCCCGCTTCCGTCAGCGCCTTCGCGAGATAGGGCGCATCGAAGGATGTATAGCGCGCGGAGGTGGCGGTTTCCGGCAGCAGAACCCCGACCTTGCCCTTCCCTTGCGCGGCCAGGCTTTTGAGCGCCGCCATGGCGGAGAAGTCGCTGGTGAACGAGGTGGCCGAAAGATTGTTCCCCTGCGCGAACGCACCGCTCGCCAGCATGCCGAGCACGAGCGCCGAGCACGCCGAAACCCGAACACCGTTTTTCAGGCACGAAGCTCCAGCCCTGGACATTGCAGCCTCCCTTCCTTCCCATCCTCTCCGGCCATTTCGAGGTCGAGAGAAACGCGCCCGACCAGGATCGCGGCGCACCGGCCTTCGTGGCGGAATCGCGCGATCCGGGCGGCATTGATCGGGGAAAGCCGCGATCGGGGGCATTGATCTATCTCAAGTCGGCCGCCTCATGTCGGCCGCCCCGTATCGGACAGGGGCGCGCCGAGCGGATAGTGGCACGCCACCTCCCAGCCGCGATGGTGTGGTGCGAGCATGGGCCGCTCGCCGCGGCAGCGGTCGGCCGCGAAAGCGCAGCGCGGGTGGAAGGGGCAGCCCGGCGGCGGGTCGATCGGGCTCGGCACGTCGCCTTCGAGAATGATCCGCTTGCGGTTCGGCGCCGAGGGATCGGGCACCGGCACGGCCGAGATCAGCGCCTGGGTATAGGGATGGGCGGGCGCGCTCAGCACCGAATCGGTCGGGCCGATCTCGACGATCGCGCCGAGATACATCACCGCCACGCGCGTGGAGACCTGCCGCACCACCGAGAGATCGTGCGCGATGAAGACGTAGGTGAGACCCAGCCTTTCCTGCAGATCCATGAAGAGATTGACGATCTGCGCCTGCACCGACGCATCGAGCGCCGAGACCGGCTCGTCGGCGACGATCAGGCGAGGCGCGAGGGCGAGCGCGCGGGCAATGCCGATGCGCTGCTGCTGGCCGCCCGAGAATTCGTGCGGAAAACGCTCGGCATGCTCCGCGAGCAGCCCGACCTCGCGCAGCAGCGTGCGCACGCGGGCCGCGATCTCGGCGCGCGTGCCGCGGCGATGCACGATCAGCGGCTCGGCGAGCAGCTCGCCCACGCGCCGGCGCGGGTTGAGCGATGCGGCCGGGTCCTGGAACACCATCTGCATGCGCGCCCGCAGCGCGCGCAGCGCCCGCGCGCCGAGCGCGGTGATGTCCGCGCCCTCGAACAGGATATGCCCCTCGCTCACCTCGTAGAGCCGCGTCAGGCAGCGGCCGAGCGTCGATTTGCCGCAGCCCGATTCGCCGACGAGACCGAGCGTTTCGCCCTCCTGGACCGCAAGCGAGACCTGCTCGACCGCGTGCACCACCTTGTTGAAGCGCGCCAGCAAATGATTGCCGACGCGGTAGCGCTTGCTGACCTTGACGGCCTCGATCAGCGGGCGCGCCGCGCCGCTCACGACGCACCCGCCTCCACGCCGAGAAGCTCCGCACGCGCCGCCGCCCGTGCCTCTTCGGAGAGAATGCATGCGGTCTCATGAGCGGCATCCGCAATGAGCGGCGGGCGCACCGCGCAGGCGGCCATGCGCCAGCGGCAGCGCGGG
>JASHRV010000237.1 GCA_030037175.1 Acetobacteraceae bacterium
GGAAACGTCTGTGACGTCCATAGCAATGACCGTTTTCGGTATCGCGACAGACGGGCTCAATCCAACTTTGTGCTACGTGTTGCTTCGAACGGTGCGCGGGCCAGGGCTGTATCCTGAACCTACGTTGCCCGGCGACATCGTGAATGACGGCATTTCGCGCTCACAAATTCCGGATACTTCGCTCGACCTGATAACCTGGGACCATGTGCTACCCGCGGTTGAAGAGGCCGATCTTCAGCGCGCACTCGACACGGGCGCGCTGCCGCTACCACCGCGATGTCCAATCAGCGCGGGACAGATGATCGAGGGTATCTCGTTCGGTTGTTCTTCGGCGTGCAAATTTGACCCCCTGAAGCGGGGGATCGGCGTCCAAAATTGACCCCCTGAGGAGTGGCGGTTGCAGGCTGCCTGCTTTGCTTCGAAGCGGGTGGTCTGGGGATGCTGGTCGTGGAGACGATTGCGCGGATCAGGCGCGAGCATTTCGTCAAGGGCAAGACGATCAAGGAGATCGTGCGGGATCTGAAGGTATCCCGGAACACGGTTCGCAAGGTGCTGCGGTCTGGCGCGACCGCATTCGAGTACGAGCGTGAGGTCCAGCCGCGACCGAAGCTGGGACGATGGACGGCTGATCTCGACGAACTTCTGACGAACAATGCGACCAAGCCTGGGCGCGAGCAGCTGACGCTGATTCGTCTGTTCGAGGAGCTGCGCGATCGCGGCTACGACGGTGGTTACGATGCCGTGCGCCGGTATGCCCGGCGATGGAGCAAGGAGCACGGACAAGCGACGGCCACGGCCTATGTGCCGCTGAGCTTTGCCCCTGGAGAGGCCTACCAGTTCGACTGGAGCCACGAAGTGGTCTTGCTGAGGGGCGCCACGGTGGTCGTGAAGGTAGCCCATGTCCGGCTCTGCCACAGTCGGATGCTGTTCGTGCGGGCCTATCCTCGCGAGACCCAGGAGATGGTGTTCGATGCCCACGACCGGGCATTCGCATTGTTTCGGGGCACCTGCAGCCGGGGCATCTACGACAACATGAAGACGGCGGTGGAGGCGATCTTCGTCGGCAAGGACCGCCTCTACAATCGCCGCTTCCTGCAGATGTGCAGTCATTATCTGGTCGATCCGGTCGCCAGCACCCCAGCAGCGGGCTGGGAGAAAGGTCAGGTCGAGAGCCAGGTCGGCCTGGTCCGTGAGCGGTTCTTCACTCCCCGTCTGCGCTTCAAAACCCTCGACGAGATGAACGCGTGGCTCCTTGATAAATGCATCGCCTATGCCAAGGCTCATCGGCATCCGGAACTGACCGAGCAGACGATCTGGGAGGTCTTCGAGGCGGAGCGGCCGAAGCTGGTTCCCTGTGCGGGACGGTTCGATGGCTTCCACGCCGTGCCGGCCTCGATCTCCAAGACTTGCCTGGTACGCTTCGACAACAACAAATACTCGGTGGCGGCCAGCGCTGTGGGGCGTCCGGCGGAGGTCCAGGCCTACGCCGATCGCATCCTGATCCGCCAGGATGGCCGGATCATTGCCGAACACCGCCGCTCGTTCGGCCGCGGGGAGACGATCTACGACCCTTGGCACTATGTGCCGGTATTGGTGCGCAAGCCCGGAGCCTTGCGCAATGGCGCCCCGTTCAAGGACTGGGTGCTGCCGGCAGCGCTGGAGCGGGTGCGGCGGAAGCTCGCCGGTGCCGATGATGGCAATCGGCAGATGGTCAACATTCTCAATGCGGTGTTGACCGACGGGCTTCCGGCGGTCGAGGGCGCTTGTGCCGAGGCGCTCGGCCACGGCGTTCATTCCGCCGATGTCGTTCTCAATATCCTGGCCCGCCGGCGCGATCCTGGTCCCCCAGCCACAATCCTCGCTCCCGAAGCGCTGATCCTGCGCCATGCGCCGACCGCCGACTGTGCCCGCTACGACAATCTCAGGAGGACCGCCTGATGGAACGAACACAGCTCCTCGAGCTCATGGGCGAGCTCAAGCTCTACGGCATGAAGGCGGCCTTCGACGAGATCATGGCCACCGCCATCAAGCGTCAGTACGAACCGCAGCACATCATCGGCGATCTGCTCGCCGCCGAGATCAGCGAGAAGCAGGCCCGCTCGATCAAATACCAGCTTACCCTGGCCAAGCTTCCGCTCGCCAAGGATCTCGACGGGTTCCAGTTCGAAGGCACACCGATCAATCAGACGCTCGTCAACGATCTCGCCCGCGGCGGCTTCATCGCCCAGCAGCGCAACGTCGTGCTGATCGGCGGCACCGGCACCGGCAAGAGCCATCTCGCCATAGCCATCGCAAGAAGCTGCATCCGTGATGGTGCCCGCGCCCGGTTCTACAACGTGGTCGATCTCGTCAACCGGCTCGAGGCCGAGACCCGTAACGGACGGCAAGGCCGGCTCGCCGAGCATCTGACCCGCATGGACTTCATCCTCCTCGACGAGCTGGGCTACCTCCCATTTGCGCAATCCGGTGGCCAGCTCCTGTTCCACCTCGTCAGCCGGCTCTACGAGCGCACCTCCATCATTCTCACCACCAATCTCGCGTTCGGCGAATGGCCCACTGTGTTCGGCGACGCCAAGATGACAACTGCACTGCTCGACCGGTTGACCCATCATTGCGATATCGTCGAGACCGGCAACGACAGCTGGCGATTCAAAAACCGCGACAACGACCAGGCGGCCGGCGCTCTCGCCTCCCTAACGCCAGCAACCTTCGACAACCCCACCACTACCGCAAAACCGCTCCGCTCAAGGGGGTCAAAATTGCACGCCGATCAGGGGTCAACTTTGCAAGCCGGTTGACA
>JASHRV010000238.1 GCA_030037175.1 Acetobacteraceae bacterium
CAGAGGCTTCGCCTCTGCCAGGGGCTTTGCCCCTGGACCCCAGCAAAGGCGGAGCCTTTGCAATCCATTACTTAAAAACGATCGGGGGTCTGGGGCCTCAAGGCCCCAGCGGGGGCGTCGGGGGCGGAGCCCCCCGACCGGAGTCCAGAGGCAGAGCCTCTGGTCAGAACTTCTCCACCCACGGCCTCAGCGCGACCTCGAACGCCCAGGCGCTGCGTTTCTGCGCGAGCGTGTCGAGATAGGCCTCCGCGATCGCGTCCGGGTCGAGCGTGCTGTCCGGCCGTTCCGGCGGATCGGGCCGCCGCGTGCTGCGCACCGCGCCGTCGATCACGAAGTGCGCGACATGGATGCCCTTCGGCCCGAGCTCGCGCGCGGCACTTTCCGCAAGCCCGCGCAGCGCGAACTTGCCCATCGCGAAAGCCGCCGATCCCGAAAAGCCTTTCACGCTCGCGGTGGCGCCCGTGAAGAAGATCGCGCCGCGCCCCTCGCCGCCTCCCTTTGGCACCATCCGCCGCGCGGCCTCGCGCGCGACGAGGAAGCCGCCGAACGCGGTGATGCCGATCGCGGCGCGCACCGCCTCGGGGTCGAGATCGAGCAGCGAGCCTTGCGCGCGCGCCGAGGCGTTGTAGATCACGACATCCGGCGCGCCGAGCTTCGCCTCCGCCGCCGCGAAAAGCCGCGCCACGTCCTCGGGCTTCGCCGCATCCGCCGCGAAGAGATGCGCCCCCGTCGCGGCGGCGAGCGCGCCGAGCTTCTCCACGTTGCGCGCCGCGAGCCCCACGCCGAGCCCCGCCGCCGCCAGCGCCCGCGCGAGCGAGGCGCTGATCCCCTCGCCCGCCCCGACGATCAGCGCCGCCCGATACGGAACGGCGCTCACGGAAGCTTCACCATCGGCCCGCCATCACTTCGTTGTCCAACGTTTCGTTGGCCATCGCTTTTTTGCCCATCGCTTTTTTGCACGGCATGGCCGAGCTTACCCGATCCGCGCCGCGCGCAGGAGGGGGCGGCGACAGGGCCCCGGCAACTCACGGTTGTCGCCGCTCCGCCGCCGCCCGCGCCGCTCTCACGCCTGCGCGAGCGCGGCCCGGCCCGCCCGCCTCGGCCTTGTCACGCTAGAGAAGCCCGTGCCACGCTCGATACGATTGCCGCTGCAACAGACGCCGCAGTCGGGCGCGCGCATCACCTCGCGCATCACTGGGCGGCAGCGCAACGAGGAGGCGATGGGGGAAAGCCCGCGACGGGGGCCGAGGGCCCTGCTTGCGCTGCTCGTGCCGCTCGCGCTCACCGGCTGCGCGGCCGTGGACTATTTCGCTCCGCGCGCGGTCACCTACAACCAGCAGGCGGAAAACATCAAGGAGAGCGTGCTCATGCTCAACGTGATGCGCGCCGCCTATCGCGAGCCGCTCCAGTTCACCGATTTCACCCAGGTCACCGGCCAGACCTCGGTATCCGGCACCGCCGCCTTCACCCTGCCCTTCAACCCGAGCCCGCCCACCTTCGCCCATGCCGACACGGCGAGCCCCTCCGCCACCCTCAGCGGCAACCAGGCCTTCACCGTCGCCAATCTCGACACGCAGGAATTCTACGAGGGCATCCTCTCGCCGATCCCGATCACCAGCATCGATTACTACCTCGAGCAGGGCTTCCCGAAAGCGCTCCTGCTCACCCTCGTGATCGGCCGCATCGATATCGGGCTGAACAACAACACGCCGGTCGCCTTCTACAACAACTACTACAGCGACCATTACCAGACGTTCGAGCGGACGGTCGGCGCGCTCGCCGATCTCGGCCTCAGCTCCGAGGTGGTGAAGACCATCACCAATGTCGGCCCGCCTATCCCTGCGGGCGATATCGCGAGCCTGCGCGCGCTCGCCCCCCTTGCCTCGGGCGCCGTGCTCAAGCGCTTCAGCACGACCACCGATCCCGACATCACCCCGGCCGAGCGCGCCGACCTCGCCCGCCGCGGCATCACCGAGTATTACCGCCTCCAGCAGACGACCGAGCAGAGCCGCTTCTGCGTCGATCCGACCCAGCAAGATCTGCCGGCCGCAAGCGCCGCGCTCGTCGCACTCGGCGTGCTCGCGCCCGGCGATGCGGTCATCGGGCCGCCGCAAGGCTCCTCCGCCGCCGCCACGGAGGCCGCCGCCGAACGCTGCGGCGCCTCGCCCTATCTCCGGCTGAAGGCCGAGGAGCTGCGCGGCTACGGCGAGCCGGCAAACCGGTTCCCCGCCCTGATCCGCACGGCTTCCGGCACGACCGAGACCGCGACCTTCCGCGTCGATTTCACCATCCGCTCGGTCGAGGGCATCATCTACTATCTCGGCGAGCTCACGCGCGGCGAGCTCGATATCGGTGTCGCGAAGCGGCTCGCGACGCCGGAGGTCAGCACCGGGCTCGGGCCCGAGCGGCTCTTCGTCGTGCGCGAGAACTGCACCGGCATCTGGAACGAGATCGGCACCGTCTATGACGGCACACGCTACTGCGTCTCCATCGACCCCTCCGGCGCGGACCGCTCGTCGGAGGTGATGGAGATCGTGCTCCAGCTCCTGGCGCTCAACACCTCGGCGAAAACCCTGCCGGCGCCGAGCGTGATCACGGTCCTCGGCCAGTAGGCCCGGCAGCGCCCGCGGGGAGAACCGTGCTCAGCCTCCGCATCTACCGGCTCGGCCAATGGGCGCCGGTCGTGCTGCTCGCCATCCTCGCCACCGCCCTCGGCCTTGCCGGCTTCATGACCTGCAGCGGCCATCCCTATTGCCCGGGCGGCGGCATCGGCCTCGAAGGCGCGCTCATCCGCACGCTCTCCCTCGTCCGCGGCGAGCAATCCTTCACCCTCGGCCGCGATCCCTTCCTGCTCGTCGCCGCGCAGACCCTGATGTTCCTGGCCCTGCTGCTCGCCGGGCTCATGGGCAGCATCACGCTTTTCATGCACAATCTCCGCCACGACGTGAAGCTCGCGCGCGCGCAGACCCTGCACGGCCATGTCGTCGTCTGCGGCCTCGGCGAGACCGGCATCGAGGTCGTGCGCGGCCTCAAGCTCGGCGGCCACAAGGTCGTCGCCATCGCGCGCGACGAGGCGGAGGAGGCCATCGCCTATTGCGACCGCCTCGGCGTGCCGGTGCTGAGCGGGGACGCGACGCGCGCGGAAACGCTCGATCACGCCGGCATCGCCCGCGCCCGCGCCCTCGTCGCGACCACCGGCTCGGACGCCACCAACCTCGACATCGTCATGGCCGCCCGCGCCCGCGCCCGCGGCTCGGACCCCCTCCTCGCCCGGCCCGAGATCCGCGCCCCCTGGCTCATCGACGCGATGACGGCGCCCGCCGCCCCCATCTTCGATCCCGGCCTGCTCGTCCATCCCCTCCGCACCGCGGAGGTCTCGGCCCGCCTCCTGCTCGCCCGCGCCGCCTTCCCCCGCGCGGCCGGCCCCCGCCCGCGCATCGTCCTCGCCGGCCTCGGCGATCTCGGCACCGCCATCCTCCGCCACGCCGCCCTCATCACCTTCGCCCTGCCCGGCACCCGCCTCGACATCCTCGCCTATGACAGCGACGCCGCCGCGCGCTCCGCCGTCCTCGCCGCCGCCCCCTGGGGCCGCGCGCTCGCCCAATCGCTCGACCTCGCGATCCGCCCCGCCTGGTTCGGCCCGCCCAACGAATGGGGCCGCGCCACCGACTGGGCCGCCATCGAAACCGACCTCGCCGCCCGCCCGCCGGACGCCGTCATCGTCGCCCTCGGCAACGACGATGCCGCGCTGGAGGCCGCCTTCGGCCTGCGCGAGGCGCTCGACCGCCAGCGCCGCTTCGCCACCCCGCTCGCCGTCCGCACCCGCAAGGAGCGCGGCGTGAGCCAGCTCCTCGGCCGCATGTCCCCCCGCCCGCTCTGCCCCGAGCGGCTCTCCGGCTTCGGCGCGCTCTCCTCCCTTCTCGGCCCCGCCCAACTCTACGAGGAAGGGATCGACCGCATGGCCCGCGCCGTGCACGAGGACTTCCTCGCCTCCAGCCCGGACCCGGCCGCCGCCGCCGCCGCGCCCTGGGAACGGCTCTCCGAGCGCTTCCGCCGCCAGAACCGCGACTTCGCCGACCATATCCCGGTCAAGCTCCGCCATGCCGGCCTCCGCCTCGTCCCCGGCCCGGGGCCGAGTGCTGCGCTCACCGAGGCCGAGATCGAGACCATGGCCCGCGCCGAGCACCATCGCTGGTGCCTCACCCTCCTCGCCGCCGGCTGGCGCCAGGGCGCGCTCCGCGACGACGACGCGAGAACCCATCCCCAGCTCGCGCCGTGGGAGGCGCTGCCGGACTCCGCGCGCGCCTACAATCTCGGCGCGGCGGCGAAAATCCCCCGCATCGCCGCCGAGGCCGGCCTCGCCGTCCGCCGCCTCCTGCCCATCGACCCGCTCCACCCGCCCGCAGCACCCATCGCCCCGGACAACATCGGCCTCCTCGCGATCGACATCGCCGACACCCCCGCCTGGCAGGCCGCCCAATCCCTCGCCGAGACCGCCGCCATCGTCGTCCGCGCCCGCGGCCTCGCCCGCGCCGCCCCGCGCGATCTCCAGCGCATCGCCGATCAGTTCCCCGCCGCCGCCGCCGCGATCGAGGCCTGGCTGGACGACGCTCCCGAAGCCGCCGCCG
>JASHRV010000239.1 GCA_030037175.1 Acetobacteraceae bacterium
CCCTTGTGGACGCGATCGAGCGCCGCGGCGCCCGGGTCCTCCCGGAGCTGCTTGATGCCGAGGCTGATGCGCTCCTTCTCGACATCGACATCGAGCACCTTGGCCTTGACGACATCGCCCTTGTTGTAGCGGGTGATGGCGAGCTCGCCCGGATCGTCCCAGGAGAGATCCGAGAGATGGACCATGCCGTCGAGCTCGGCGGCGACGCCGATGAAGAGCCCGAACTCGGTGATGTTGCGGATTTCGCCCTCGATCTCCGAGCCGACCGGATGGGCCTCCACGAAGGCGTCCCAGGGGTTCGGGATGACCTGCTTGAGGCCGAGGGAGATGCGGCGCTTGGCGGCGTCCACGTCGAGCACCATCACCTCGACCTCCTGGGAGGTGGCGACGATCTTGCCCGGATGGACGTTCTTCTTGGTCCAGGACATCTCCGAGACATGGACCAGGCCCTCGACCCCCGGCTCCAGCTCGACGAAGGCGCCGTAGTCGGTGATGTTGGTGACGCGGCCGGTGAACTTGGCGCCGGGCGGATATTTCGCCGCGACGCCGTCCCACGGATCGGCCTCGAGCTGCTTCATGCCGAGGCTGATGCGCTGGGTTTCGGGGTTGAAGCGGATCACCTGGACGCGGACGGGCTGGCCGATGGTCAGCGCCTCCGAGGGGTGGTTGATGCGCCGCCAGGCGATGTCCGTGACATGGAGCAGGCCGTCCACGCCGCCGAGATCGACGAAGGCGCCGTAGTCGGTGATGTTCTTCACCACGCCGTCGAGGATCTGGCCTTCCTTGAGGCCCTGGATCAGCTCGCTCCGCTGCTCGGCGCGGGTTTCCTCGAGCACGGCGCGGCGGGAGACGACGATGTTGCCGCGGGCCCGGTCCATCTTCAGGATCTGGAAGGGCTGCGGCGTGTTCATGAGCGGGGTCACGTCCCGGACGGGGCGGATATCGACCTGGCTGCCGGGAAGGAAGGCGACGGCGCCGCCGAGATCGACGGTGAAGCCGCCCTTGACCCGGCCATAGATGGTGCCCTGGACGCGCTGGCTCGTTTCGAACGCCTTCTCGAGGTTGGTCCAGGCCTCCTCGCGCCGCGCCTTCTCGCGCGAGAGCACGATCGAGCCGTCCCGGTCCTCGTAGCGCTCCACATAGAGCTCGACCACGTCGCCGGGCTTCACCTCCGGCTTCATGCCGGGGGAGGCGAATTCCTTGAGGGGCACGCGCCCTTCGCTCTTGAGCCCGACATCGACGATCGCATACTCGTCGGTGAGGCGGAGCACGCGCCCGGAGACGACCGAGCCGTCGAACCCGCTGTCCCGTCCCAGGGTCTCATCGAGCAGGGAGGCGAAATCCTCTCTCGCCGGCGGCTGGCTCCCCTGGCTCGCGTGATCGAAGCGGATGGTCGCGGTGGCGGATGACATTGTGCGGGCGGTATCCTCGTTGCGGACCCGGACCGGGTCCCCGGGGTTTGCGCGTTCCACGGGAATGCGGAACACGGCTTGCCTCGGCCGGGATGCGGCAGGCGAGGCCGGATTGACGATCTAGGATGCCCGGGGATGGCCCCAGGCGCTTCACCAAGCGCGGCAAGGGCCGCGCGGATGTGCGGAGAGATACGCGCGCGGCGGGCCAAGTCAAGAGAAACAACGGAAACAGGGCCCCGCGCCGAAACCCAAAAGAAATGAGCGAGGCGGACGTTACGCGGCGGGGGCGATGCGGGCGCGGATCTTTTCGAGGGCGGTGGAAAAAACCTGGTCCGGATCGAGGCCGGTGGTGTCGATCAGCACCGCGTCGGGCGCCTGCTCGAGCGGCCCGACCGGACGCGTTGCGTCCTGGCGGTCGCGCTCCTCGATCTCGGCCTCGACCGCTTCCAGCCTGACGGCGATGCCGCGGCCCTGAAGCTCGCGGAAACGGCGCTCGGCCCGCGCCGCGGGTGCGGCGGTGACGAAGAGCTTTACCGGAGCATCGGGGAAGATGACCGTTCCGATGTCCCGCCCGTCCATCACCGCGCCATGGGCGGCGGGGAATTCGCGCTGGAAGTCCCGCAGCGCCGCGCGGACGCGGGGCTCGGCGGCGACGATGCTCGCCGCCCGGTCCACGTCCGGGGTGCGGAGATCCGGCCGTTGCCAATCCGCCGGCCTCAGCGACCGCGCCTCCTGCTCGGCCGCCGCGCCGTCCGAAGGGTCCTTCCCGGCATCGAGGAGGCGGCGGGCGACGGCGCGGTAGAGAAGCCCGGTATCCAGATGGGGCAGGCCGAAATGCGCCGCGAGCCGGCGCGCGAGCGTGCCCTTGCCGGCCGCGGCCGGGCCGTCGATCGCGATGACGAAAGGCTCCTTCACGCCGGGGAGAAGCGGGCGCCCGCCGCCTCCATGAGGGCGGAAAAGCCCGGAAAGCTCGTATCGATGAAGAAGGTGTCGTCCACCGTGACCGGGGCTTCGCAGGCGAGGCCGAGAACCAGCGCGCTCATCGCGATGCGATGGTCCATGTGGGTGGCGACGAGACCGCCGCCGGCCGGCGGGCGGCCGGTGCCGTGGACGAGGAGATCATCGCCCGCGACCTCGACCGAGACCCCGTTTGCCATGAGCATCGCGGCGGTGGCGGCGAGCCGGTCGCTCTCCTTGACGCGAAGCTCGGCGAGGCCGCGCATGCGCGTGGTGCCCGCGGCCGAGGCGGCCGCGACGGCGAGGATGGGATACTCGTCGATCATCGTCGGCGCGCGCCCGGGCGGGACATCGACCCCCTTGAGCGCGCCATACCGGACGACGAGATCGCCGACCGGCTCGCCGCCCTCGCTCCGCGCATTCTCGGTGGCGATATCGGCGCCCATCTCGGCGAGCGTGGCGAGAAGGCCGGTGCGGAGGGGATTGAGGCCGACGGATTCGAGGCGGAGCACCGAGCCCGGGACGAGAAGGGCGGCGACGAGAGGAAAGGCGGCCGAGGAGGGGTCCGCCGGAACCACGATGTCGGCGGCGCGAAGCTCGGGCTGGCCGGCAAGGCGGATGCGCCGGCCGCCGCCGGCCGGCTCCACGGCGACCTCGGCGCCGAAATGGCGGAGCATGTTCTCCGTGTGGTCGCGGGTGGGCGCGGGCTCCTCGACCTCCGTCTCGCCGCGGGCATTGAGGCCGGCAAGCAGCACGGCGGACTTCACCTGGGCGGAGGCGACGGGCAGGCGATAGCAGAGCGGCAGGGCATCGCCCGTGCCCTCGATCGCCATCGGGAGCCTGCCGCCGGCGCGCGCGGCGAAGCGGGCGCCGGTGGCCGAGAGCGGAGCGATGACGCGGCGCATGGGGCGGGAGCGGAGGCTCGCATCGCCGGTGAGGACGGAGAAAATCGGGTGGGTGGCGAGGATTCCCGTGAGCAGGCGGGCCGCGGTGCCGGAATTGCCCATATCGAGCACCTCCGCCGGCTCGATAAGGCCGCCGACGCCGCGGCCGGCGACGCGCCAGGTGCCGTCCGCCGCGCGCGCGATGTCGGCGCCGAGCGCGCGCATGGCGGCGGCGGTGGCCAGCACGTCCTCCCCTTCGAGGAGGCCGGCGATGGTGGTCTCGCCGACGGCGAGCGCGCCGAACATGAGCGCGCGATGGCTGATGGACTTGTCCCCGGGCACGCGGACGCTGCCGGAGAGCGGGCCCGGCGGGCGCGCGGCCTTTAGACGCGATTGAGGGGAGCGCGATCGGCTCGCTGCTTCGGTGTCCATGACGGCGGAAAAAATGTTCTCAGAAGAGGT
>JASHRV010000240.1 GCA_030037175.1 Acetobacteraceae bacterium
CGTGCGCCAGGGCGGTTCTTCGGCAAATGCGGCTCAAGCGCCGCCCATGCCTCGTCGCTCAGCCAGTCCAATTCGCTCATATCGATCTCCCGCAATCGATGTCAGCGAATCACAACACTACATACTCATCAATATGTTGATCAGGTTTTCAGACTAGAGCGGGATATATGAGCGGGTACGATGCGACCCGCTTCGGAGACGAGGTTGCGTCAGATGTCTGATGTCGGATAGATGAGGGCAATGAGCCCACACGTCTCCTCTCCTCCGGCAAATGATCCCGCTGACGCCATCAAGCCGATCGGACGGCCCAACCTTACCCGCGAGGTCGTAAACGCCATCGCGCGGTTGATCATGGAGCGTGTCTGGCGCCCCGGGGACAGTATTCCTTCGGAGAAGGAACTAGCCTCGCGTTTCGGCGTCGGCCGCTCAACGATCCGCGAAGCGATCCAGAGCCTCGTGACGATGGGGGTGGTTGCCATTCGTCCCGGAGAGGGCTCGTTTATCCGCGAGCCGACCTCAGAGCTTTTGTCGGATGCATTTCTCTGGGGCCTGCTGCTCAGTCCACGCAATGTCGGGGATTTCACTGCATTTCGTATTTGTGTCGAGACGACTTGCGCAGCAGCAGCAGCGCACGCCCGCTCGAGGGTGGTCGCCGAGCGACTTTTCGAGCTGCTCCAGCTGATGAAGGCCGACCAAAATGACGACCAACGCTTCAAGGATCACGATCACCGCTTTCATGTAACCATCGCGGAAACGACCGGTAATCCGATCTTCGTGAAAGTGGTCGCCACGCTGCTATCCACCGTCGGGCTCTGGTTTCCAATCACCTCGCCGTTGACCGGGAACGCCGATGACACCCATGCCGAGCATAGTGCGATCGCCATAGCCATTGCCGAAGGAGACGAGCACAAAGCAAGGGAGGTGATGCAGCGGCATCTTCTCAACGCTGCGGAGCGTTTGACCCTTTTGCTCAATCGGAAGGGGGAGCATCCAGAAACTGGTGGGAATTGACGGGTATCGATATGACCGATCAGGAGACGTTGATCCGGGGGTCTTCAATGCGTTGGGTATTGCGATTGATCGAGACGAGCATGCCCAGCGGGGTGGCCGGTGTAGACGTGATGGAGGTCAGCCGGCCTGACGGGGCCAGCAACATCGACGATCTGGGGCTGACGCTGTCCAAGGCGAGGCGGCTTTTAGCGCGCATGCAGAAAGCGATTGTCGCCGCGCAAACCGGGGATCTTGCGGTTCGGCGGCCAGAGTGTCCGTCTTGTGGTGGCCGGGGTCACGTCAACGGCCGGCGACGCCATTTGCTCGCAACACCATTCGGCCAGGCGACAGTACAGCTGCCGCGGTTTCGTTGCATCAGCTGAGGTCACATCGAGCGCGGTGTCACTTGGCCATCGCACTGTCGATCGACGCCTGAGTTGGATCAGCTGCGCGCCCATCTCTCCGCCATGATGCCCTTTCGTGTCGCCGCCGCCGTGCTGACGCATCTTCCGCCGGCAAACGTTGGCATCAGCCCTGAGACATTGCGCGCCTACACGCTCAAGATCGGCGAGCAACTTTGTGATATTCCAACGACCAAGCCAGTATCGGCAGCCAAAAGCATCACTGTCACTACGGACTCGACATTCATTCGCAGCCGCGAGGAAGGTAACCGGCATTTGGACATTCGCGTTGGCAACGTCGAGACATCCGACGGAGGGCGGCAGGTTTTCGGTGCCGTCGCCAGATCCGACACCGACATTGTGGTTCAGATTCGCCGGAGCCTCGAGGCGGTTGGCCAAACCGCTGCCACAAAGGTGACTGCGTTCACCGACGGCTGTCCGGATCTGCGATCGCTTCTTGCCGACGCCGGCGTCACCACGCGGCCAATCGCGGACTGGTTCCACATCGCGATGCGGCTTCAGCACGCGAAGCTGGCGGCATGCGGATTGCTCACCGACGAACCGGGTCGCGCGGAGGCCAAGGCCACGATCGTCGCGGAGATCGAGCGGCTGCATTGGCGCATCTGGAACGGCAAGGCGAAAAATGCCCCGACGACCTTCGAGCGCATCCGCAAGGTCATCCATCTCTACAAGGGTGAGTGCGGTCATCGAACCCAAGGCGTGGCATCCCGAAAACTGTGGCATGCGTTTCACGAGATCGACCAATATCTCCGTAGCCAGAGCGCCCGGCTGGTCAACTACGCCGCTCAATATCGCGCGGGCTTGCGCGTCGGGACTGCGGTGACGGAGGGCACGGCGAATTTCCTGATCAATCGCCGGATGAACAAGTCGCAGCAGATACGCCGGTCTCGGCGAGGCGCCGACCCGCTGCTGCAAGTCCGCTGCGCCGTTTACAACGGGACACTCGGTTCTGGCTTCGGTCAGCGGTTCAAACCCATCGGCCGCCCTGATGCCGCCGTCGCAATCGCTGCGTGATCCCACCAGCTCCTGGACACTCCCCCCTCTTGTGGGGCGGCAATATGCCGCATATATTGCCGGCATCTTGCCACCCTATCCAGGAGCCCTGAAGGCCGATGCCGATCGTGGAAGAGGTCGCCCGTAAGCTGGGAGGAAAGCCGGTGCTAGGGGTCGATGTCCATTCCCAGGCCGATCTCGCATTGGCGATTCGTAGACGGTTGCCCCTGCGCGCCCTTACAGGGCTGGCAAGGGCCGGGTTGAGCGAGCGGGAGATTGAAACGTTTGTGATCCCGGAGCGGACGAGGCGACATCGCGCCGCACGCAACCAGCCCCTGACCGTCGACGAATCGGATCGGGCGGTGCGGCTGCTCCGCGTCCAGACGTTGGCCGAGGAGACATTCGGCAACTCTGAAAAGGCCGGTGCCTGGCTGCGCCGTCCACTTACGGAGCTCAGCAACGAATCTCCCCTTGTTGTTGCGCAGACCGAAGCCGGCGCGCGCGTCGTTGAGACCATTCTCGGCAAGATCGCTTGGGGTGCGGCCGCCTGATGCTCCTTTGGCGCCTTTCGACGCGCCAGCACGCGGATAGTTTCGACGGGGGCTACGGGTTGTTATTCGATGGCCGCTGGAACAGCGTCGGCCATGCTGTCACATATTGCGCAACCTCACCGTCGCTCTGCGTTCTCGAAAAACTCGTCCACATCGAGGATCCGGCACTTTTGCCGGATCTGATCATGCTTGCGTACGAAGCTCCTGCTTCTCTCCCCATTGAGCAGGTCAAGCTCGATGAGCTTCCCGACGACTGGCGCCACCAGGAATCGTGGACGCAAATGCGCGGAGATAAGTGGCACCAAGCGCGTGCCATGCCGTTGCTTCAGGTCCCATCCGTGATTGTCTCGATCGCTGACTCCCCGGATACCAACGTTCTCATCAATCACAACCACTCTGCGGTGGGGGAGATCAGGGTTCGAAGGCGCGAGCCATTCCTTCTCGATCCCCGGTTGTTTTGATAAGTACGCGGACGAAGACGCGGCGTCATTGTTCTTTCTGCAAAGCGGTTGACAAACCGGCTTATTTCGCCTGGTTCAGGTAGTGGATCGTACGATGAGGCGGATTTGCGACTGACCTACGAGCGGCGTCGGAGCCCGATCCGATTGAAGAGCGCCCCGGCTGTAGCCACGCGGTAACGACGGCGGCGCCTTTCCCAGATGGCCGCGCAACCTTCGTCGGCCCCAGGGTTCTTCATGCCTCCGAGGGGGAGGCCTTGCAAGATGCGGCCACCTGAGCCGCACACGGCTCACACCGCCGGCGTCCAGCAAACATGTACGAGGGTAATCGCCAATCTAGCCGTCACCATCGAACGTCCATACGCGCTGGGCCTACCGCCATTTACCGTTCAACCTCAAAGACAAACTTGCCCGTGACGCGGTAGGCGATGATCCGGTCATGTTCAACCACGCATTCGAACTCCTTGACCCGGAACGACATAATGCCACGCAGAGTCTCGGCGGCTTCGGCGATCGCCTGACGACATGCATCGTCGAAGCTGACCTCCGACTGCATGGTCACATCGATATTGCGTATGATCGACATGCTCCGTTTCCTCCTCCGCCGAACGCTGCCCACGGCACTTTATCACGACGCCTGCAGTCAGCGACCGCTCTGGCCGCCATGCTCCTGGGCCTGACCCGGTATTGGGTACGCGGGAAGGGCCTGGCGTTGGCCCGGGACCCGTTACCGGGGCCTCCTTCGTCCTTTCCGGGGCTTGGTCGCCCAGTAACACGTGATAAGCACCCTTCCCACGTGTGATAATTTGTGTTCTGCTAGGCAAATGCCAAGCACGCTCCGGCTCGTCCGCTCCCGTCAAATGGCCCGTCTGCCCGAAGGGCAAAAGCCACCGACGCCCCGCGCCGCCCTCGCCCTCGCGAAGTCCCAAGCCTACCAGGCAGCGGCCGATGCACCTGCCACGCTGCGGGCCTATGCCGCGGATCTCGACAATTTCACCGCCTGGTGCGGCGCGCACGGGTTTTCCGCGATGCCCGCCAGCCCCGAGACGGTTGGTGCCTATCTGGCCGCCGCCGGCCTGGGTTACGCGCTGCCGACCCTTCGGCGCCGGGTCGCCGCAATCGCCCGGGCGCATCG
>JASHRV010000241.1 GCA_030037175.1 Acetobacteraceae bacterium
GGCGCCGAGCCCGGCGCCGAGCAGGCCGGCGAGCGGCAGGGCGGGAGAGAAGGCGGCGGCCAGGCCCCAATAGAAGGCGATGACGGCGCCGAGGGCGGCCGCGCCCGAGATGCCGAGCAGGCCGGGATCGGCGAGCGGGTTGCGGAGCGCGCCCTGCAGGGCGGCGCCGGAGACGCCGAGCCCGCCGCCCACGAGCAGGGCAAGGAGGGTGCGGGGGAGGCGGAGCTGCCAGAGGATCACGGGCAGGGGCAGGCCGAAGCCGGCGGGTCCGAGCAGGAGCGAGAGGATGGTCAGGGAAGCGAGCAGCGCGATCATCGGGCCAGTTCGGGTCATCGGCGGGCAATCATCCGCGCAGCCTGGGCGGCGAAGGGCGTGCCGCAGATGAGCCAGGCGGCGGGGACGGTGCGGCGCGGGATGGCGGCGAGGGCAGGATCGGCGAGCAGGCGGGTGGCGAGGGAGGGAAAGCCCGAAGCGGTGGGAACGACGAGGAGGTCGGGCGGGTGGGCGAGCAGGATCTCCAGGCTGAGCCAGCCGCCGCGCGCGGCGTCGCGGAAGCCCGCGGCGGCGAGCACGCTGCCGGCGAGGGAGGCGGGGCCGGCAGCGAGGCCGCGCGGCTCGAGCAGGATGGCGGTGGGCGGATGGGCGGGCCGCGGGAGGCCGGTGAGCCTGCGGTCCATGGCGGCGATGAGGGCGGCGCCGCGCGCCTCGGCGCCGAGAATGGCGGCGAGGTGCGCGATGGTGGCGCGGATTTCCGGGAAGCTGGCGGGATCGGGGAGGGTGACCACGCGCTGGCCGAGATCGGTCAGCGCCGCCACCGTTGCCTGGGCGCCGTAGGGCTCGGCGAGCACGAGGTCGGGGTGGAGGCGGAGGACCGCCTCGGCGGAAGCGGGGACGCGGGGGATGCGTGCGGCCTCGGCGGCCATCGCCGAGAGGGACGGGTCGCGGGCGAGCGGCGAGAGCGCGGCGGCGGATTGGGGTGCGAGCAGGAGCAGCATCTGGTCGGTGCAGAGATTGAGCGAGACCACCCGGCGCGGCGGGGTCGCGCCCGCGGTCCGCGCGAGCAGCACGATCAGCAGGAGCGGCAGGCCGAGCGCCGCCCCTCTCACAGGACGGGAACGCCGTGCTGCTTGGCCTTGCCTTCGGGCTCGACATGGATGGTGACGACGAGATTGCCCATCTCCCGGCGCAGCGCCTCCTCGATCCGGTCGCAGATCGCATGCGCCTCATCGACGCGCATCGCGCCCGGGACGACGAGGTGGAATTCGAGGAAGGTGAGCCGCCCGGTGCTGCGCATGCGCAGATCATGCGCCTCCAGCGCGCCGGTTGCGTGATCGCCGACCACGGCCCGGATCCGCTCGACCACGCGCGGGTCCGGCGCCTCGTCCATCAGCCCGCCGACGGAACTGCGGATGATCCGCCAGCCGGAGGCGAGGATATAGAGGGCGACGCAGACCGCGAGCGCCGGGTCGAGCCAGAGCGCGCCCACCAGCACGGCGCCGAGCAGGCCCAGGATGACGCCGACCGAGGTGAGCACGTCCGCGAGGAGGTGGCGGGCATCGGCGCTGAGCGCCGGAGAAAGGCCCTGCCGGCCGGCGCGGAGCAGCACCGTGGCCCAGGCACCGTTGACCACGGTCGCGAGCGCATTGAGCGCGATCCCGCGGAGCGGCGTGGTGATGGGCGCGGGGTGGCGCCAGACGATCCAGGCATGCTCGATGATCGAGAAGGCGGCGATGACGATCAGCACGCCCTCGAGCACGGCGGCGAAGAACTCCGCCTTGTCGTGACCATAGGGATGGTTGGCGTCGGCCGGGCGGGCGGCGTAGCGGAGCGCGCCGAAGGTGAGGCCGGCCGCGGCCACGTTCACGACCGTTTCGAGAGCGTCCGAATAGAGCGCGGCGCTGCCCGTGATCCACCAGGCGAGGCCCTTCAGCGCCAGGACGAGGAGTCCGACGAAGATGCTGATGCCGGCGATGCGCTGCAGACGCTGCACGATGTCTCCGCGGGGACGAGCCGGATCGCGCGGGCCGTTCTGGGCGGTGCGGGCCCGATGCCCGCTCTACCAAGAAGGCCCGAGCCGCGTCATCCGCCCCGTCACCCCATGCGTCACCCCATGCGTCACCCCATGCGTCACCCGCTGGGTCGGCCTCAGCCGACGGCGAGCCAGCTCCGCTCGCGGGAGGAGCGGATGGCCGTGTCCACCACCTTCTGGATCTCGGCCGCCTCGCGGAAATCGGGGCCTTTCTCCGCCCCGCCCGCGATCGCGGCGAGGAAATCCGCCGCCTCGATCGTTTTGAGGTCGTTGAAGCCGAGCTGGTGGCCGGGCGCGGGACAGAAGAGGCCGTAGGGCGGATGGGCGGGGCCGGCCTCGATGCGGAGGAAGCCGCGCGCGTGGGCGGGGGCATCGGCGCGGTGGAGGAGAAGCTCGTTCATGCGTTCCTGTGTGAAGGAGAGCGCCCCGCGCGTGCCGGCGATCTCGAAGCCGAGCTGCATGGTGCGGCCGGTGGCGACCCAGCTTGCCTCGATCGTGCCGCCGCAGCCGCGCGCGAAGCGGACCGTGAGGCGGGCGATGTCGTCCACCGTGACGGCGCGGCGCTCGGCGCTGCCGGGCGCGGTCGGGCGCTCCTTGACGACCGTTTCGAGGTCCGCGACGAGGGAAAGGATCGGCCCGAGCAGGAAGCGGGCGAGGCCGATGATATGGCTGCCGAGATCGGCGATGACGCCGGCGCCGGCCGGATCGAGGCGCCAGGACCAGGGCGCGGCCGGATCGGCCATGTAGCCTTCGGCGAAGATGCCGCGGAAATTGGTGATCTCGCCGAGCTCGCCCGAGGCGATCATCTCGCGGGCGAGGCCGAGCAGCGGGTTCTTCAGGTAGTTGAAGCCGACCTGGGTGCGGATCCCGTTCGGGCGGGCGGCTTCGGCGGCCTGCGCCATTGCCTCGGTTTCGGCGGCATCGAGCGCGAGCGGCTTTTCGCAATGGACGTGCTTGCCGGCCGCGATCGCGGCGAGCGCCATCTCGCGGTGCAGCGCGGGCGGCGTGGTGACGCAGACGATGGCGACGGCCGGATCGGCGATCAACGCCCGCCAGTCGGTCGTCATGCGGCGGAAGCCGAAGGATCGGTGCGCGCGCTCGGCGCCGGCCGCGTCGGAATCGGCGACGATCTCGAGCACGGGAACGAGCGGGGGAGAAAAAATGCCGGGCACGGCGCGATAGGCCATCGCATGGGCCCTGCCCATGAAGCCCGTGCCGATGACGCCGACGCCGATCTTGGAGGCGCTATGCACGCTGATGAGGTATCGAAAAGGAAAGGAAGACTCTTCTTTCTCTGAAGAGGAAGCTTTTTTCCCGTCCTCCGGGGGCGGACGCCGGCGGGGGACTCCGAACGTCGTTCGGAGGCCAGAGGTGGGGCCGGGTCCGGAAAACGGGAAAAAGTTCTTTGGTTCTTTCTTTCAAGAAAGAACGATCCTTGTTGCTCATCGCTGGAGGATTCCTGGCTCTAGACCGTGACGACCCGTCCGCTGCGTGCCGATTCGAGGGCGGCATCGGCGAGCATGAGCGCACGCCTTCCGTCCTCGATCGTGAGCGGCATCTCGGTTCCGCCTTCGATCGCCGCGAGGAAGGCATCGAGCTCGAGCCGATATGCCTCCGCGTAGCGTTCGAGGAAGAAATTCAAGAGCGGCTCGCGGATTTCCGTGGCGTGCGCGTCGTAGCGGCGGAGCGTGGAGGGACGGAGATTGTCGTTGAGCAGCATGCCGCCGGAGCCGAAGACCTCTATCCGCTGATCGTAGCCGTAGGCGGCCTGGCGGCAATTGTTGATGTGGCACTGGCGGCCCGATGCGGTGCGCATCGTCACCATCAGCGTGTCGAAATCGCCCGCGGTGCCGATCGCCGGATCGACGAGCGTGCTTGCGGTGGCGGAGATTTCGCGCGGCTCCTCGCCGAGAAGCCAGCGCGCCATGTCGAAATCGTGGATGGTCATGTCGCGGAAGATGCCGCCCGAGCTCGGGATATAGGAGAGCGGCGGTGGTGCGGGGTCGCGGCTGGAGATGACGACCTGGCGCACGGTGCCGATCGCGCCCTCGCCGATCGCGCGATGCACGGCAGCCATGCCGGGGTCGAAGCGGCGGTTGAAGGCGACCATCACCTTTGCCCCGAGCCGCGCCGCTTCGGAAGCGGCTTCCTCCACCTTGCGGATATCGAGATCGACCGGCTTCTCGCAGAGAACGGATTTGCCGCGCCGCGCCGCCTCGAGCAGCAGCGCGACATGCGTGTCGGTCGGCGTGCCGATGACGACGGCATCCACGTCCGTGCGCGCGAGCGTTGCGGCGGGATCGCTCGCCGCTTCGCAGCCGGTGCTTTTCGCAAGCCGGGCCGCGGCTTCGGCGAGGACGTCCGCCACCGCGACCAGGCGGCAGCGTGGATTGGCCGCCGCGTTGGCGGCGTGGATCCGGCCGATGCGTCCGGCGCCGAGCACGGCGATGCGGATCATGCGCTTCCTCCCTCGCGGCGATGCGGGCGTCGCGGTCTCCGCGCGCTAGCATGCGGTTTCGCCGCCGGTCAATCGGGCGACCCGCGGATTGACGGAGCCCGGCTCCGGCCTGATAGCCTGGAACGAAACGCCAAGCCCGCCGGGCGAGGGAGGAAACGCGGAAATGAATCCCGAGACGTTCGAGAACCTCTCGCTTGGGGGAAAGATCGCCGTCGTCACCGGGGGCACGCAGGGCCTGGGCGAAGCGGTTGCAAACCTGTTCGCCGATCGCGGCGCGGCCGGCCTCGTCATCACGGGACGCAACCGCGAGAACGGCGCGCGCGTTGCAGAGACGCTCAAGGCCAAGGGCGCGAAGGCGCTCTATGTGCCCGCCGACCTTGCCGAAGTGGCCGGTGCGCAGGCGGTGATCGCCGCGGCGGGAGAGGAATTCGGGCGCGTCGACGTGCTGGTCAATGCCGCGGCGATCACCGATCGCGGCACGATCTTCGACACCAGCCCCGAGCTTTTCGACAGGATGTTCGCGATCAATGTCCGCGCGCCGTTCTTCCTTATGCAGGAAGCGGCGAAATCGATGCGGCGCGGCGGAACCGGCGGGACGATCGTCAATATCCTGTCGATGTCGGCCTATGGCGGGCAGAGCTTCATCACGGCCTATTGCGCCTCCAAGGGTGCGCTGCTCACGCTGACGAAGAACGTTGCCTTCTCGCTGATGCGGCATCGCATCCGCGTCAACGGGCTCTCCGTCGGCTGGATGGACACGCCCGGGGAGGATCGGATCATGCGCACATACCACGGCGCCCAGGATGGCTGGCGCGAGCAGGCCGAGGCCTCGCTGCCTTTCGGGCGGCTGGTGAAGCCCGACGAGGTCGCGCGCGCGGTGGCTTATCTCGCGAGCGCGGAATCGGGGCTGATGAGCGGCGCGATCATCGATTTCGATCAGGCGGTGCTGGGCGCCTATGAATCCGCCCCGCAGCCGCCGCCGCTCGCGTAAAGGGAGCCGCCCGGTGCGCCGGCTTCTTGCGGAGCTCGTGCTCGTGCCCTGGGCCGGGGTGCTGCTCGGCCTCGTCGTCGTGGCGGCCGTGGTCAGCGTGATGTCGCCCTATTTCCTCACCTTCGGCAATATTCTCGGCAATGTCGCACTTTACTTCTCGTGGTTCGCGATCGCGGGCTTCGGCGAGGCGCTGGTGATGATCGGCGGCGGGCTCGATCTTTCCGTGGGCTCGGCGATGGGATTTTCCGGGATGATCGCGGCCCTCGTGCTCACCGCCGGTCTGCCGCTCTGGATCGCGGTCCTGGCCGGGCTCGCCGCCGGTGCGCTGGTCGGCTTCGTCAACGGGATCGCGGTGACGCGGCTCAGCCTCAACCCCTTCATCGCGACACTTGCCACGCTCGGGATTTTTCGCGGCATCACCTACGGCATCGTCCAGGGCCAGGCGATCACGCCGGCGAGCAATGCGGCCGGCACCGAGTTCGCAGCACTCGGCACCGGCGCGGCTGCCCATGTGCCCGCACCGGTGATCGTCATGCTCGTGCTGGGGCTCGTGCTCTTCGTCGCCCTCAATCACACGCCGTTCGGCCGCCATGTCTATGCGCTCGGGGGCAATGAGGGCGCGACGCGGCTGCTCGGCCTCGATGTCCGGCGGCTCAAAATG
>JASHRV010000242.1 GCA_030037175.1 Acetobacteraceae bacterium
CCCCCCAGCGTCTTTAAGAGAATGGAATGCAAAGGCTCCGCCTTTGCCAAGGATGCAGGGGGCAGAGTTCCTTGCCGGAGGCCAGGGGCAGCTTTCCCTGGTGCTTGACGGGGCAGCGTTGTGGGGCCTACACGCCCATCCTTCCATCCACGGTTCGCGGGTGTAGCTCAGTCGGTTAGAGCGCCGGCCTGTCACGCCGGAGGTCGCGGGTTCAAGTCCCGTCACTCGCGCCATCGCCTTTCGGGCTCGCCTATGGCGCGAAGGCGTGGATGCGGGTAATGTCCGGCCGCCTGTTGCGCTGCAAAACCGGGCGGGGGTGAGGATCAGGGGGCATGCAGCCTATCATCGTTCATTATCTGCCGATCCTGGCGTTCCTCGTCCTGGCGGCGGTGATAGCCGGGGCGATGGTGGGGGGCTCGCTGCTCGCCGCGCGGCAGAAGCCCTACGCGGAAAAGCTTTCGGCCTATGAATGCGGGTTCGAGCCGTTCGATGACGCGCGCCGGCGCTTCGACGTGCGCTATTATCTGGTGGCCATCCTCTTCATCATTTTCGATCTCGAGGTTGCCTTCCTGTTCCCCTGGGCGGTCAGCCTCTCCACGATCGGGTTTTTCGGCTTTCTTTCGATGGTGGGCTTCCTTGCGGTGCTGACCGTCGGTTTCATCTATGAGTGGAGGAAGGGCGCCCTCGAATGGGAGTAACGCCCAAGGGAACGAAACCCGGGGGATGACGCGATGAGCGCAGGAACGGGTGAAGGCGTGGCGGTTTCCTGGAACCGTCAGGCGCTGCCGCCAGGGCCGGAACAGGACGCGGTGGTGAAGGGTATCACCGGCGAGATTGCCGGCCGCGGCTTCGTGGTCGCGCAGGTCGACAAGCTGGTCAATTGGGCGCGAACGGGGAGCCTCTGGCCGATGACGTTCGGGCTCGCCTGCTGCGCGGTGGAGATGATCCACGCCTATATGCCGCGCTACGATCTCGATCGGTTCGGCATCATTCCCCGCGCGAGCCCGCGCCAGAGCGACGTGATGATCGTTGCCGGGACGCTCACCAACAAGATGGCGCCGGCGCTGCGCAAGGTTTACGACCAGATGCCCGAGCCGCGCTGGGTGATCAGCATGGGAAGCTGCGCCAATGGCGGCGGCTATTACCATTATTCCTACTCGGTGGTGCGCGGCTGCGACCGGGTCGTGCCGGTCGATGTCTATGTGCCGGGCTGCCCGCCGACCGCCGAGGCGCTGGTGTACGGCATCATGCAGCTGCAGAAGAAGATCCGCCGCACCGGCACGATCCTCAGGGGCTGAGCCGGCATGAGCGAGCGCATGGAAGGGATCGCAGAGCTCGAGCGGCAGGTCGCCGCGCTTCCCGGCGTTCACGCCACCACGATCGAGAAGGGCGAACTCGTGGCGCATGCTGCGCGTGAGGGGCTCGTCGCGTTGATGACGACCCTTCGCGATGATCCGCGCTTTCTCTTCGCGCAGGCGATGGATATCTGCGGCGTCGACTGGCCGGAGCGGAGCGAGCGGTTCGATGTCGTCTACAATCTCCTTTCAGTGGCGCTGAATCAGCGGCTGCGGGTGATCATCACTACCGACGAAGTGACCCCGGTGCCTTCGATGTGCGGGGTCTGGCCGTCGGCGACCTGGTGGGAGCGCGAGGCCTGGGATCTTTTCGGAATTGTATTCTCCGGCCAGCCGGATCTCAGGCGAATCCTCACCGATTACGGATTCGAGGGGCATCCGATGCGCAAGGATTTCCCGCTCACCGGCCATGTCGAGGTGCGCTACGACGAGGAGCGCAAATCCGTGGTCTATGAACCGGTGAAGCTCGTGCAGGATTTCCGAAACTTCGATTTCATCTCGCCCTGGGAAGGGATCACGACCCTGCCCGGCGATGAGAAGGTGCATGAGGGGCGCGAAGAGGAGGGGCGGGGGGAATGAGCGAGGTCGCGCCTTCCGACACGCCCTCCGCGACGCCCCCTGGGACGCCCCCTGGGACGCCCCCTGGGACGCCCCCTGGGACGCGCCGCGTCGAGATCGATCATCACGCGATCAATTTCGGACCGCAGCATCCGGCGGCCCACGGCGTGCTGCGGCTGATCCTCGAGATGGACGGCGAGGTGGTGGAGCGGGCCGATCCGCATATCGGCCTCCTTCATCGCGGCACCGAGAAGCTGATCGAGCATAAGACGTACATTCAGGCGGTCCCTTATTTCGACCGGCTCGATTACGTTTCGCCGATGTGCCAGGAGCACGCCTTCGCGCTCGCTACAGAGAGGCTGCTCGGAATCGAAGTGCCGGAGCGGGGCAAATGGATCCGCACGCTCTTCGCCGAGATCACGCGCGTGCTCAACCATCTGCTCAATGTCACCACGTACGCGCTCGATGTCGGCGCGATCACGCCGAGCCTCTGGGGCTTCGAGGAGCGCGAGAAGCTGCTCGAGTTCCATGAGGCGGCCTCGGGTGCGAGGCTGCATGCGAATTATTTCCGCCCCGGCGGAGTCTCCCGCGATCTGCCGGCCGGGCTCACCGAGAAGATCGCGGCCTGGGCCGAGACATTTCCAAAATTCGTGGATGACCTCGAGGATCTGCTCACCGGCAACCGGATCTGGAAGCAGCGCACGGTCGATATCGGCGTAATCGGCGCGGAGGATGCGTTGGCCTGGGGGTTCTCCGGCCCGTGCCTGCGCGCGAGCGGCGTGCCGTGGGATCTCCGGCGCGCCCAGCCCTACGATATGTACGGCGAAGTCGATTTCGCGGTGGCGGTTGGGCGCAACGGGGATTGCTACGACCGCTATCTCGTGCGCATGGGCGAGATGCGCGAGAGCGTGAAGATCATCAATCAGTGCCTAGCCCTGATGAAGCCGGGCCCGGTGAAGGTGCAGGACCGGAAGTTCACCCCGCCGACGCGGGCGGAGATGAAGCACTCGATGGAAGCGCTGATCCATCATTTCAAGCTCTACACCGAAGGCTTCCATGTTCCCGCCGGCGCGACCTACACGGTGGTCGAGGCGCCGAAAGGAGAATTCGGGGTCTATCTTGTCGCGGACGGGACCAACCGGCCCTACCGGTGCAAGATCCGCGCGACCGGATTCTCGTTCCTGCAAGCGATCGAGGTTCTCGCCCGGCGCCACATGCTGGCCGATACCGTGGCGATCATCGGCTCTCTCGACATCGTTTTTGGCGAAATCGACAGGTGATGATGGCTGACGGAACCGGGACAGGTGCTGCGCAGCCGGCGCAGTTCGCGTTCGATGCGGAGAGCGAGGCGGCGATTCCCGCGATCCTCGCGAAATATCCGCCCGGCCGGCAGGCGAGCGCGGTGCTGCCGCTGCTCGATCTCGCGCAGCGGCAGATGGGGCGCGTGACGGGCTCGGCCTGGATCCCCGTGGCGGCGATGGATGTCGTTGCGGCGCGGCTCGGGATGGCACCGATCCGCGTCTATGAGGTCGCGACCTTCTATCTGATGTTCAACAAGCAACCGGTGGGAAAATTCCATCTCCAGCTCTGCACCACCACGCCTTGCTGGCTGCGTGGCTCGGACGAGGTGGTGGCGGCCTGTCGCAGGCTCACCGGCATCAAGGGCTGGGGCGAGACGAGCGAGGACGGATTGTTCACGATGACCGAGGTCGAGTGCCTCGGCGCCTGCGTCAATGCCCCGATCCTGCAGGTGAACGACGATTTCTACGAAGACATGGATGCGGCGGCGACCGAGCGCCTGCTCGAAACGCTGCGTCGAGACGAGATGCCGCCGCCCGGCTCGGCAATCGGGCGGCAGGGCTCGGCGCCGGTGGGCGGGCCGACAACGCTTATCGAGAAAGCTGGGCTCATCGAGAAGGCTGGGCTCATCGAGAAGGAAGGGGAGTGAGGTCATGCTGAGCGATCAGGACCGCATCTTCACCAACCTTTACGGACTGCACGATTGGGGCCTCAAGGGCGCGCGGGCGCGCGGGGACTGGGACGGTACGGCGGCAATTCTTGCCCGCGGACGCGATGCGCTGATCGAGGAGATGAAGGCCTCGGGCATGCGCGGGCGCGGCGGTGCCGGTTTTCCCACGGGCGTGAAATGGTCATTCATGCCGAAGCAGTCGGACGGCAGGCCGGCCTATCTCGTCGTGAATGCCGATGAGAGCGAGCCCGGCACCTGCAAGGACCGCGACATCATCCGCAACGATCCGCACAAGCTTCTCGAAGGCTCCCTGATCGCGGGCTTCGCGATGGGCGCGATCGCGGCCTATATCTACATTCGCGGCGAGTTCTACAACGAGGCGATGCGCCTCGAGGCGGCGGTGAAGGAGGCGTACGAAGCGGGCCTTCTCGGCCGCAACGCCGCCGGCTCCGGATACGATTTCGATATTCATGTCCATCGCGGGGCGGGGGCCTATATCTGCGGCGAGGAAACCGGGCTGCTCGAAAGCCTCGAGGGCAAGAAAGGCATGCCGCGGCTCAAGCCGCCGTTTCCGGCCGCGGTCGGGGTCTATGGCTGCCCGACGACGGTCAACAATGTCGAGACGATCGCGGCCGCACCCGCGATCATGCGCCGGGGCGCGGCCTGGTTCTCGGCACTCGGGCGGCCGCGCAACACCGGCACCAAGGTCTTCTGCATCTGCGGGCATGTGGAGAAGCCCTGCAATGTCGAGGAGGAGATGGGCATCCCGCTGCGCGAGCTGATCGAGCGGCATGCAGGCGGCGTGCGCGGGGGATGGGACAATCTGCTCGGCATCATTCCGGGGGGCGCGAGCGTGCCGGTGATCCCGAAATCCATCTGTGACACGGTGCTGATGGATTTCGACAGTTTGCAGGCGGTGAAATCCGGGCTCGGAACGGCGGCGGTGATCGTGATGGACCGCTCGACCGACATTATCAAAGCGATCGCGCGGCTTTCGAAATTCTACAAGCACGAAAGCTGCGGCCAGTGCACGCCCTGCCGCGAGGGCACGGGCTGGCTGATGCGGGTGATGAACCGGCTGGTCGAGGGTCGCGCCGAGAGCGAGGAGATCGACACGCTGGAGAAGGTGACGCGCCAGATCGAGGGCCACACGATCTGCGCCCTCGGCGATGCGGCGGCCTGGCCGGTGCAAGGGCTGATCCGGCATTTCCGCCCCCTGATCGAGGAGCGGATCGCGGCCTACAAGCGAAATGGCGCGCCCATGAGCATGCCTATGGCGGCGGAGTAGCGGCGATGCCAAAGCTCACGGTCGACGGGATCGAAGTCGAGGTGCCGGCCGGCTCCTCGGTGCTGCAGGCGGCGGAGCTCGCCGGCAAGGAGATCCCGCGCTTCTGCTATCATGAGCGCCTCTCGGTCGCCGGCAATTGCCGGATGTGCCTCGTCGAGGTGGAGAAGGTGCCGAAGCCGGTCGCTTCCTGCGCCTGGCCCGCAGCCGAAGGCATGGTGGTGAAGACGGACAGCCCGATGGTGCGCAACGGGCGCCGCGGGGTGATGGAATTCCTGCTCATCAACCATCCGCTCGATTGCCCCATCTGCGACCAGGGCGGGGAATGCGATCTGCAGGACCAGGCCATGGGCTATGGCTGGGATCATTCCCGCTACCGCGAGCCGAAGCGGGCGGTGACCGACAAGGAGCTCGGGCCGCTCGTGAAAACCGTGATGACGCGCTGCATTCATTGCACGCGCTGCATCCGCTTCATCACCGAGGTGGCCGGCGTGTCGGAGCTTGGTGCGACCAGCCGCGGCGAGGAGATGGAGGTCGGCACCTATGTCGAGAAGGCGCTGAGCTCCGAGCTTTCCGGCAACATCATCGATCTCTGCCCGGTCGGTGCACTGACCTCGAAGCCCTACGCCTTCATCGCCCGTTCCTGGGAGCTCGCGCGGACCGACGGCGTCGATGTGCTGGATGCGGTGGGGGCGAACATCCAGGTCGATGCGCGTGGGCCCGAGGTGCTCCGCGTGCTTCCGCGGATCAATGACGAGGTCAACGAGGAGTGGCTTGGGGACAAGTCGCGCTTCGCGATCGACGGGCTCAAGCGGCGCCGGCTCGATCGACCGTGGATCCGCCAGGGCGGCCGGCTCGAGCCGGCGAGCTGGGACGAGTCGTTCGCCGCGATCGCCGAGCGGCTCAAGGGGCTTTCCGGGGAAAAGATCGGAGCGATCGCGGGCGATCTCGTCGATGCCGAGAGCATGCTCGCGCTGAAAGATCTGATGACGGCGCTCGGTTCTCAGAACCTCGATTGCCGGCAGAACGGGGCGCGGCTCGCGCAGCGGCGGCGGGAGTTCTACCTCTTCAACACCACGATCGCCGGCATCGACGAGGCGGATGCGGCGCTGATCATCGGCTCCAACCCGCGGCGCGAGGCGCCGGTGCTCAATGCCCGGATCCGCAAGCGGTGGCTCGCTGGGAATTTTCCGGTGGCCGCGATCGGCCAGCCGGCCGACCTCACCTATCCCGTTGAGTGGCTCGGCGAGGACCCGCGCACCCTCACCGCCCTTCTCGCGGGCGAGCATCCGTTCGCGGCAAGGCTCAAGGCGGCCAAGAACCCGATGCTGATCCTGGGCCAGGGCGCGCTCGCCCGGCCGGATGGGCAGGCCGTGCTGGCCGCCGCCTGGAAGCTCGCCGCGGAATGCGGGATGCTGAGGGCCGACTGGAACGGCTTCAACGTGCTGCACACGGCGGCCGCGCGCGTGGCCGCGCTCGATCTCGGCTTCATTCCCGGCACCGGGGCCAAGGGGTTCTGGGCGATGCGCAGCGGCGGGGTTGATTTCTTGTGGCTGCTCGGCGCGGACGAGTTCGACATTGCCCGCATTCCGTCCTCGACCTTCGTCGTCTATCAGGGCCATCACGGCGATCGCGGCGCCGAGCGCGCGGACGTGATCCTGCCCGGCGCGGCGTACACCGAGAAGGACGGGACCTATGTCAACACGGAAGGACGCGCGCAGCGCGGCTGGCTTGCGGTCTATCCGCCTGGCGATGCGCGGGAGGACTGGAAGATCATCCGCGCGATGAGCGGCGTGCTCGGCCAGCCGCTTCCCTATGACGATCTCGCGAGCCTGCGCCGGCGGCTGGCCGAGGCGCATCCCGCCTTCGCGCGGGTTGGCGCGGTTGCGCGCGGTGGTTGCACGAACCTCTCCGGCCCGGCCGGGGACCCGGCGCAGATGCTGCCCACGCCCTTCACGCCCGCGATCGAGAATTATTACGAGACAGATCCGATCAGCCGCGCGAGCCCGACCATGGCGCGCTGCACGGCGACCTTCGGCGCCCCCGCGGCGCTCGCCGCGGAGTAGAACGGATGGGCGGCTTCTTCTCGACCGTCGCCGGCCAGATCATCCTCACCTTCCTCGAGGCGCTGGCGCTCATCGTGCCGCTCCTGATCGCGGTCGCCTATCTCACCTACGCGGAGCGCAAGGTTCTTGCGGCGGTGCAGCTCCGCAAGGGCCCGAACGTGGTCGGGGTGTTCGGGCTCATGCAGCCGTTCGCTGATGCGCTCAAGATGATCTTCAAGGAGACGGTGATTCCCGCCGGCTCCAACCGCGTGCTCTTCATCCTGGCACCGATGATCACGTTCGGCCTGGCGGTGCTCGCCTGGGCCGTGATCCCGGTGAACAATGGCTGGGCGATCGCCGATATCAATGTCGGCATCCTCTATCTCTTCGCGATCAGCTCGCTCGGGGTCTACGGCATCATCATCGCCGGCTGGGCGAGCAACTCGAAATACGCGTTCCTGGGCGCGCTGCGCAGTGCTGCGCAGATGGTGAGCTACGAAGTCTCGATAGGCTTCGTCATGGTCTCGGTGCTGCTCTGCGTCGGCAGCCTCAATCTCAACGACATCGTGCTGGCGCAGCGGAATGTCTGGTTCTGCGTCCCGCTCTTTCCGATGTTCATCGTCTTCTTCATCTCGGCGCTCGCCGAGACCAACCGCGCGCCCTTCGATCTTCCCGAAGGAGAGAGCGAGATCGTGGCCGGCTTCTTCGTCGAATACAGCGCCATGGCCTTCGCGCTCTTCTTCCTCGGCGAATACGCCAACATGATCCTGATGAGCGCGCTCACCACCATTCTGTTTCTCGGCGGCTGGCTCTCGCCGCTGCCCTTCGCCCCCTTCACCTGGCTGCCGGGCCCGATCTGGTTCATCATCAAGATCCTGATCTGCCTCTTCGTCTTTCTCTGGGTGCGGGCGACCTTCCCGCGCTACCGTTACGACCAGCTCATGCGGCTTGGCTGGAAGGTCTTTCTTCCCCTTTCGCTCGGCTGGCTGGTACTCACGGCGGCCGTGCTGATGGCAACCGGGTGGCTGCCCCATGCGGCTTGATGGCGGCGTGAGTTGGGGCTATCCCGGCACCGCCGAAGGAGAGGTCGATGGCGTTTCTTGACCGCACCGCGCGCAGCCTGCTGCTCGGCGAGCTGGTGGCCGGCATGGCGCTGACGCTGCGCTACTTCTTCAAACCCAAGGCGACGATCAACTATCCGTATGAGAAGGGGCCGATCAGCCCGCGCTTCAAGGGCGAGCATGCGCTCCGCCGCTATCCGAACGGGGAGGAGCGCTGCATCGCCTGCAAGCTCTGCGAGGCGATCTGCCCGGCGCAGGCGATCACGATCGAGGCCGAGCCGCGCGCGGACGGCTCGCGGCGCACCACGCGCTACGACATCGACATGACCAAGTGCATCTATTGCGGCCTCTGCGAGGAGGCCTGCCCGGTCGATGCGATCGTCGAGGGGCCGAATTTCGAGTTCGCCACCGAGACGCGGGAGGAGCTGATGTACGACAAGGAGAAGCTCCTCACCAACGGCGACCGGTGGGAAACGGAGATTGCCAAGCGGCTCGAGCTCGATGCCGCCTATCGCTGACCCACCGACCGCAGCGCGCAACGGGATCCGGCCGTGATCGCAACCATCGGCTTCTACATTTTCGCGGTGATCCTGCTGATCTCCGCGGCGATGGTGGTGAGCGCGCGCAACCCGGTGCACTCGGTGCTGTTCCTGATCCTCGCCTTCTTCAATGCCGCGGCGCTTTTTCTCATCGCCGGCGCCGAGTTTTTGGCGATGATCCTGGTTATCGTCTATGTCGGCGCCGTCGCCGTGCTCTTCATGTTCGTCGTGATGATGCTGGACGTGAACTTCGCGGAGATGCGCGAGGGGCTGCAGCGCTATGCGCCGGTGGGCGGCGCGGTGGGGCTCGTGCTCCTGGCGGAGCTCGCATTCGTGCTCGGCGGCTGGCAGTTCCACCCCGAGGCGGCCGCGCTCCGGCTCTCGCCCACGCCGACCAATCTCTCCAACACCGCCGCCCTCGGAAACATCCTCTATACCCGCTACATCTTTCTCTTCCAGGCGGCGGGGCTGATCCTGCTCGTCGCGATGATCGGCGCGATCGTGCTCACGCTGCGCGACCGCCGCACGGTGCGCCGGCAGAGCATTGCCCGCCAAGTTGCGCGGCAGCGGTCGGAGACGCTGGCGATGGTGGAGGTGAGCATCGGCGCGAGCGTGGCCGAGATCGGCGTCCTCACCCCCCTGCCCGAGGCGGAGCCGGAGGTAGAGGCCGCTCACGCCGCCGCCCACGGGGCCGGCCATGGGGAGCACGCGGACATGCCGCATACGGTGCCACATGGGGCGGAGGGCCACTGAGATGGTAGGGGGAATGCCGGTCGGGCTCGGCCATTATCTCGCCGTCGGCGCGATCCTGCTCGTGCTCGGCGTCTTCGGCATCTTCCTCAACCGGAAGAACGTGATCGTCATCCTGATGTCGATCGAGCTCATCCTGCTCGCCGTCAATCTCAACCTCGTCGCTTTCTCGGCCGCGCTCGGCGATCTCGTCGGCCAGGTCTTCGCCATGTTCGTCCTCACCGTCGCGGCGGCAGAGGCGGCCATCGGCCTTGCGATCGTCGTCGTCTATTTCCGCAATCGCGGCTCGATCGAGGTCGAAGACGTCACCCTGATGAAAGGCTGAGATGCTTCCTCTCGTCGCCGTCTTCGCCCCGCTGCTCGGCGCCGCGATCGCCGGCCTTTTCGGCCGCGTCATCGGCACCCGCCCGAGCCAGGTGATCACCATCCTCTGCATGATCG
>JASHRV010000243.1 GCA_030037175.1 Acetobacteraceae bacterium
CTCAGACAGCCTTCAGATTGGCTGCCGCGAGCTTGCCCTGCTGGCCGCGCTCGATATCGAAGCTGATCTTCTGCCCCTCGGACAGGCTGCCCAGCCCGGCGCGCTCGACCGCCGAAATATGAACGAACACATCCTTCGAGCCGTCATCCGGCTGGATGAACCCATAGCCTTTGGTCGGGTTGAACCATTTGACCGTACCTTGCGCCATCACAACTCTCCATGCGCCCGGCGGCCCGCAACATGCGGGCCGAAATGCTTTTCAAAGTGGGGAGGCACCGGAAGCGACAGCGTCGCGGGAACAGGTAAAAACCACCCCGGCCGAAAAGTGCCGGATCCCCACCATGGGGCTTCCGGCGCCGAATGGCAAATTCAATGTCCGTTCCCGCCCCGTCAACCACCCCCTCCCACGCAAAAGCCCGCCCCTCGCGGGGCGGGCCCTGCCGGTCCCTGGCGGATCGTCCGCGAGCACCGGTCATATGCTGAGGCGCCGCCCGGAAGACCGACGGCCCCGATCGCAGCACACCCCGCCCACCCGGCCTATGACCTGGATCACATCGCAACCGCAATGAACTTCCCGCCCGCTCAGTTCTGCGATACGAGAACGCAGACGATGTCGGCCGCATCCATCCTCAGGATGCTCTTGTTGAAATTGCAGAGCGCGATCAGCGTCTGCGGCAGCTCGACAACCTCTCCGCCCGAGCAGTTCTTGTAGACGAAGTCCACCATGAACTTGATCCGCTCGTCCGCGCTCTGGAACGGCCCATGCGCCGCCAGCGCCTCGGACCATGCCGGCGTATTCGTGGGCGTTCCGCAGCTGTCGTTCTGAGCGAACGCGGCGGTGGATGCGGCCGTCGAAAGCCCGAGCGCCAGCACCATGAGCGCGATCATTTTCATCGGCTTCATCCTGACCGAGGGGGAACGGGTCGGAATCCTATACCCGCAATCCACGGAAAAGGCCCGCCCCTTGCGGAGCGGGCCCTGCCGCAGCTGGAAGATCGGACGGCCGCCCATACAGCTGGCTTGGCCGCGCCGACCCGCCCAGAAGGGCGCGCGGCCGACTACGCCGCGCCCTGGTGGCCGATTTGCGACGGCCCAAGGGCGGAAACGAGGGCAGAAACCGGGGCGCCCGCTATCCTCCCGGCGGCCGGGTCAGCCACCGGACCGGAAGCCCGAGCGCCGCGGCCTCATCCTCGATCCATTGCCGGGCCGCCCTGTGCGACGCGCAGAGTTGCGTCGCGGGGGCACGGATATCCGCGGCATCCTCGCCCACGAGGGCCGCGAGAAACACATCACCATCGCGAGGCTCGACCCACGCGAGGAGCTTGCCGCAAGGCAGCATGGCGGAAAAAACCCGAATGACCGCCGCCCCTGATATAGACCTCTTTCAAACTTGTCGAGATTTTTTGTCATACAACTGAAATAGAGACGCCCGGCATTCACGGGGCCCGATGCTTCGGCCTGCTCCGAACCGTCGGTTCGGCTGCGCGCATTAGATCCTCGCCAGCTCTTCGCGGGCACTCGACAGGAGGTGGCGATGCTGGTCGTTGCGCGATCGGATTCGCGAAAGCGCGTGATGCTCGCAGCGATGAGCCTCGGCTACGCCGTGGTGCAGCTCGACGTCACGATCGTCAACGTTGCCGTCGACAGCATTGGCCGTTCATTCAGCGGCGGGATCGCGGGGATGCAATGGGTGGTGACCGCCTACACAACCGCCTTTGCCGCGCTCATACTCACCATGGGCGCGCTTGGCGACCGCATCGGCGCGAAGCGCGTTTTCGCCGCCGGCTTTGCGATCTTCACGGCCGCTTCGCTCGCATGCGCCCTGGCGCCGTCGATTGGCGTGCTGATCGTGGCGCGAGTCGTGCAAGGTTTCGGCGCCGCCACCCTGGTGCCCAACTCCCTAGCCCTGTTGAACCACGGCTACCCCGATGAACGGGAGCGCGGGTGGGCGGTCGCCATATGGGCGGCCGGGGCAAGCACGGCGCTGACCGCCGGGCCGCTGATCGGGGGCGCGCTCATCGCCGTCTCGGGTTGGCGCAGCATTTTTCTGGTCAACCTGCCGCTCGGCCTTGCCGCGATCTGGCTCACCTTGCGCTACACGGAAGAGACACCTTCCTTGCGCCGGCCTCGCTTCGATCTCACGGGCCAGATCACCGGCATCCTGGCGCTCGGATGCTTCGCGGGCGCCATCATCGAAGGCGGCAGGCTGGGGTGGACGAACAGGTTCGTCTTGGCAGGTTTCCTGCTCGCCCTGGCATCGGCGGCGGCATTCATTGCCATCGAGCGGAGAACAGCGCACCCGATGATGCCATTGACGCTCTTTCACAGCAGCGTGTTCAGCGCCGCATCGGCCGTCGGCCTGATGGTCAACGTGGCCTTCTACGGGCTGATCTTCGTGTTCAGCCTCTACTTCCAGCAAACCAACCATTGGTCCCCGCTATGGACCGGGCTGGCCTTCGTGCCGATGGTCGGAGCGGTGTTGGCGGCGAACCTCGTCGTGCCTCGCATCAGTCCTGTCATCGGTCCGCCGGTCACGGTTGCGGCCGGCTCAGCCCTGATGGCGCTCGCCTGCCTGGCACTGCTGGGGAGCAGACAGGATACACCCTATGCCGGTCTCATCGCCCAGTTCATTGCCTTGGGCGGCGGCCTCGGTCTGCTCGTGCCGCCACTGACCTCGATGCTGCTCGGAAGTGTGGAGAAATCGCGCTCGGGCATCAGCTCCGGCATCCTGAATTCGATGCGCCAGATCGGCAGCGTGCTCGGCGTCGCGCTGTTCGGATCGATGATTGCAGCGCATCGGCTCCTGCCCGGAATGTATATATCGCTCGTCATTTCCGCGGTTCTGCTGGCAATCGGTTCGCTCGCAATCATGGCCGCAGCGAGGCGGTCGCCGAATGGAACGACGGATCGGGCAGAGCAGAAGCGGCATCCCGATCGCTAGAGCGTGATGACCGAAGGCGCCGGGGCACCCCGGCGCCGTTGCCCCCTCGTGCGACGGGCAACAAAGAGTGTTCTCTTTTGAAAAAGAGAACCAGAAAACTTTTATCCGTTCATTGATTCCTTCGTTCGGAGTCCCCGGTCGGCGCCGGGTCCGGAAAACGGATGAAAGTCTTTTTGCTTCTTTTTCTTCAGAAAAAGAAGCTCTTCCTTTTCAATCCTTCCTTCTCAATTCTTCAGCAAATTGCATAACCCTCTAAGGCTCGCCGCGCTCCGGCCCCGCATTCGCGAACCAGACGCTGATGCCGTGGGCGAGGCACACATATCCGCCCGGCCGCACCTCGCAATGGTCCTCGATCCAGGGGCTCGGCGCCGGCGTGCCGCTGCCGTTGTCCTGCAGCTTGCCGAGCAGCCCGATCGCCGTCCTGGTCTCCTCGGTTCCGACGACGTAGCACTCATCGAGCGCGTTGGTGTTGGAAACACCGTGCTGGTACCAGTTCATGTTCGCGCGCTGAAGGCACTCTGTCATCGGCTGCGGCAGCGCCTCGGGCGCCGCCCCAGGCGCAACCGCCGGCACCTGCGCACCCGCCGCCCCGCCGAACGCCAATACCATCCCCGCAACCAGGATACTCCGCATCGTCCGCATCGCCCTTTCCTCCCGCCTCGCGCCTCGCCGGCGCGCCTCGCGGCGCCAGGATAGCGCAGCCGGGCGATGCCTCGGATCAGTTCGGATCAGTATGGCGTCGTGGCGGCGCTCTGCCTCACGCGGCGCGGCACGGCGGCGCCGCGTCCTTGAGCATCTGGCGCATCTTCGCCTCGTCGTACGGCACTTCCCTTGCCTGGTTCGGCCGCACGCGGATCTCGGCCCGGGCGCAGATCTG
>JASHRV010000244.1 GCA_030037175.1 Acetobacteraceae bacterium
GCTGAGCGAGCGGTCGTGCGCGCGCATCGCCTCGGTGAGCTGCCTGCCCACTGTGAAGGCTGGATTGAGGCTCGTCATCGGCTCCTGAAAGATCATCGCGATCCGGTTGCCGCGAATCTCGCGCATCGCAGCGGGCGGCAGCAAAAGGAGATCGGCGCCGTCGAACAGGATCCGCCCGGCGCTGATCCGCCCAGGCGAGGCGATCAGGCGCATGATCGAAAGCGAGAGCGCCGATTTTCCGCAGCCGGATTCGCCGACAATGCCGAGCGTCTCTCCGCGCTCGACGGTGAGATCGACACCATCCACCGCCGGAACCTCACCGCTCGGCTGGCGGAAGACCGTACGCAGGCCTTCAATCTCAAGCAGTTCCGTCAACCCGCGTCCGTCGCCGCCAAAAAGATCCGTTCCGCCCTCAGCTCCGATAATCCGGCTGGTCGTTCTCGATCAGCCGGAGCGAAGCCTCCCAAGCCATATCCACAAGCCCGCTGCTCTCTTCCCGGTTGAACTGCGCAGCCGTATGCCGCCTCACCTTCTTCGGTGGGAAGACGAGCTTCGCACCGCCCGCTTGTGCCGCGATCTGCGCCTGGCATGCGCGTTCGAGGAGGTAGATCTGGTCGAACGCCTCGGGGATCGAGCCTCCCCCAACGAGCAGGCCATGGTTGCGCAGGATCATCGCCTTATGGGTGCCAAGATCGGCGATCAGCCGCTCGCGTTCGGCGCGATCGAAGGCTATGCCCTCATAGTCATGGTAGCCCAGATGCCCGTAAAACTTGAGCGCGTGCTGACTAATCGGCAGCAATCCCTTCTTCTGGGCCGAAACCGCGATTCCAGCCGCCGTGTGCGTGTGGATCACGCAGAGAAGATCGGGGCGCGCCATGTGGATCGCGGAATGGATGACGAATCCCGCGACATTCACCCGTTTGGTCTGTTGCTCGTCCTGCTCGACGATATTCCCGTCGAGGTCGATCTTCACCAGGTCGGAGGCACGCATTTCATGGAAGAAGGTGCCATACTGGTTGATCAGAAAATGATGCTCGGGACCGGGAATGCGCGCGCTGAGATGGGTGTAAATGAGGTCCGTCATACGGAAATGCGCGAGCAGCCGATAGAGCGCGGCGAGGTCGCAGCGACTCTGCCATTCCTCGTCCGTGATGCCGGGGCGGACGGCCGGGCGGCTTACAACGTTCATGGTTGTTCTCCATGGCGAGGCGGCCCGGTTTCGACGGGCCTTAACTGGCGATTGCAGCATGGATAGCTCTCCATGGGAAGCAATTGAAAATGGCTCTCTCCCCGGGGCTGGCCCGATCCTGCCGCTGGCGTATGCTCGTGCGGAGCATTTCGAGGGGAAAACCGATGGCGACGATCTCGATCAAGGCGTCGGACGGCAGCGGCAGCTTCGATGCCTTGCTGATCGAGCCGAAAGCGAAGCCGGCCGGTGTCGTGGTGCTCATCCAGGAGATCTTCGGCGTCAACGACGCGATGCGCGCGGCTGCGGCCTGGGTTGCGGATCTCGGTTTCTTCGCCGTCTGTCCCGACCTTTTTTGGCGGATCGAGCCCGGGATCGACATCACCGACAAGACCGATGCCGAGTGGAAGCGCGCCTTTGAGCTCTTCCAGCAATTCGACCGGGCGAAGGGAATGGAGGATCTGAAGGCGACCGTGGCCGCCGCGCGCAAGCTTCCAGGGGCCAATGGAAAGGTGGGCACGCTCGGCTACTGCCTCGGCGGCGCGGCTGCCTTCATGATGGCCGAGCAATCGGACGCGGACATCAATGTCTCCTACTATGGCGTCGGGCTCGACGGCCTGCTGGATCAGCTTTCCTCCGTGACCAAGCCGCTCGTCGTGCATATCGCGGACCAGGACGAGTTCTTCCCGCCCGAGGGCCGCGCCAAGGTCGTCGCAGCAACCGAGGGAAATCCGCTCATCCGGACCTACGTCTATCCCAACGCCGACCATGCTTTCGCTCGCGTCGGCGGCATCCATTGGAACGGCCGCGCGGCAACCATCGCGAATGGCCGCACAGCGGAGGCGCTGGCCGCTTCCCTCGGCTGAGCAGGGGTTCCGCCTCCGGGTTCATTTCTACTGAATTGCCAGGCCTTCCAGCTCTGCGCAGAGCTCCTCCGTCGTCACCTGCCGGCAATAGCCGCGGTTATTGGCGAGCGAGCTTTCGTGCCGGGCGGCGCTCAGGGTGGCGCAGGCATCCGTCGGCAGCGTCACGAGGTAGCCGAAGTCGCAGGCATCGCGGACAGCCGAATCGACGCACTGGTCGGTCAGCACGCCCGCGATGATAAGATATTTGACCCCCAAATTGCCGAGCACGTAGTGGATATGAGTCGAGACAAAAACAGAGGACGAAGTTTTCGGGATAACGATCTCATCATTCGCGGGCCTGATCTCGTCGATCACCTCCGCGTCCCGCGATCCCTTGGGGCAGAACAGGCGCGAGATCTTGTAATCGAGGCTGAGATCCCGCCCGTCTTGGGTCAAGGATTCGATCACGGTATACATCACCTCGATCCCGGCCGCCCGCGCCGCCCGTTGCAGGCGTTGCATGTTCGGCACCGCCCGCTCGCGCATCTCCTTGAAGAAATAGCCGTATCTCGCCTCGACTTCTTCACCTGAAAGCCCCGTATAGGCGCCGCCGCCCGGGGCCGAATATTTTTGAACATCGACGAAGAGGATCGCTGTTTTCCCCTTTCCCACCGGCACGTCCCGGCTCAAACCAAAATCCGTCATCCTCGATCCTCTCTGATGCTTTGATCCGCCAGAGGAAGAAGCCGTGCCAGGCGCTCCGCCCATGCCGCTTGGCCTGCCGGCGCAGCGATCAGATCTTGGCGGATCTCGATCTCGACATAGTCGAGCCCGCCTCGCCCGGCATGAACCGGCACGCCGTAGTCAGTCTCGTCGCTGAGCCGATAAGGCTCGTTCTCACCCACCGTAAGCTCGCCCTCGGCGCGCAGAAGCGCGGCCATTGCAAGCGAGAGGCGGGGGTCGCGGTTATAAAGCACCGCGCAGTGCATCTCGCGCTCTACTCCCTTGAAAACGGGCGTAAAACTGTGCATCGCGACATAGACCGTCCGACGCCCGGTCACTCGCCGGCGCGCGAGCATCGCCGCGATCGCCGCATGGTACGGGGAAAAAATCGCCTGACGCCGCCGTTCCTTCTGCTCGGCCGAGAGGTCGGCATTGCCGGGCACGAGGGTCGTCTCGGAAACTTCCGGGAAGGCGCTCGGCGCTTCGGGTGGCCGGTTGCAATCGACGACGAGGCGGGAATAGCGCTGCAACACCGCCGCGGCGTCGAGCCGTTCCGCGAGCCGGCGCGTCACACCGGCAATGCCGATGTCCCAGGCGATATGGCGGCGAAGCTCCCGCGGAGGGAGGCCGAGATCACCAAGCGCCTGCGGGATCCGCCGCCCGGCATGATCGCCGGTGAGAAGAAAATCGCTGGTCCCACCCGGGTTCAGCTGGCGGACGGGCGTTGGCTCGCCGGGGCCGAGCAAGGGCGGGTTCGCCACTGTCGGCTAATAAACAGCCGCATAGCGGGCGCAGATCTCCGCGTCATCGAGCCCTTCCAGCGCGGCAATCTCAGCTTTCTTGAAGGCGAGATAGGCGGACATGGCCGTCTCGCTCCACCAGCCCTTGGCCGCCTCGTCGGAGGCGAGCGCCGCCAGCGCCTCCGGCAGGCTGCGCGGCAGCAGCGGCGCCGCTGCGCCGGGCGCGGGCAGGGAGAGGCCTCGCTTGAGCCCATCCACGCCGGCTTGGATCAGCGCGCCCAACGCAAGATAGGGACAGCAGCAGGCGTCCGCGACCCGAAACTCGACATTGAACTGCTCGGCGGGAGAGGTCTCGGCGGTCGCGAAAATGGGTGCGACGCGCAGCGCCGAACCGCGGTCCTGCACCCCGAGATCGGCCCTCACCGGCGCCCAGCGATTGGGCGTGAGGCGGAAATAGGAAGCAACTGCGGCCGCGGAGAAGGCGGAAATCGCTGCTATGTGGGCGAGGATGCCGGCGAAGAAGGGTTCTGCCCGCGCGCTCACCCCGTAGGGCCGGGCCGGGTCGTGCGTCATCGGCTTGCTCCCCTCCCACAGGCTCATATGGATATGGGTGCCGCTGCCGATGCCGCCCGGCTCGATCATCGGTGCCAGAATCGCGCGATGGCCGAGACGCCAGGCAACCCCGCGTGCCAGTTCGCGCAGAACCACTGCCCCGTCCGCGGCCATGAGCGCGGGCTCATGGACAATCGTGACCTCGAACTGGCGCGAGCCGTATTCAGGAAGGAAGCTGTCGGGCGTTCGTCCGGCGGCATTGAGTGCCGCGATCAGCGCTTCCCCGAAGCCGCCCTGTCGGCGGTAGGCATCGAGCGCATAGCTGCTGCCCGGCCGGTCCTCGACGCCGGTATAGACGAGTTCCTGCTCGAAGCTCGCCCGAAGGCTGAGCCCATGGCCGGCGAGGGCGGCGATCGCCCGTTTCAGGAAATCGCGTGGGCAGCACTCCCAGGGAGTACCGTCGGTGTTCTGGACGTCGCCGAGATAGAAGCGCTCGGCGGTTCCGTCATCGAACGGGACCGCGACATGGGCATGCGGGTCGGGCCAGATGATCAAGTCCCCTACAGTCCCGAACGGTGTCGTGTAGATCGGCCCGAAGCACGACATCATGATGTTCGAGTGCGTCAGGCCCATCCCCTTGGCGAGCCGCGCCTCGGTGTCGGCGACCGGAAAGGCTTTGCCGCGCACCAGGCCCGACCAATCGCAATAGCCGGCGAATACGAGGTCTTCGCGTTGCATGAACTGGCCCGTTTCAAGGGGGAGAGCGCCCTGGCGGGGCGAGGAGAGTGAGGATTAGAATTAAACCATGAGCCCTGTCGATATCGATGTCCTGGCCGGCATGGTCCCGGCGGGCGCCATGCTCGCAATCCCGCCGGACAATTCGGCAACAGCTGCCGCCTTTGCCCGCGCGCTGGTTCGCCGCGGCGTGCGCGAACTTCGGCTTGTCGGTGTGCCGGTATCGGGTTACGCGACCGACCTCCTGATCGGTGCCGGATGCGTCGCAGAGGTGCACTCCAGCGCCGTCTCGCTCGATGAGGTGGGGCTCGCGCCTTGCTTCACCCGCGCGATCAAAGCCGGGACCCTCCGGATGCGGGATGCGACCTGCCCTGCCATGCACTCGATGCTGGAGGCGGCGGCGAAGGGCATCCCCTTCATCCCGATCCGCGGCATCCTTGGCAGCGATATTCTCACCCATCGGCCGGACTGGAAGGTGATCGAGAATCCGTTCGCGGACGCAGACCCGATCGTCCTCTTGCCCGCGCTCTCACCTGATTTCGCGATTTTTCATGCCGCACTCGCCGATCGCGAGGGCAATGTCTGGGTGGGCAGGCACCGCGAGCTCGCGGTGATGGCTCACGCGGCACGCCGGACGCTCGTGACCGTCGAGCGCGTGGTCCGCGAAAATCTCATGGAAGACGAGCGGTTGGCGCCCGGTACGATAAGCGGGGTTTATATCGAGGCGTTCGCGGTCGCCGAGCGGGGGGCGTGGCCGGGTGGGCTGCTCGATGAGTACCCGGATGATACCGCCCACCTTGCCGAGTACGCCCGCCTCGCCCGAACCGAGGAGGGTTTCCGCACCTATCTCGACCGCTACGTCTATCGGCGGCCGGCCGAGGCAGCGGAATGACCCAAGGGATCAGTGACGAAGGGCTCATCGCGGCGATCGCCCGATTGATCCCCCCGGCCCGGCACGTCGCGATCGGCGCGGCAAGCCCGATCCCGACCGCGGCCGCGTGCCTTGCACGAGAATTGCACGGCAATCTCCGGGTTTCATCGCTTTATCGGCGCCGAGCAAACCCTTTCACCGACGGCACGGGCGAGCTCTTCGACCTCGCCGCGCAAGGCCGGATCGATCTTTTCTTTCTCGGCGGAGGCGAGATCGACGGAGCCGGGAACATCAACCTGATCGGGACCGGGGAATGGCCTGGCCGGACCGTGCGGTTCCCGGGCAGCTTCGGCTCGGCGTTCATGTACCTGATGGCGCCACGGACGATTCTATTCCGCCGTGAGCATTCGAAGCGCGTGCTGGTGCCGCGCGTTGCTTACATCTCGGCGCCGGGCACCTCACCGCCCGGCGTGTTCCGCCGCGGCCACGCAGACGCACTGGTGACCGGGCGGGCGATTTTTCGCTTTTCCCCCGAGCGCGCGCGCTTCACGCTCGTCTCGGTGCATCCGGGCGAAACCGCCGCAACCATACGGGCGGCAACGGGATTCGACTACGACGTTGCCGATCCGCTCCGCGAAACGCCGGAAGCGACGGAAGAAGAACGGGACATCCTGCGCCGCCGGCTCGCCGCCTGATGGGGGCACTCGACGGGCTCAAGGTCGTCGATCTCTCGCGCGTGCTCGGCGGGCCCTTCTGCACCATGATCCTCGCCGATCACGGCGCGGACGTGATCAAGCTCGAGCCGCCCCAGGGCGACGAGACGCGCGACTGGGGCCCTCCCTTCGGCGCCGATGCAGACCATACCGCGAGCTACTTCATCGGGGTCAACCGCAACAAGCGCTCGGTCGGGCTCGATCTCGGCAAGCCCGAAGGAAGAGCGGTGCTGCTCACGCTGCTCGCGGACGCCGATGTGCTGGTGGAGAACTTCAAGCCAGGATCCATGGAGCGCTGGGGGCTCGGCTACGAAAAGGACCTCGCATCGCGGTTCCCGCGTCTCGTCCATTGCCGGATCTCGGGCTTCGGCCCCGATGGACCGCTCGGCGGCCGGCCCGGCTATGACGCGATCCTGCAAGCGATGAGCGGGTTGATGAGCGTCAATGGCGATCCGATGACGGGGCCGCTCCGCCTTGGCACGCCGGTGGTCGATCTCGCCACCGGGCTCTTCTCCGCGGTCGGCATCCTGATGGCGCTCTTCGAGCGGGCGGGATCGGGGCGCGGCCAGTTCCTCGACATGACCCTCTACGATTGCGGCATGGCGCTGCTCCACCCACAGGCCGCCAATTTCTTTCTCAATGGCCGCCGGCCGGTCCCGCTCGGCAACCCCCATCCGAACATCGCCCCTTATGAAAAATACCAAACCCGGACCTGCGAGATCTTCGTCGCGATCGGCAATGACGGGCAGTTCGCGAAGCTTGCGCGTGAGATCCGCCGACCCGCGCTGGCAACCGACCCGCGTTTCCTCACCAATGCTGCGCGGGTCGCCAATCGTCCGCTGCTGATGGAAGAGCTTGCCGCGTGTTTCGCGGCGGAGGACGGGCACGCACTCGCCGAACGGCTGCTTTCCTCGGGGCTACCAGTCGGGCCGGTGCTTGCCGTAAATGAAGCGATAGAAGCCCCGCACACAGCCCACCGCGCCATGGTGACGACGTTTGACGGCTATCGTGGGCTCGGCACGCCGATCAAATTCTCGCGGACACCGGGCGGCACGCACCGCATGCCGCCCGCATTCGCCGCGGATACCGACGGGGTTCTCGCCGAGCACGGATTCCCAGCGGAGAAGATTGCCGAACTGCGTGTAAGCGGCGCGCTGCCCGATCGGCGTCGGAAATAGCGCCACGAGCATGACCGAAGCCGAGATCCGGCGCGCGATCGTCGAAGCCTGCCGGGCAATGAACGCGCTCGGCATCAACCAGGGCACGTCGGGCAATATCAGCGTGCGGCACGACGGCACGATGCTGATCACGCCGACCTCCACCCCCTAC
>JASHRV010000002.1 GCA_030037175.1 Acetobacteraceae bacterium
AGCCTTTGCAATCCATTCGCGCTGCGCGGCATGAGAACGGATATGGGTCTGGGGCCTCAAGGCTCCTGCTGGCAGATGCGGAGCATCTGAACTTTTCCTTCCCTTCCTTCACTCACCGACCCGAGGAAACGCACCATGGCGGCCAATCGCAAGAAGGTTCTGCTTCCCGAAAACATGGCCCGCGCGGGCTGGGATCTCATCCGCACGCGCGACGATGTCGAGGCCGTCGCTTATCCGCCTTCGCTTGCGATGCCCGATTTTCATCGTTTCCTCGCCGGCGCGCACGGCGTGATCCTCTCCTACACGCCCTACCATGAGGCCGAGATGGAAGCCTCGCCCGTGATGCAGGTCGTGGCGCGCATCGGCGTCGGCTATGATTCGGTCGCGGTGCCCGCGCTCACCGCCCGCCGCGTGCCGCTGATGATCGCCGGCACCGCCAATTCGGTGAGCGTCGCGGAGCATGCGCTTTTCATGATGCTGACGCTCGCGAAGCGCGCCGCGGTGCTCGATCCGCTGGTCCGCGCCGGACGCTGGCACGAGCGTTATGCGGACATGCCGGTCGATCTCGCCGGCCGCACCGTGCTCGTCATCGGCTTCGGGCGCATCGGCACCCGCATCGCGGCGCGCTGCCGGGCGATGGAGATGACCGTCCTCGTCTACGATCCTTACGTGCCCGCCGCCTCCGTCAAGCAAGCCGGCTGCGAGCCCGTCGCCGATCTCGACACCGCCCTTCCGCGCGCCGATTTCGTCACCATCCATTGCCCGAAAACCGCCGAGACCACGGGCATGATCGATGCCCGCCGCCTCGCCCTGCTGCGGCCCGGCGCCTTCCTCGTCAACACCGCGCGCGGCGGCATCGTCGAGGAGACTGCGCTCGCCGCCGCGCTCGCCGAAAAGCGGCTTGCCGGCGCCGGGATCGATGTTTTCGCGACCGAGCCGGTGCCCGCGGACAATCCGTTCCTGAAGCTCTCCTCGGTCGTCGTCTCCCCGCACATGGCCGGCGTCACGGTGGAGGCCACCGCGCGCATGGCGATCGCCGCGGTCAACAATGTGCTGAGCGTGTTCGACGGCAAGCCCAACCGCGAAAACGTCGTCAACAAGGAAGTGCTGGACTGAGCCCGCGCCTCACACGCGCTGGCTCATCACCGCGAGCAGGGTGAAAAGCCGCCGCGCGGTCTCGAGGTCGATCGCGACCTTGCCCGCCAGCCGCTCCGCGAGCAGCCGCGCGGCCTCGTTGTGCAGCCCGCGCCGGCCCATGTCGATCGCCTGCAGCCGCGCCTCGCGGCCTTCCTGCACGGCCTTGGCATAGCTTTCGACGAGCAGGTGGTAATCCTTGATCAAGCGGCGGAACGGCCCGAGCGCCAGCAGGTGGGCGATCAGCGGCCGGGACTGCTCGTCGCGGATGTCGAGGACGAGCCGCCCGTCCTCGATCCGGAGCCGAAGCTCATAAGGCCCCGGCCCCACGCCTTGCGGCGCGAAGTGGTTCTCGCGCTCGAGATCGGCGATCGCCTGCGCGCGGTCCGCCTCGAGCGCGGGCGAAAGCCCGCCCGGCGTCCCGTCCACCAGCACGACGCGCGCCAGCGGAGAGGCCGGCCCCGCCGGGCCGCTCTCGACCGCATCGCGTGGCCGGACCGCTGTCATTCGTTGCGACAGTGGCGCCTTTTCGCGCCCGCAGCAAGCGCCCAGGGACGCCCGATGGCGTCCGAGAGCGTCCGCTCAGGCCGCCCGCGCTTCGACCCGAACCTCCGTCCGCACCGAGTTGGCGATGTAGCAGGCCTCGTGCGCCCGATGATGGAAGGCGGCGAGCTCCGCCTCCGTCGGCCGCTTCTCGCCCGCGAACACCACCGCGGGCCGGAGCGTCACCGCGCTCATCCATTCCCGCCCGTCCTCGCGCTTGCCCATCACGCCCTGGGCCCGGTCCTCGTAGGACGCGACCACGAACCCCGCCCGGGCCGCGAAATTGAGGAAGAAGAGCATGTGGCAGCTCGCCAGCGCCGCGATCAGCGCCTCCTCCGGATCGACCCCCGCCGGGTCGGAGAGCGGCACCCGCACCACGTGCGGGGAGGCGGAGGCGCGGACAATGGCCCCGCCATCGAACGCCCATTCATGCCCGCGCCCGTAGCGCCGGTCGGTGAAGCGCTCGCCCTCCTGGAGCCTCCAGCGCACCGTCGCCTCGTAGCCCCCCGACCCATGATCTTCCGACCCATGATCCAGCATCATGTCAGCCTCCACCGCCGCGCACGGATGAAACCCCGCCCCAATCTGTCTCCCATCCGAAACCGGAGCCGGGGCGATCAGGCATGCCAGCACTCGCGACGCTTGAGGAGAACATCCCCTCGCTCCGCCGCTATGCCTGGTCGCTGCTTCGCAACGCCTCCGACGCGGACGATCTCGTGCAGGACTGCCTCGTGCGCGCGCTCGACAAGATCGGCACGGTGCGTTCGGAAGGCCAGCTCCGGCCGTGGCTCTTTGCGATCATGCACAATCTTTACATCAACCGCTGGCGGCGCACGAAGGTCCGGGCCGAGGTTTCGGCCGAGGACGCGGATGCGGAGGTTTCCGTGCCCCCGGCCCAACAAGCGGGCACCGAGATGCGCGACGTCATGCGCGGCCTGGCCGAGCTTCCCCCGGACCAGCGCCAGGTCATCCTGCTGGTGGCGGTGGAGGGCTTCGAATACGCGGAAGTGGCCGGGATGCTCGGGATTCCGATCGGTACCGTAATGTCGCGCCTGAGCCGCGCCCGGGACAGGCTCCGGGACTTCGTGGAAGGACGGCCTCAGCCCGTCCTGCGGAGGGTCAAATGACGGACCAGGAACGTCCGGTCACGGACGACGATCTTCACGCCTATGTGGACGGCGTCCTCGATGCCGGCCGCCGCCCCGCGGTGGAGCGCCATCTCGCCCAGCATCCGGAAGCCGCCGCGCGGGTGGCGGGCTGGCAGGCGGTCGGCGCGTCGCTCCGCGAGGCGACCGCGTGGAAGGCGCGCGAGCCCGTGCCGGCCAGGCTCGACATCGCCCGCCTTCTCGAGGCCCGCCGTGCGCGCCGCTGGCAGCCCGCCCGGGTGGCGGCCAGCATCCTGATCGCGCTCGCCGTCGGCGCCGGCTCCGGCTGGGTGGCCCGCGGCCCGCACATGCCGACGGGCGTCGCCGCCGTCGCCATGGAGGCCGCCTCGGTCCACCGCATGTTCGCGTCCGCGGACGGCAGCGCCGCCCCCTACGACGCGGGCGCCAAGGCCGAGCTCGCGAGCTGGCTCTCGCGCGAGCTCGGCCATCCGGCCACGCCGCCCGATCTTTCCCGCGCGGGCTACCGGCTCGTCAGCGGCCGCCTGGTCGCGACCGATCTCGGCCCCGCCTGCATGTATCTCTATGAGGGGCCGCACGGGCTCCGCATCACGCTCTTCATGCGCCCGATGGAGAAGCGGAACATGAACGCGCCGATGCGGCCGATGCACGGCGCGGAGACGGTCGGCTATGTCTGGGCGCGCAACGGGCTCGGCTTCGGCCTCGTCACCAGCGAGCCGATGGAAACGCTGCGCGGCCTCGCCAACGAGATCCGCGACCAGATGAGCGCGCAAATCTGAAAGCTGTTCTTTCTTGAAAGAAAGAACCAAAGAACTTTTTTCCGTTTTTCGTTCGGAGTCCCGAGGTGCCGCGGTGGTCCGGAAAACGGAAAAAAGTCTTTTTGCTTCTTTTTCTTCAGAAAAAGAAGAATCAGCGCCGCGCGTCATCGCTCACATCGAGAATTCATTCCATGCCTATTTGCGATTCCAGACCGCGCGGAGATGCATGGAAGAAAACCCTCCTCTCCGCGGTCTTCATTGTCGAGATCGGGCAAGAGCCCCGGTCCGATGAGAAGGATCACAACGATGAGGAAGTCCCTCGCTCTCGCTTTTGCGGCTCTCGCGTTTTCGGCCGGCGCCGCGCTCGCTTCTCCGCCAGCCTCGTCGGTCACCGGGGATGCCGCCGCGCTCAACGGCGTCCGCACCGCGCAGATGAGCGGCATGCCGCTCGCCCTCCCCGGCGGCGAGTCCGAAGCCACCCCGATGCTCAACGAGACCGTCCGGGCTCCGATGCCCGCGGACATTTCCGGCATTTCGGGCGCGGAGAGAATCCTGCTGCAGAACAGCTCTGTTTCGCTCGTGAACCAGACCGGCGGCGGGCAGTAACCGCGCACGGGGAAAAGAGGTCAAGCCGATCATCCGGAAGGCCGGCAGGCACCCTGCCGGCCTTTCCTCTTACGGCGCCGCATCGGGCGAAACGACGATCCCTCGGACAAATTCCGCGAGCTGCCGCGCCGCCGTGCCGCACCAGCCGATATGCAGATCCGGCCGCACGAGCCAGGCCGTTCCCGCCTCGGCGCCATAGGCGGCGCGAAAGGCGCCCGCATCATCCGTCAGCACCGGAACTTTCTCCTGCGCCGGCAGCGCAGCACCTGCGGCTGCCACCGCAAACCAGCAGGCCGCCGCGCCGAACGCCCCGCTCACGATCGCGGCCATCTCGGAAAATGCCTCCATTCCCTCGCCATTCTCTCCGATGAACCCGACCAGCACATGCCGTCCGCGCCCGAGCCGCTCATGCAGGCGGAGCGGATGCGCAACGAATGCGCGCCTCAATCCACCCGCATCCGGCGCGCGGTCTCCCGCCGCCGGCGCATCCTCGCCCGGCTTCGCCCGATCGTCACGCACGATCGCGCTGCCCCGGTATCCGATCAGAAGCTGGCTCTCGCGCATTCCCGGCATCCGGATCTTTCGCGCCATCACCTCGTCGAGCGCCCGGCTCGTCTGCGCAACCACGTCCTGCCCCACGGGCCGGCGCTCCGCGCTGTAGCTTTCGAGCAGCCCCGGCCGCGCCCGCCCGCGCGCCGCGAGTGCCAGCTTCCAGGCGAGATTGTGCGCATCCTGCAGCCCCGTGTTCATCCCCTGCCCACCGACGGGCGGGTGGATATGCGCCGCATCTCCCGCAAGGAACACGCGCCCCTCTCCGTAGCGCGGCACGATCCGGTGGCTCACGCGATAGAGCGACGACCAGTGCAGCGAGGCGAGCTCCGTTCCCGCGGGCAGAAGCGGGGTCATGATCGCCGCGATCTCCGCCAGCCCCGGCGGCACCGCGCTCTCCGTCCCATCCCCGTCCGCCGCCTCGGCTTCCTTCTTCATGATCGTCGAAAGCCGGTAGCGCCGCGGCGAGCCATGCACCGGCACCGCGGCCAGAGGCTGGGCGCCGTCGCCGCGGAGGAAGCGGTACATCCGCCCGCGCGGAAGATCCCAGCGCACTTCGAGATCGGCGAGCACGAAGGTCTGCGGATATTGTCCCCCTTCGAACGCAAGCCCGAGCGCGCGCCGCACCGTGCTGTGCGCGCCGTCGCAGCCCGCAAGAAAGCGGCTTCTCACCGCGCGCGTCTCGCCCGCCGCGTTCGCGATCGAAGCGCGCACGCCCCCCGCGCCCTCCGCGAATCCGGTGAGCGCCCAGCCATATTCGACCCGCCCGCCATGCCGCCCGAGTGCCGCCTCGAGCAGCCGCTCGGTCTCGAACTGCGCGAGCGAGAGCGCGCCGTACGGCATGGCCCCATCCGGCAGATCCATCGCCTGCGCTTGCTTGCCGTCCGCGAAGACCGTGATGCCGGAGAACCACAAGCCGTTGTCGATCGCCTCATCGACGATCCCGATATCCTCGAAGATCTCGAGCGTCCGCGCGGTGACGCCGAGCGCCTTGCAGAAGAATGACCGTTCCGCCCGCTGATCGATCAGCAGGACATCGACGCCCTCGCGCGCAAGCTCGGTCGCGAGCAGAAGCCCGACCGGCCCCGCGCCCGCGATCAGCACATCCACCGTTTCGCGCACGTTCTTCCCCCAAAACGAAACGGCCCCATCCTAGGGACGGGGCCGCCTCGCCGCCAGCCGGGCGCCTCAGAGGCCGCCGGCCTCTCACACGCCGGAGAACCAGTTATATCCCTGCTTCTCCCAATACCCGCCCTGATACCGGTTCGTGACCTCGATCGATTGCAGGCTCTTCGCGCTCTTGAACCCGAGCTTCACCGGAATCCGCAACCGCACCGGCGCGCCCCATTCGGGCGTGAGCGGCTGCCAGTTGAAATCGAGCGCCAGAATCGTCTGCGGATGCAGCGCGCTCGCCATGTCGATGCTGGTGTAGTACCCGTCGAAGCAGCGGAACGCCACATAGCGCGCGCGCAGATCCGCCCCGATGCGGCGCAGGAAGATATGCAGCGGCACGCCGCTCCATTGCCCGATCTGGCTCCAGCCCTCGATGCAGATATGCCGCGTGATCTGCGCCTGCTGCGGCAGCGCGCGCAGCCGCGCCACGCTCCACGATGTCCGTTCCGCAACCCGACCCGCGACCGCCAGCCGCCAATCGGGCGGCACCGGCTGCACCTGCCAGATGGGATAATAGGCGTTGAAGCGGAACGGCTTCGTCACCGCGCTCGCCGGATAGGTCTCGGCGAGCCGCTTGTCGCTGAAGAGCGCCGCCTGCACCCGGTCGTCGAAGCGCAGCATCGTCCAGAGCGCGGCATCGATCCCCGAATGGCTGGAAAGATCGCACCCCGTCAGCAGCGCGAGGCTGCCGAGCGAAAGCCCCCGCCGCAGCAGGTCCCGCCTGAGCAATCCCCGCCGGCCGAGCCGCGCGAGCTCGGGCGCGATCTCCGCCGCCTTCACCGCCGGATCGCGGATCATGGCGCATCCTCCGCCTCGAGCGGCGCCACCATCGAAACGAGCGTGCGCGGAAAGAGCGCCACCAGCGCCAGATGCACCACGAGGAATCCCGCGATGCAGAGCATCATCGCGAGATGGATCCCCCGCGCCACCGGATAGCCGCCGAAAAATCCCGCGAGCCAGCCGAATTGCACCGGCTTCCAGATCGAAAGCCCGGTCGCGACCGCGACGCACAGGGAAGCGATCACGCCCGAATAAAGCAGCCGCTGCACGGCGTTGTAATGGCCGAGCCGGTGGCCGAGCCGGAACGAAAGCGCGGCACCCACATCGCGCGCGAGCGCCCGCATCCCCACCGGCCTGATGTCGCGCCGGAAATGGCCCGAGAAAACGCCGTATCCGAGATAGGCGATGCCGTCCGCGAACAGCACCCACATCGCGGAGATGTGCCAGGCGATCCCCGCGCCGAGCCAGCCGCCGAGCGTCGCCCAGCGCGGGAAGGTGAAGGGCAGGGCGGGCGATGCGTTGTAGATCGCCCAGCCGCTCAGCATCATCGTGATGACCGCGGCGGCTCCCACCCAGTGCATGATGCGCACAGCCAGCGGATGCGCCGCCCGCGCGCCGTTTCGCGACCGCGTCACGGTCCTGCCCTCCATTTTCAGCCTTCGCTCGCTCACATCGGCGGATTGACGCCGTGCGAGCCCACCGCGACCGTCACCGCGGTCACCTTGCCCCCATCGTTCAGCGCGTTGATGAAAACGACCGATCCCGCCTTCACATCTTCCATGCTCGCCGGCCGGAAGGTCACGATCGGCGCGGTCGGCGGCACCAGGATCTCCTGCTTGCCGCCCTTGTAGGTGACGGTGATCTCCTTCGCCCCGTTCGCCGCGTTGGCGCTCGCCACCGTGCCGTTGGTCATCGTGCTGCTCACGGCCGCCGCCGCCGCCGTCGCGGCGCTCACCGTGCCGTTGGTCATGGTGCTCGCCGTCGCCGCGCGGTCGTCCAGTGTCGTGTCGGGAATCCGGTCCCAGGCGTAATGGCCCTCGCCCACGCCGCGCATCGAGGGCGGAAACACCACCACCTCGAGCGCCACCAGCTCGTTGCCGATCGATTTCGCCGCGGTGCCGATATAGCTGCCGGGATCGACGTGACTGAGGCTCGACTTCAGAACCTCGCTGTAGCGGGTGCTGCCGGTCAGCGTCACCGGCACATCGCTGCCCGCCATGGTGCGCACGGTCAGCGTATCGCCGCTGATCGCGGCCACCGTGCCGCGCACGCGCTCGCGCATCGGCGCCGCGAGCGCGACCGAGGAAAGCGCGGCCGCGGCCACCAGCACGGCGCCGGCCGCGCTCAGGCGCCGAGGAAGGCGCCCAGGAAAGTGGGGCGGAAAGTGAGGCGGAAGACGGTTCATCGCGGGACTCCCTTGCTCGCGCGCCGCACATGCGCGGCGCCTGCCCCGTGGGACGCGGCCCCCGCGCACGCCTTCCATCACGAAATCGTGAGCGGCCGCCCGCCCCGCGGTTGACCGCGGCCCCGCCGGTCGCCATCAACCAGGCGGACAGAAGCGCGCGCGCCTCCCCCGCCGCCGCCACCGACGCAAAGGAAAATCATCGTGCTCAGGGCGATAATGACATGGCGATGAAGCGCCGTGCCGAGAGCAGCTTCGTTCTGTTCGACGTCACCTACGCCGACGGAACCCAGACCTCCAACCGCAAGGTCCCCCTCTCGGTGCTCGACGACCCCGCCGGCGAGGCCGCGATCAAGGCCGCCATCGCCGCGCAGGACCGCCAGATCGCGCTCGCCTCCGGCCGCCCGCGCGGGGAGATCAAGTCCGTCAAGCGCTCGCGCACCTGATTTCCGCTCCTGCTATCATCCCCCGCCACCAGCCAGCGAGGGCGGACCCATGCGCCTCTCCAACATGCCGGAGGCGGCGACGGACTTCTCCTTCATCCCCGCCGTCACGCGCCCCGGCGCGTCCGGCACCGCGACCACCCGCGCCCACCGCGCCGGCGAGGCCCAGCTCCGCATCGTCGAATACAGCCCCGCCTATCTTGCCGATCACTGGTGCGCGAAAGGCCACGTCCTCTACGTGATTTCCGGCGCCCTCGCGATCGAGCACGAGGACGGCACCCCGCCCGCCTATCTCTGCGCCGGCATGACCTGGCACGTCGCGGACGACGAAACCCCCGCCCACCGCGTCCGCACCGAGGAAGGCGCCACCGTCTTCATCCTCGACTGAGTTTTTCCCCCCCGGCGCTTCGCCGGCAGGCAGTCGAAAAAGGCCAGGGGCCTTGCCCCTGGACGGCACCCCAACGCGCTTGCGCGTTGGGGACCCCGCCGCCAGCAAAGGCGGAGCCTTTGCAATCCATTCGCTTGAAAGCGGATGCCCGGGCTCAGCCGCGCCAGAACGGCCTGTAGGAATCGAAATTCGCCTGCGCCCGGCTGATCCCGAGATCCTGAAGCTCGACATCGCTCAGCGCCAGGAACGAAGCCCGCTCGCGCTGCCTCCGCCGCCACACGCGAAGCAGCCCCGCCACCTTCTCGAACGCCACCGCCAGAACCCGAACCGGCCGCGAAAACCCCGCCGGACGATGCGCAATCGTGAGCCCGCTCATCACCATCCTCCTCACATGAACCCGGACCTGGCCCTCTCGCCGCCCGCGCCCGAACAACCCAATCTCTGCGCTCAAACCTATGCACCGCCCGACGCATCGACAAC